>CAMZFW010000001.1 GCA_947306225.1 uncultured Bacteroidales bacterium
GAAGGCGATGTCGAAGGGGTTGGTGGTGATGCTGTCGGCACCGGCAATGGCGGCGCTCATGGTCTCGGTGGTGGTGCGGAGCATGTTGACGTAGGGGTCGTAGACCGACTTGTTCCACAGCGAACTGGTGGCGTTGATGAACACTTTGTAGCAGCAGTCGCAGTCGGGTTTGTACTGTTCGACAATCTTGCTCCAGAGCAGGCGTGCGGCACGGATTTTGGCAATTTCCATGAAGTAGTTGCTGCCAGTGGCGAAGTTGAACACCAGACGGGTGGCAACGTCCTTGACATCGAGGCCGAGGTCGGTGAGGTGGGCCAGCAGGTCGTTGGCGGCGGCAAGAGTGAAGCCGAGTTCCTGCACGATGTTGGAGCCGGCGTTGTGGATATGGCGGCCGTTGACGGCAAGCACACGGAACTTGGGCAGGTAGGCCTTGGCGTATTCGACAAGTTCCTTAGCCTCTTGGTAGCATTGCTCCTCGCCACCCTTAAACTGGCCGTGGAGCAGGGCGCGGCCGTAGATGTCGTAGTTGATGCTACCTTCAATCTTTTCGGGGTCGTAACCGCCTTGTTTGGCAACTTCGACAAAGAGCTTCAGTGTCTCGATGGCATGTTTGCCACAGGTGAAGTTCACCTTGCAGGCTTCGAGGTGGATGCCATTGAGTAGGCGCTGCATATCGTCGACGTTCTTCACCTTGCAGGGGCAGAGTCCGATGCTGTTGGCACCGCGTTCGAGGGCTTCGATGGCCAGGGCGTTGGCTTCTTCGATGCTGTCGGCACTGACGTCTTGGCGGATGTCCCAGACATTGTTGTCAGCATGTTTGCCACGGGTAAAAGGAGCCTGGCTGGGGTTGCTGTCGAGATACTCAATATGCTCCAGGTCCTCGGCACGGTAGTAGGGCTTGACTTTGAAACCTTCGATGGTCTTCCATACAAGTTTCTTCTCATAGTCGGCACCTTTGAGGTCTTTGTTGATGACTTCTTCCCATTTTTCGGTCGATACTGGTGGGAACTCGCTGAACAATTTGTTGTCTTCCATTATGTTGTGTTTTTTTATTTTCTATATGTTAAAAAGCAAAGATACAACTTTTTTTTAAATACAGACGTTTTTTTCATTTTTTGTGGCTCGTAATAGGTGAAAAGCCCATTGTTTTGAGGCTACAAGTGTTGTCGTTTTACCGTCAATAAATATATGCCTCGACATACTATTTTGAGAAGTTTGACGTTATTGGAAATGAAAAAGTAATGCAGTCATGGGTCTGTTGAGGCGGTCGTTATATGTTATCATCACAATGCTGATTATTGCTGGCGGTTCTGTGCAAGGGCAGTCAGTGGGCGGCTATTTGTATGAGACAGGTGTGGATGCGACGCTGTGGGTTGACATGGGGAATGCGCAGCGATATACGGATCCAACGCAGATGATAGACTTGGGATTTGAATTTTACTTTTGCGGTTACTATTATCGGCAATTGTCTATAGACTGGACAGGTACAATAGGTTTTGACCCCATATCTGAGAGTAGTTTTTTTAATACGATACCTCCTTTGATAGACCCATACGGAGTAGTATTGTCTGCTGTGTTGGTGCAATGGACTGTGGTGGGTGTAGCGGGCAGTCGAAAGTGTGTGATTGAATATGAGATATACGTTGATGTAGAGGACCGTCGTCCGATTCAGGTGCAGCTTTCGGAACAGGATGGCAGCATATTGTTCCTGTATGGTAATAGGGAATACGCTTATCAGTCTATACCTTTCTGGATAGGATTTAAAGGTGAAAATGGCACGACTGTCAATGTGAACATGCACAATCAGGTGGGTTCGGAGGTGATAGAATGGCTGACCGGTTTTGGCGATTGGCCTGGCGAGAACCGCTACTATCGATTTGTACCCGAATCGATTCCGTGTTGTTTCTCTCCAAACAGGGTGAATGTGCGCCATGTCACCGAAGAGCAGGCTACTGTTAATTGGAGGTTCTCAAATAGGGCACCCATGTATGAGTTTAGCTATCGCCAAGCTGAAACCAATCAGGAGTGGACGACGGTAATCTCAGCCGATACCAATGTGTTGCTCTATGACTTGCTTCCACAGACGGATTATGAATATAGTGTACGTTCGATTTGCAGTCCAAGGTGTTCCAGTGATAGTGTGAAGGGTACTTTTAAGACAATGTGTATGTTAGATGCGGTCAACCAAATCAATTTTGCTGACTTGTACACTGACAATGTTATTTGCCGCATAGGCAACTATCTGAATCCGTCGATAGGTGTGAGGGTTGTCGACTATGGTTATGATAATCCCATCTCGCGCCACACCGTTCACACTGACACGTCTGAACGAGATTCGCTCACGGGGTCGTTGTTGCGTACTATACCTGAAGGTCGCTGTCGGTCGGTACGGTTGGGCAATCGTTTTAGTAGAGCTGAGGAGGAGTCGATAACTTATATCCTTAAAGTGGACACTAATTTGTATGACCTGCTTTTGCTCCGTTATGCCATTGTGGAAGAGGAACCAGGACACGAGAGTGAATACCAACCCAAATTTATCATGAGGGTACTGGACTCGGCGGGTGTATTAGTAGACAGTTGTTACTATGCCAATTTTGTGGCCGGGAGAGGGGACGACATGTGGCATTCGGGAATGGGTATTGTGGTGTGGCGCGACTGGACGACAGTGGGCATCGACCTGACTCCCTTGCACGGAAAAACCATCTATGTGATGTTGGACAATTATGACTGTTCACAAGGGGCTCATTTCGGCTATACCTATTTCACGTTGGAGAGTGGATTCAAGCAGTTGCAGTCAGCCTATTGTGGTAATACTGACACCAATATATTCTATGCACCCAAGGGCTTCTCGTATCGGTGGTATCGTGCCGATAGGGAGGATAGTACACTTAGTAGGGCAGATTCGCTACTGGTGGTGGGAGAGGGAGTGTATAGGTGTCGAGCCTCGTTTGTTAATAGCGACAGCAGTTGTGGGGTTACGATGACCACACATGCGGGCACTCGTTTCCCCATGGCAGCGTTCTCGGTTGTGGCAAAAGACACTTGCGGCTATTCGTTCAAATTTGAAAATCATAGTGTCGTCACTCGTGACGAAGCACATACCCAGCGACTCAATGAGGCATGTGAACAATATCTATGGCGTTTCGGGGACGGGGCGGAATCGTCAGCCATCAATCCGACTCATGATTTCGAGACTGGCACATACGACGTGGAGTTGGTGGCAATGCTTGCTAATGGGCAGTGCCGTGACTCGGTGAGGCAGACCATAGTGGCCAATCATGTGAGTGACACGGTGTATGATACGATTTGTGTGGGCGGGACGTATAATTTCCACAATGTGAATTTTAATCGGGCAGGATTCTATACGGTTGATGTGGGCTGTTGGCGACATGCACTGCAACTATCCCTTCAACAGTATTTCTATCAGGAAAAGGAGGATACGGTGTGCCAAGGCGAGGCTTATCAGTTTTGCGATGAATGGTTTGATTCTGCAGGAGTATACGAATTGCACCTTACATCGGTAGAGGGGTGCGACTCGTCGTATCTTTTGACATTGACGACTCACCCGCTGCCGGTTAGCAGTTATGAGATTGCAATGGCGTGTCAAGAGATGCTATATTACTATCTTAAAGGAACCTATCGCATGGCTGACCAGTCGATGGAGGAGCCTGGAAGTGTGGCTTTTGTTGGAGAGGACGGACTGCTGTACCGGTGGAGTGCTTCCTCTGCCATTGCATCGCTGCCTTATCTGACAGAGGATGGCGAAGTGCGTATAGCACCGAGGCAGCCGACCACCTATTATGTGCAATGTGAGTATATGGAGGGGCTTGCATGTCCAGTGGTGGACACCATCGAACTACTACCATTGAAAGAAGTTGTCGCCGCTCTAGAGGTGTCACCCGAATGGTTGGGGTATGACAAAATGGATATAACAGCCATCGACCGTAGCCGCCCTGCTGTGGGCAGACGGTGGCTAGTGGATGATGAAGAACAGGACGAAGATGGGCCCTTGTTCTATTTCGAAGCCTCTTCGGATGCGGACAGCGTGAAGGTGGCAGTGGTGGCATATAATGATGTTTGCATCGATACGGCGGAGAAGGTTGTTCCTGTTTTGCGTCACCTACTGATGTTTCCCAATGTGTTCACCCCATCACTTGCCACAAACAACCGTTTTGGTCCCATTGGGTTTGGTATCACAGATTACGAACTGTGGATATATGACCGTCGTGGTGCCTTGGTGTTTCATAGTACCGATATGGAAGAACAGTGGGATGGAACATGCAATGGAATCCCACTAAGACAGGAGGCTTATGCGTATACTTGCAGCTACACTACCCCCACCCATGACCGCCTGACGACAACAGGCACTGTGACGTTGTTGCGGTAGGGACAATCAGCAAGGGCTTACATGGCAATGGTCGGGGCCGATGTAGAGGAGAAAGCCTTTGACATTGTTGGAATGGGTGATGGCAGCGATGGCCTGGCAATAGCGAGTGACCTGAGTGCGGTGTTCGTTGCGGTATTCGCCACTCTTGAAATCAATGACCCACGTTTCGGAAGGTGTGTAGACGATGCGGTCGGGGCGCAATACTTCGCCTTGCCATACAAGACTGCATTCGTTCATGCAACGGTTGGCAGGGTCGAAGAATCGAGCCACCTCTTCTTGCTGCATCATGTAGCGTAAAGTGTCGCCCAACAGGGTTGCCTCATCCTCTTGCATAGGATGGAGCGTAAGATAGTTGTCCAAGACTTTGTCGGCCTCGTCACGGTGGTGGATTTGGGCTAATAGGTCGTGCAACTGATTGCCACGACGTTTGGCAGTCTCGTCCAATTCACCAAATAGGGCTGACGACTGGTCGGCAATGGCTATGCGTGGTATCCATTCGGGATAGCTCAGCGTCTGCAGCGGGATGTTGATATTGGTGGATGCCTTCTCGTCGGTCTGCTGTTTGGGATTGTCGTCGCCTAGCGCATACACTTGTGTGCGCACCTCGTGGACATCGGTGCAAGTGGCAAGGTAGTCTTGCAGAAGGCTGGCGTAGTCGTTACCGCCGCTCTTTTTCGGTGCTTGGCAATAGACTAGGAGTTTCTCACGTGGCCGGGTAAGGGCGACGTAGAGGACGTTGATGCGGTCCATGTCGCTCTTGCTCAGTTCGTCGTCGTATTCCTTATCGAAGAAGGTCTGCTGTTCCTTGCTAGGACGTACCAGCCCTGCTGGCAGAGGCAGTCCGCTCCCTTCGTCGATGTGTACCCAGATGTTGTCCTGTTGGTTGCGTTTGGTAAGGATGGGGTAGATGATGATGGGTGCTTCCAGCCCTTTGGCCTTGTGAATGGTCATTAGGCGCACGGCATCGAGGTCGGTGGCGGTGCTGGTGGAGAGGCGGTCTTTCTGCTCGTCGAACCATTCCACGAACTCCGACATGTCCTGCCGATGGTTGGCACTATATTTGGCCACCACGTTGAGGAAGGTGGCTGTGTAGGCGGTCTCGATGCCGTTGAGACGGAGCATACGCAAAGCCTCTTCGCAGCAGTCGTACAGTCCAAGGTGTCGCAGGCGGTCGCAACGTAGTGTCAACCCCTCATCTTCCAACAGCTCGTCGAGGCTGGGCAACGGGGTGGTGCGCGCAGTTAGAAAAGCGTCGGAAAAGTCACGTTGCACGATACCGAGACTGCGGAGATATGTCAGCACACGGGCAGCGGCAACGCGGTCGCTGCCGTCAATCAGGTATTGCAATAGGCTGCGCAATAGCATCACCACCCGGCTCTGCGTCAGCAGAAATGATTCGCTCGACACCACCGGCACCCTGTTTTCGGTAAGGAAGAGGGAAGTCTCGGAGAGGGTGCGCTTGTCGCGCGCCAGCAGGGTGATGTCGCGGTAGTTGTAGCCGAGTTCGTCCACCTGCCGACGGATGTCGCTGAGCATCTCCTGCCACAGAGGCTCGTGGCCGTCGTCCAAGTCCCAGAAACCTAGCTGCACATAGCCGCTCTCCCTTACAGGAGTCTGTGCCAGGTCGGGGCGGTCGCCCTTGTCGTTGCCTAAGTAGATGGTGTTTAGCTCGGCATTCTCACTGTAGCGATTGCGGATGGCCCATTCAAAGAAGGCATTGTTGAACTCCACAATGGTGCGTCCGGTGCGGAAATTCTTGTCCAAGTGTGTGACTGTGCTCACGCCGGGTTGCTCAAGCAAATGTCCGTGCAGGGCACTGTCCACATGCGGTAGCGACATGAACTGTTCCACGTCGCCTTGACGGAAACGGTATATGGCCTGCTTGCCATCGCCCACCACTAGTGATGTGTGGTCGGAGGCAACACCGTTTTCCACCAACGGCACTAGATTGAGCCACTGCATTCGAGAAGTGTCTTGGAATTCGTCGATAAGGTAGTTCCAGTAGCGATTGCCAAGCCGCTCGTAGATGAATGGGGCAGGTTCGTCGCGCACCACGTCGGCGATGCGCTTGTTGAACTCAGAGATGTGTACTATCTCGTTTTCGTGGGCGTAACCTTCCACCAGTTCGCCCAACTTGTTGAGCAGGGCAAGCGAATAGATATTCTTCAGTAGCAGTCGGCGCGTGTTATACAGCGTTCCTTCGCTGTCGTGTAGCTGCCGGTAGCGTTGGTACAGTTCCTGTAGGCGTGGCTTTGTCGCCTCTAGGGCATCGCGTGTGGAGGGGCTGCATTTGCTGCCACCCAATTTGTCGCCTTCCAAATAGGCAAGGGCGTATGTGTTGGGTTCGTCCAGCACTCCTTCAGAGAGCTTACGAAAGAAGGATCCCGCCCCCTTGTTGCCATAGTAGAAATCTGCCACTGACAGCCCAGCGTCGGCAATGATGCCCATCGCTTCGCCGCCTAGGTCGCGTAGCAGCCCTTCGTAGTGGCGGTTGGCGGCAATCATCTGGTGCTGGATGTCGCTGAATTGGGCTGTGTCGATATGGCGAAGTGCCTTTAGAAACACTTCCGACTGCTCTTTGAACAGCTCCTCCGCGAGCTCTGCCAGCTCGCGCTCCACCATATAGCTTTTGCCTTCGTTCATGCGGCTCTCGGCAAATTCGCATAGCATCTGGGTCAGTTCTTCCTGTCCCTCGGTGCCAGCCAGTGCCATCAGTTCGTCCACTGCGTTTTGTACTAAGTCGTCCTTTTCGATATACACGTCGAAGTTGAGGGGTAGGTTCAGGTCGTGGGCAAAGGTGCGCACGATGCGGTGCATGAAACTATCGATGGTGCATACGGCAAGGTCGGAATAGTTGTGCAGTATGGCCTGCCGCACCGTGGCGGCATAGCGGCGCAGGGTGCTGTCGGGCAGGTCGAGCCGGTGGGCAAGGTCGCAACCCATTGGGCATTCGGCACCGTAGTCGGCAATGTTGTCCAACTCGTGCAGTATGCGCTCCTTCATCTCATTGGCGGCCTTGTTGGTGAAGGTGATGGCAAGAATGTGTGTGAAACGTTGGGAGACCTGGCTTTCTGGTGCTGAGAATGCCAGTTCCAGATATTGGCGCACCAGCGTGTAAGTCTTGCCCGACCCCGCTGCCGCCCTGCATATAATAAAACGGCTGCTGTCCATAACAATTTGCAAAAGTACGAAAAAAATATCACATATCCATTATTGGACGCAAAATGTTGTTTTTTGTCATACGTAGACATTTCCTCTACTGCCTTTTGAACAGGAGAAGATCTTAGAGGTGTAAAAACAAAACGGGGGGATGATGGGTAGATTAGGGGTTAGCGGGAGTAGACGGGGGAGGGTGTGGGTGACACTTCGACGGTGAGCACAAGGCGGGTATGCGGTGTGAGGCGATGGGGGTGGCTGGTACGACGCCCCACAATCCAAAGTATGCTGTCGGTAGCATCGACTAGGAGAAGTTGCGCCTGCTTGTCGGGGAGACTGTATTTGTGGTCGGAGAAGTAGTCGCTGATGAGTTGGGTGCCGTGCGTCATGCCGAGGGGTTGGAAGCGGTCGCCCGCCTGCCAGTGACGCAGGCGCAGAGGCAGAGTGACGGTATCGGCATCAAAGGCTGCTTGGTGGGGCGGCAGTTGTTTGGGATTGAAGCCGTCGGGCGAGGTGGTGCCGACGGTGATAGTGGGCAGGGTGTCGGGCTGCGCGTGGTAGGGAATCAGTATCAGGCAGTCGCGGTCGCGGAAGGCTGTGTGAGTAGGGGAGTGGTAGGTTTTGCCAGGCTGGATGGTGCCGAGAATGTTGGTGACGGTGGCTGCGTTGAAGCCGTAGGGTTTCAACAGCTCGAAGTAGAGTTGCTGGCGCAGCTGGGGCGATGAATGGGCATCTAGTGGGGTGGGCAGGGTGTCGGCGAGGTCGATGAGAATGCTGCCGTCGGGCTGGGGATGCGTGAGCTGCTGTAGCAGGGGAGTGAGGAGGGCTTGGTAGAGTCGTTCGGTGGATTGGAGGTGTAGCACGGTCTGTTGCAAGGTGTGGTCGGCAGCGGGCTGTAGTTGCCGTAATAGCGGCAAGAGCAGGTGGCGCACTTGGTTGCGTTGGTAGTCGAGAGAGGCATTGGTGATGTCTTCGACGTGGGCGAGGTGGTGTTGGGCGGCGTAGGCTTCGATGTCGTTGCGCCCGAAGGGAAGCAGGGGGCGGACGATGTGACCCTGCACGGGCAGTATGCCGTGAAGCCCAGAGAGGCCTGTGCCACGTAGGAGGTTGATGAAGAAGGTCTCGGTGGAGTCGTCGCGATGGTGGGCGGTGAGGATGGCAGCGTAGGCATGCTGTTGGCGCAACTGCTCGAAGTAGTCGTAGCGCAGCTGGCGAGCCGCCTGTTCGATGCTTTGGTGGTGGCGTGCGGCGTAGGCTTGGGTGTCGAACTGCGCCACATGGACGGTAACGGAGTATGTATCGGCAAGTTGCCGGACGAATGCTTCGTCGCGGTCGCAGTCGGAAGGGCGGAGGTGGAAGTTGCAGTGGGCTATGGCAAAGGGATAGCCGGCGGAGTGCATGAGGTGGGTGAGGACCACGGAGTCGATGCCGCCACTAACAGCGAGCAGCACCTGCTGCCCTGTTGGGAAGAGGTGCTGCTGCTGAATGTGTGCTATGAACGCCTGTAGCACTTAGTGGATAATCATCTTGTGCATGCGTCGCTGGCCGTTGAATTCGAGGCCGTAGTAGTAGACGCCGCTGGGGAGTTTGCCCTTGTTGAAGCTGATAGTGTGGCGACCTTCGTCGTAGTAGGTAGTCTCTTCGTGCACGAGGCGACCGACCACATCGGTGACGAAGAAGCGTGCCGAACCACCATAGGGCAGTGCAAACTCGATGCGTGTGGTGCCGTCGTAGGGGTTGGGGTAGTTCTGCTCGAGGACGAAATCGGGTTCAGCCACACGAGGTACGTCTTCGAAATAGTTGACAACTTCGATGATGGTAGTCTGGTCGTTAGCCGGATTGTCGTCGGCGTTAGGCAAATTGAGTTTGCTAGAGCCTATATAAGTGCGCGTGGGACTCTTGGGTATCTTGGTTTTGAAGAGGACATGGCGGGTGTCGCCTGGTTCGAAGTAGTATGTGTTAGTTGGGTATTGGTATCTTGGTATCGAGATATCGTTGATGATGGTGGGTTGGAAGAAGAAGGTGTTGTAGAATAGGATGTTTCCGTTGCTTCGGACAACAGCGCGAATGCGGCATGAGTCGCTCATGTTCTCTTCGACCTGAAGCTTGACGAGTTCCAGATCGGTGCTGTAGGGTTGGATAATCCTAGAGGTGTCGTTGTTTTGGTTGGTGTCGCCAGGAACAGAGCAGTAGACAGTGACGTATGCCCATTCGTAAGAGCGCCACGGTTCAACATTGCTGAAGCGGTGTACGGCATGGTCGCCAGAGGCAAAGGGCAGGTCGCGGTGGAAGGTCTCTTCGAAGCGGGTTGAGGGGTCGTTGTCGATGTAGTATCCGACAGTAAAGTTGTTGGCAGCACGGGCACCGACATTGTCGAGGATGGCGCAGATATGGATTTCCCTATCGTTACGTTGGTCAACTATGCTAGCGGTGGCCTGGATGTCGGTGATGGCTGCGATACCGGCAATTTCTTTGAAGATGGTGTCGTTGTAGGGATAGACATCTTGACGGTATTCGCACCAGGCGGTGAGACGCATGGTACCCATTGTGGCTCGTTCGCGGTGACGGAATGTGTAGTTGAAGAATTCGGTAGAGCCTAAGTTGCGGCCTAGATAGTCGGAGAAGACGATATGTTCGGTGACAGTGTCATTATCGTTGTAGAGGTAGCGAATAGTGCAGTCTTCAATCTCGTTCTGGCCGAAGTTGCGGAGGCGCACCGTGATGTTGATGCTATCGCCTGCCACAGCACTGGCGAGAGGTGAAGTGATGGCGTAGAGGTAGAGGTCGTTGGCGAGTGGCGAGAGACCAAAGAGGTTGCAGGTGGTGTCGTTGTCGCGATAGTAGTCGGACTGAACCTTGGTGAAGGCACAGATTTCGAAAGTGTCGGGGAATTGGCTGGTGATGATGAACGGTGTCGGGAATTCGAATTCGAAATCGCCACCAGCAGGTATCCACTCGGTGCAGGTGGCCTCGTGTGCCAGGTAGGTGCCGAAGGGTCTGTAGCAAACTATGAAGTTACGGATGCTGTCGGTGCCGTAATTGTGGATGCGGACACGAGGATAAATGGTCTGGCCAAATTGTGGGTTGGTGGGATAGGTGATTTCACGGACACCCACATCGATAGCACGGCGTTGGCGGCCAATGACGAGGTTGTCGATAGCAACACCATCGCCAAAGTTGGCAGCGGGAGAGGTGGAGACAGGTGTGGTGAATACGAAACGGAATTGTACGCGCTGTGTAAATTCGCCACTGATGAGGGAGGTGGGGAATATGAGAGTGTTGTAAGCTCCAGCGGTGGAACCAGTCCAACCTTGCTCAGTGTCGTACCAGCTTCCGGAAGCGTCGCCAGCGACCCAGCGGACAGAGGGGTCTTCGACCAACTGCCAGAGTCCTTGGTAGTCGAGATACTCCAATCGGAGGAATGAACCTTCAGCCATGTTTTTGTTGATTAGGAAGGTGATGGTGTCGGTACGTATCTGCTGGATGTTGATAATGGGCGAGTAGAGAACGCTGCGGTTGCCGTGTTTGCCAGTGACAATGGACTCGGTGGCACTGGTGATGTAGGCGTTGGGTTGCGAATAAGCAGAGGAGATGATGCTCTTGGACGGCATGCCACGTTCGAAATAGTTGCGTGTGAAGTTGTTGTATCCAACAGGTGCGTACCATTTGTCGATGGGTTGGTCGAAACTGTCAATAAATCGAGCCACGACGACGTAGTAGCGGTGGTACTGATATTGCAGTGTGTTGTTGGTGACATGGAAGGTGTCGCCTTCTGCTATGACGGAGCAGAAGAGATTGGTGGTACCTTCGGGGAAGTGTACATTGCAGAGTGTGACAGGTGTGCTCATGCCGGGTTCGAGTTCCCCACTCCATAGCATCGTGTCTTGGATGAATGGATTAGGCTGGTTGACATTGTGGAATCGATAGCTGATAGAAGCCTGCGTGAGTGGCTTGGAGCCTTTGTTAGCAAGCATGATAATGACTTGGTAGTTGCTGTCGACTATAACGTTCTCACGAGGTGCCACTACGCGTGTGAGAGCGGCATCGACAGAGTCGAGCATACATTCTTCTTGAACGTAGAGCAGGTATTGTTGCATTTGTCCGTCATCAAATGATGTGGCGGTGTGGATGCCGTTGGTGATAAGTGTAGAGTCACCATGTACCCATACAAGCATACGCATGTAGCCGTAGTGTGCGCTTTCGGGTATGGTAAGGGGTATCTTGTAGGGTCGGCGGCTATGTACTTTGATGGCATTTCCTATACCAGCCCGTCGGGTGATGTTTTCAGAGCTGAGGAAGTCGTATTGGCCATCGCGGTTATAGTCGATGGCTACGCAGAGGCTTGCGGCAGTGGTAGAGTCGAATTCGTCAAAGTAGTTGGCAACCTCGATGGTAAGGGTGTCCTGAGTGCCCCGGAGGACATATAATGTCGGCACTTCGGCATTGGTGGGATTGTATGAGCCCAGCCACAGATTGTCATAGGGGATGAGGTCGGGCATGTGGTTGTCGAGTTCGTTGTAGGAGACGTGTGTGATGTTGAATCCTTCAGGAGATGTGGGTGCATATTTGTTGATGGAGTCGTAGCAGTTTTCGGCCAAAGTACGGAATGTGTGGACAGTGCGCAGGGTGTCGTTGCCTCGTTGCATATCGTCAGGATGGTAGACCCAGGCATTGAGTGTAAAGGTGTTGTTGGTGAGTGCCGAATTAGAGACAATTTGGTTGATGAGTAGCATGGCGGTGTCGTCAAGGCAGCCTCCGAAGGTGTGGTCGTAGTACTGTACGTTGTCACCCACACGTCCTGGAATGGTGTGGCGGACAGTGTCGTGGACTTCGAGGTAGGTGGTGCGCCCGTTGGCATTCATGAATTTGAATGCAATGGGGATATTGGAAATGGGCTGACTACCGTAGTTGACGACGCGGAGTGTGACAGTGTCTCTCTCAAGGTAGACACGGCCGCTACCACGCGGTGAGCGTACTTCGGAGATGGAGACATCGTAGGAAAGTGGCATGTTGATACCCACGTTGATTTGTGAGTAATAGCTGGTGCAGTTGCGTGAGCTGAGGCAGTAGAGGTAGTAGAGTGAGTCATGGAAGTACTGAGGCGTGTCGCTCCAGTGGGTAGAACGGTTGTAGTTGTTGTTACCGTTGTAGAAGAAGCTGCCGTCGGTAGTGTCGCGAGTCCAACGAATGACGCGTGTCTCGCCTTGTGTGGCCCAGAGGTTGCCATAGGTGCCGTAGTCGACCATGGTATCGTGGGCAATGGGTGCGTCAGGCGTATGGTTGGAGGTGATGTTGATGTAGCTTGTGGTGTCGTTGTGCTGCTTGATGTCGTACTGGGCAGTGACAAAGCCACGCAGTCGGGCAGTGATGTCGAGCAGGGTACCGGTGGGATATAGGTTGGGTTCGTATGTCGGGGTCAGGGAGACTTCACGCTGTGTGCCTACGGGCAGGGCGGTGCCGGCGAAGGTCTGTACATCGAGACTGCTGGAGCCTGGGAAGTTGGGGAAGCTCTGCGTGGAGGGCTGGTGGCAGTAGTAGTCGTAGCCGAGGGTGAAGGGGAAGTCGCCGGGGAAGTCTTTCTTACCCGCGTTCTTAAGGGTGTATTTGAGTGGCACACTGTACATACGGCAGTGGGCTGGGTCGCAAGTACTATCAACCGCGACAGAGATGACTTGCAAGTCGTATGCGGGATAGATGAATGCTTGGGCAGTGTCAATGTTGTCTTCGGGACGTTGGTCGACAATGCCGGGAGCCATATTAATGACAACAACAATGTCTTGTGTGTCGACGATTCCTAACGGAGACTCAAGTAGGACGGAGTCTTCAACGAAGGCTTGGGATGCAAGACGGTTTATTTGCCGTATATCGGATTGTACCACTGGGTAGGTGTCGGCCATATATGCGTACCAAGTGAGGTTAGATTCGATGGCTGTACCATTGTTGAAGAACCTTACTCGAACCATGATAGAGTCGGTCTCAATATTGAGCACGATGGGATTGTTGCCAGTGGTAACAGAAGGTACGTAGGGTTCGATAATCTCAGCAACGGCGACATCGTGGGTCTCGCGGATACAGTTGAACTCGTAGGCACCAATCGTGGGTTTAGGAATCTGAGGACGGATGCATCCTCTAATGTCGGTGATGACATCTGGGTTATACTGGGCACGGTCGGCGTATTGCGCCAAGAGTGTGCTCAGGTTGTAGATGCTGTCGACGAAGTAGGGGTAGCTCTGGTATGAGTTGTTGTCGGTGTGGTTCAGCAGTCGCAGACTGTCGAGGTTGTTGCAGTTGACGCCCCAGAATGCAAACTTGATGACGCCTGTGGTAGCATGGGTGTCGGCATTGGTCCAGTAGACGTTGTAGTTGGAACTGGCCATGCAGGTGTCGATAGCGACGTAGTAGGCAAAGCCCTTACTTTCGTTCTTGAAGATATTGTTTAGGGCATGGATGTAGGAGGAGTTCTGGCAGCTGAAGGTACGAGTGGCGTTCTGGTTGACACCGGCATAGAGGTTGCAGGTGTTATAGTAGACGCTGACATGCTTAGAGAGTGAGTCAATCCAGATGCCCGATGAGGAGAGCGATGCGACGGCAGTACCGTATAATGAAACCATATTATTATATACTGTCACGCGATCGATGTTGGTGCCTCGGCAGTTGTAGAGAGCTATACCGCGCTTGCCGCCAGTGCGGCTGTCGATGAGGTGGATGTAGTTGCGCTGGATGCTGGCGTGATATGCTCCAGCAATGTAGATACCGGTAAGGGGTTTGCCTGCCACCGTGACGCCCGAGGCGATGCTGTCGCCCGTGACGGCAATGGTGTCGGTGTTGCGGAGGTACACACCTTGGTACCAGAAGTTGAGTATGTCGGAGTTGATAATGGAGATGTTGTCGCTGGAGGTATTGTTGCTAGAACGTACGGAGTAATAACCACTGTCAAGTAAACAGTTGTTGACTGTGATATAGTGGTTGTTGTCGCCGAGTAATAGCACGTTGGCATTGGTCGACGATGCCGTTGTCTTCTTGGAACGCAGCACGCAGTTGTAGAAGGTGATGAAGTTCGATTCCTCAACTTTGGCGACGTTGGCAAAGATATTGTTGCCCGAGCCAGTGGTATAGTTGGCATAGAATGTGATGCTGTCGAAGATGATGTGGCTAGCACCACTGATGTTGATGACATAGTTGCTGGCATTGGTAGGCGTGTGGAAGATGGTTGCCATGTCGGTGGCTCCAGGGACGGTCTTGAAGGTGACGGTGTTGGTGGCATCGGTACCGTCTATCGGTCCAAAGTCAAGCTGTTCGGTGAAAGTCTGTTCGCAAAGTTCAAAGACAATGGGTCCGGCAACACCGGCATTGTGCAGGGTGTCGAGAGCCGTCGTCATGGAGGGATAGTCGCTGCCGCAGGAGCCGATGGAATAGGTGCCGGCGCAGAAGCGGACATTGAAGGTGCGAATGATGGTATCGTTGGTCGGAACGGTGTCGCCCGTGATTATTACCACGGCGGTGACGGTATGGCGGCCAGGAGTGAAGTGGCTGCTCAGCAGTGGCACGGTGCGGCTATAGCCCAGAGGTAGGTTGTTGGCATTGCCAGTGATTTGTTGCCAGCTGCCGTTGTCAATCTTGTAACGGAGGGTATAGTTGGAGATGTCGTAGTTACCACGGTTTTCCAGTACCACGTTCAGGTTAGTAGTATCGCACGAGGCGATGACAGTAGTGTCAAGTTCTACGGGCCACTGGATAGAAGCATCGTTGTCGGGTATGTTGGTGACATTGATGTAGATGGGTGATGCGGGGCTCTCGCATCCGACAGGCTCGAGGAATCCAAAGAGGATGTCGGGGCGGTTGTTGCCCTTGGTACCCGAAGTCTGTGAGGCCTGGTCGGTAGTGGCGTGCTGTTTGGAAATAACGGTGTTGGCCTGTGCCGTGTATCGGGTATTAGCACCGTTTGTCGGACCGGCAGCGGACAGTGCACGTGTAATCTCAATGACGATGTTGGACGTGCCGTCCCATTGATATTGTGAGTCTAACGTATGTTTCACCCAGCCTATGTTGGCACTGGTGAAGGTGTAGTTGCTTTTGTTGTACACCTGTGTCAGACCCGTGACGAATGTGCCGTTGGCAAATGTGGATGCGGTGGTGGTGCCCATTTTGATAGTGTAGTAGTCGAATGTAAACGAGGTCACGTTATTACCTAACGACTCCAGGTAGAATGAGAGTGAGCTGATGGTGCCTGCTCCATGTCCTGCAGCCTGCAACTGCTGGGCAGTGATGAGGTATTGTTCCTTGACGTACCGCTGTTTGGGGTTGTAGGGAGAAGGATAGCTGTTGCTCATCACTGATGCCAAGGTACCGATGTGGGTGTTGGCGACATCCTTAAGGGCAACGGCTCGGACAAACATGGTGTCGCGGCGGTAGATATAGTTGGTGGTATACGACCCTGGTGTGATATCGAGAACATTCATATTGATGTCATACCAGATGGTGTTGTCGGTTGTGGGCAGGCTGTCTGCCGTTATTGTCAGACGCTCGCCATAACTGACAGTTTGGACAGTGTCCACCAGCGGGATGGAGGGCGTGTAGTTGGCGTTGAATGAGCCAGTGTTAGTGTCGTTGGTGTGGTCGTTGTCGCCAGTGACGGCGTCTACCCACACCTTAATGTTGAACACAGTGTCGTGGCTGGTCTGCATGTTGATAGGCGTGCTGAAGGTGTGGTGTACACCCGAGCGGATGCCAATGCCAGACGCGATGGTATCGCTACACATAATGGTGGTGCCGCCGTCGAGACTGTACTTAACCACTACAGTGGGAACGGCATTTGAACCATAGTTGTGAACCATTACTGAGACAGGCTCGGCGGTGGTCAGGTTGCATCCAGTGTCAACGACGGGTTCGTCAACAAAGAGGTCGGTATTGGGGACGTTGGTCACGTGGATGTTCACAGCCGAACGGAATCCTTCGCAGCCGTTGTCGAAATAGCGGATAAGGTTGTTCTCAGTCTCACCGAGGT
The DNA here is from genome assembly GCA_947306225.1 of uncultured Bacteroidales bacterium. Classification (GTDB taxonomy): domain Bacteria; phylum Bacteroidota; class Bacteroidia; order Bacteroidales; family P3; genus Colimorpha. The sequence continues at coordinate 16,548 of CAMZFW010000001.1, forward strand.
GCATACGTAGCGAGTCGGTTGCGACTTGCCACAACGAGGCAGTGGCCGTAGGCGATGCATTGGTGGCATTGGTAGGCCATGCTATGCGGCGGGCACCTGCGGTGGGCGTGTTGGTGGTGCCGCCATTACGGGCAAGGTCGATGGCACTGCCTTGCCATACGGCAGCAGGTATATGTTGGTTGCTCCAGTTGATGGCCTGGGATGAGGTGGTGGTGATCACGCCATTGAAGGCAACGGCATCGGCCACGCCATGTCCGTCACGATAGATGACACCGAAGTTGGCGGTGTAGGCAGGTGTGACGGTTGCGGTGCTTGGCGCATAGATGGTGCGGGATGAATCGCTAGCAGTGGAGTTGGTTCTGTACTGCAGCACTAGGGTGGCACCTGGCTGAATGGTTACGTTGGGCAGTACCCATATCTTGGCAGCGGAGTTGCTCTGAACCACCAAAACGCTATCGCCCTCCAAATTGGCGGGGTAGTCGCCGCAGTTGGTCAGTTCAACTGCAAAGGCGGTCTGCGCGTTCATCCACGACGGCATGGGATAGGTGGCACCTGCTGCTGTGCGGTTCACCTGCACCTCGGTAATCTTCACCAACGGCAGGTTGCGCTTCTGCGAGATATAGAAGGTCGTGTCGTCATACAGCGGGGTAGTCGTAAGTGTCGGGCCGTAGAAGAAAGCGGCCGTGTCGGTCATGCTGTGATACCAAGAAATGCCTGACCGCTGCTGGCGACCATTGCCGGATGTATAGTAGCTTACCGGCCATGTGTTCACACCGGCTGTCGGTGTGATGGTTGCGACGGTGTTGTAGTTTATGGTCTGGTTGATGGCGGTGGGGGCGGGGGCAGCATATCTCGACAGAACTGACCACGTGCTGGTGTCATTCAGGTCGTCGGGGTCGAGGTTGCATTTCACCCACCATTTAATATTATATGTACGGTCGGTGTTGCCCGTTCCGCTGGGCAGTGACATCGTGCGGGTCGACAGGAAATGGATGGTGTCATTGGGGCCGCAGTCGCGGTTCACCACAAACGACTGCACAGGGCCGTTGTCGATACTGTAGTATACTGTCATGGGCGAGGCGGTACTGGCGGTGTAGGTGCCGTTACCCATATTGCGGATGGCCACCTCAACAGGTATGCTGGCAGGAGCACCACAGTAGTCTTCCATAGGTGTCACAAATTCTTCTGGCGTGAAGTCCACGGACAGGGCAGTAACCTCGTAGGCACCCAGGCTGGGAGCTGTGGTCGAACGGGTCGAGCCAAAAAGGTCTATCGTCACCTCGGGGATGGGCACACCCACATTACGCAGCAAGGCATTGAACGAGCGAAGGTCGACCCGGCTGACCGAACCGTTGGTGTAGTTGGGGTTGCCGCTCACCGAGCCGATGTCGCTTGGCACGGCATTGCGCCAGCCGTTTAAGTTGTTGTAGTTTGTACCGCTCAGTTTGTTGAGCACACCGCTTACAGAATAGTAGCAGTTGTGGTTCACGTGTAGGTTGGCAATGCTGTCGCCAGGAATGAAGGAGAAGGCGTAGTTCGAAGTGTCAAACGTGGCTATCACGTTGTTTTGGAAATAACTGTGGCTGATGACGTCGCCACCGAATGTTGCCGCTGCCACATTAACACGGGTGGGTGCGTTCATTCTCACCGAGTTGAACACCGTCTTGATATATGAACCTTTAATGATGTTGAGCGGGGTGGTCAGCATGTTGCTTGTGCCGTCATCCACAGACACGAGCATGTTGTTTGCCACTATACAGTAGTTTCCGTTGCTGCCGTGCATGTCCGATACACCGATACAGCAGGTGCCCTTCGACGAGTATACTTTGTTACGGGTAATCTGGGTTCCGTCGTAGCAGTACTGTCCCAATATAATATAGCTGGCGTTGGTCAGCACATCGTTGGCAAAGTTACTGTCGATGATGGCGGCAGACTGATTGACGATGCGGATAGCTGAGTTGACCTGGTTAGTGAAAGTACACTGGTATACGCGGTTGCCAACAGAACGCACGTCGGGTGCGGCACCTGTTATATCAACACCAATGGTGCCACCATAGAATGTGCAGTTAGTAACCAGTGTCGAGTCAGCATTGCCCGTGTTAATCAATGATTGTGCCGAGTTGTTGATGCTATTGCTGTCGCTGAAAGAGCAGTTGATAAACTGGCAGTTGGCGCTATTGTCGCCCAGCTGTGCGAGCACATCGCATCGGTTGTCGGAGTAACGTCCGTTGCTGAACTTGATATTGTTGAATCGAATGCCTCGTGCCTCGGTCATGTCAACCAGTGCGGGTACATTCGTATTCACACCAGTGCGGGCACGGCGGAATGTCACTTGAGCCGAGGCTGTGGCAGGCTCGAACAGCACGTAGTTGCTATCGGATGCGCCGGGGATATAGGGGAACTTAGTGATATCGTAGATACCTCCAGGCAATTTTATGGTTAGAGGACCATTGACACCGCAGCGGCTCAGCACGTACAGGCAGTTCTCCAACGAACTAAAATTGGCACTTGCACCTGTGCCCACAATGCGTACTCCGTTATAGGGTCCGTCGCAGGCAGCAAAGGGGGTGAATACAGTGTCGTTGTAGGGCTCGTGGTCGCGCATACGCAGCGTGTCGATGGTGATGGTGTCGTCCACCCAGGCTCTGATAGTGTGGTATCCTACGGTAAACAACTGGCTGTCGCACACGTGCACACGCACACTGTCGCCTCCGTTGAGCGTCCCTGTCCAGTCGTAGTGTGTGTAGTTGCCATTGTCTATACGATACCAGATACGAACCGCATTCATTGGGCTGACACCGTAGTTTTTCAGCCACACCACCACTGAGTCTAACCCAATGTTGCAGGGTGTGTCGTAGTTTGGATACGACATGGCGGATATGCCGCAGTCGTAAATCAAAGGTACATTTTGTGTCTCATAGAACTGCATCCAAGGACGGGTGGCAACAGTTACACCCAAAGCAAATTGATCTATGTCAGGACCGAAGATGTTGTATCCATACGATGCTTCTGAACCAGTGGAATATAGGGAGGATTTGTTGGATGACGTGCTCACATGCCTGACGCTGTTTGCCGCAGGGTCGGTGTTGCCATCATATAACACTTGCATCACCAAATCAGAGCCGGCATAATAGAATGTGTCCTGGAGTGTCACCATCTTGTAACCTCCGGCGGCTGCTTGCTCAATGGTGAAACTGGAATCGTAGACTATCTGCATCTCGGTCTTGGTGAATGCAGTCATGGTGGGTGTGCGTGGTTCTGAAGAAGGAGCATTCATCATGCGAATCTGCAGACGCGGTCGTGTGACCGTGATAGGCGAGGTCGTCAGTATAAATCGGAAGCTATTGATATATCCGGGTCCATATCCCATATAGTCCATCGTCACACTGTCATATATCCACTCCGACCTATTGTCTGCCATATTCGGGAACGGGAATATCGCAGTGTTACTTATCGTACCAAATACAGCGCTGCTTGTGTTGGTTCGTCCTCGAACACATCGGTATGTTCTCCATTGACTTGAATTCTTCGGGAAGTATACCGTATTGCTGTTCGTTGTTGCGTCCTTGGCTATTACATGGTAGTGTATCAGCGTATCATAGCCATACATCGGAATACGGCCGATAAAGCGGTTGCTTGTCCCTTGTCGGTGCATATAGGCACGCTGCTCTACTGGGCTGTTGCCTACGCGATAGGCTATATATACTGAGTCGTCGTTAATGCCTTGTGTCACTGGCGTGGTCACGTCTGCAACCACCTTTGCACCGCGGCTGTTGGGATAGTTCAGATGGTCGGGGAACGAAATCATTGAGAGTGTGGGGGTCGTTATAGGTTGGGGGGATGCGCGGACTAGCAAGTCGTCAATATACCAGGCTTCACCTGTTGGGTTGGCTTGGTTTCTTTGCGCCAGATGGAAACGGACAAGTAGTTTTTGGTTCTCCGTCGCTACGCCGAGAAATAGCTGGTCTAGGTCAAAGCGCTCTCGCTTCCATAGAGAGTTGCTCAGCGAGGCGGCATGTTCCCAGTCCTGGTAGGAATGCCAGCTAAATGATGAAATGTATCCGAATTCACCACTTGCTTCGCCAGAAGAGGTGTTGTAGTGTGTGCTGTTCAGGCGGGTCCAGTTTGTCTGAGTAGGAAGCCTTACCTCGATCCAACCTACATCATGTGCATCGGCTGCCCCGCCGGCAATCCATGTGATGTGCATGAACTCCAGCGTGTAATGGCGGAACTGACTATTGTGGGTGAAGTCAAGTGTATCCAAAGTAAGCGTTGATTCCCCACTCTGGGAATGGAGTATCTTCATCGCTCGACTACCACCTGATACAATGGTTGACTGAACGGTAGGTCCGGTGCCGGGACCACTGCCAGAATAGGTGACGGGTGTGCCTACCTCAAAGTCTTGTGAGTAGATTTGAGTGATTTGGGCATGGGACACAACTGCCGACAAAGCAAAAATTAGTCCAAAAAGCAGAAATCTTTTTTTCATTTGTATTATTTGTATTTTGTTTATTATCAATAATATATAACTAAAATATAGAACCAATTGGGCATTTTTCTTGCCTAATTTGAACTTACAAAGTTACGAAGAAAAAACGAATTAGCAACATTTTTTTTATTTTTATATTTATTTATAACTTTCAACCTCTGTCACGTCTCGAATAGAGAGTCGTGTAACATTAATTTTCTTCCCCCCTCTCGCTATACTCCCAAAAGTGCCAAAAACGTCACCTTTTGCCCCTAATTTTTATGTTTTTTTAACACTTTTTCCCGTTTTTCCCTCGTTCAACCCCAAATCTGCCATAAGCAGACCTGAAAAAGTGAAATGGATTGAGAAGTCGACTAACAACCGATTTGGGTTCAAACTAAGAGACAATACAAAAAAAGCCAATACCTCGGTGGCGTTGGCTTTCTCTCCAAGGGAGGGCTGTATTAGCGTCGCTGGCGTAGCACTTCGTACATGAAAACGGCTGCGGCTACACTAACATTAAGTGACTGTATTTGACCTAGTATAGGTAGTTTTGCACGGACATCGGACAGCTTGAGTAGTTCGGGGCTGATGCCGGTCTCTTCGGCACCCATGATGAGTAGGGTGGGCTGTTTGAAATCGACTTCAATGTAGTCGGTTGCGCCTTTCTCGGTGGCTGCCACAACCTGCATTCCGCATTGTCGGGCTAGGTTGAGCACCGTCTTTAAGTTTCCTTCGCGGCACACGGGTACGCGCAACAGGGCACCCGATGAGGTTTTTACCGCGTCGTCGCCCACTTGTGCGCTTCCATGGTCGGGAATGATGACCGCGTCGGCTCCAGTACATTCTGCCGTACGCACAATGGCACCGAAGTTGCGCACGTCGGTCACTCGGTCGAGCAGTATCAGCAAGGGTGCGTTCTTCTCTTCCATCAGCTTTGGTATCAATTCGATGGCGGATTGGTATTGGATGGGCGCAATCAATGCCGCTACCCCTTGGTGGTTGCCTTTTGTGAGGCGGTTCAGTTTCTCTATGGGAACGAATTGGAAGGGTATTCCTTTTTCGCGGATACGGTTCTTTAGTTCGGTGGCAAGTGTCCCGGTCAGCCCGTTCTGCAGCAGCACGCGGTCTATCTGAGTGTTGCTATCAATGGCCTCTATCACGGGTCGCAGGCCGTAGATGGTGGAGTTGGTGGAGGCGGTGCCTTTTCCCTCCTGTTCTCTGTGTGCTTTGTTATTCTGTATCATAGGTCTATACGATGGCTCCGTCTTTGAGCATTATTTGTCGGTCGGCTTTTTGTGCCAATGTGGTGTTGTGGGTGACGATGACGAAGGTCTGGCGATATTGGTCGCGCAGTTGGAAGAAGAGGTCGTGCAGTTCTTCGGCATGGTGGGTGTCTAGGTTGCCCGAAGGTTCGTCGGCAAGCACCACGGCGGGTCTGTTGATGAGTGCGCGTGCCACGGCAAAACGTTGTTGCTCACCACCCGACAGCTGTGCGGGCTTGTGGCTTGCCCGTGCCTCTACGTTCAGGAAACGCAGTAGTGTCATTGCCTCCTCAGTGGCCTGTTCCATGCTGCGGCCCGCGATGAGCGCGGGCAGGCAGACGTTCTCCAGTGCCGTAAATTCGGGTAGCAGGTTGTGAAACTGGAACACAAACCCGATATGGCGGTTGCGAAAGTGGGCTAAGGCTTTCTCGTCTAGAGTTGTAACGTCTACGCGCTGAGTGCCCTGCGTGTCATATAGGATGCGTCCGCTGTCAGGACGGTCCAAGGTGCCGAGCAGCTGCAACAGCGTGGTCTTGCCTGCCCCTGACGCGCCGACCACACTCACCACTTCGCCTTCGCCAATAGTCAGGTTGATATCCCTGAGTACCTGCAGCGAACCGTATGATTTATTGAGGCTTTCGACGGTAATCATGGTCAATATTCTTTACCGTTGAGAAACGCTTTCCACACCTTGTTCTCTCCGTATGCATAAGGCAGGTATTCGTAGGTGGGTATCTCAGTGGTGATATAGAAGTTGGCACGCTTGCCCACGGCTATGGAGCCGAGTTGGTCGCTTACGCCCATGGCATAGCCGCTATTGATGGTGGTGGCGTTGATGGCCTCTTCGGGCAGCATACGGTAGTTGACGCAGGCAAATGACAGCACCAGCTGCATGTTGCCCGAAGGCGACGACCCAGGATTGTAGTCCGATGCCATAGCCACGCCCAGTCCTGCCTCCATCATCTTGCGCACGGGGGCGTGTTGCATGTTCAGGAAGAAAGCGGCTCCGGGCAGCACCGTAGGCATCGTCTCCGAACCCAGCAGGCATTGTATCTCTGCATCGCCAGTGTATTCCAAGTGGTCGCAACTCAGTGCGTTGTACTTCACGGCACATTGTATGCCGCCGCTGCATGCCATCTCGTTGGCGTGTATCTTCGGACGCATTCCGTAGCGCGCGCCAGCTTCCAGCATCCGCTCTGTGTCTTCGACGGTGAAGAAGCCCTCGTCGCAGAATACGTCGATATAGTCCGCCAGTCCTTCTTCGGCAGCCTGTGGTATCATGCGTTCGATGACGAGGTCCACAAACTTCTCCTGATGGCCGCGGTATTCCATTGGTATGCCGTGGGCTCCCAGCAATGTGCTCTTGATGGTGAGGGGGCTGTTTTCGCGCAGTCGGCGGATGACGCGCAGCATCTTCAATTCTGCCTCGGGGGTCATGCCGTAGCCCGACTTGATTTCCACCGCGCCAGTGCCATATCGGATGATGGTGTCCAGCCGTGCCATCGCATCGTCGTAGAGCTGTTGCCCCGAGGCCTCCTGTACCCTTTTGGCGCTGTTCAGTATGCCGCCGCCACGCTTGGCTATCTCGTCGTATGAGAGGCCGCGAATCTTGTCGATATACTCTATCTCGCGGCTGCCGGCATACACGAGGTGCGTGTGCGAGTCGCAGAACGAGGGCAGCACCATTCTGCCCGTCGCGTCCACCTCCTTGTCAAAGGTCTGCTCTTTCAGCTCGTCCATCTTTCCGAAGGCGGCAATCTTGTCGTCCTCGACAATAAGATAGGCGTTTTCGATATGGTCGATATGTGCCATGTCGGCACCAAACACACGCGGCCGAGGGCACTTCTCCACCTGCAGCAGCGATTTGATATTCTTAATCAGTGTTCTCATAGTGGTATGTTTTGTCGTAATATCTATTGTCTTTATCGTTTCTACCTTTTCTAGAATAATTCCGGCTGTTCGCCAGGTTTTAGCTTCCCCATCAGTTGATAGGCTAGGGGAGTGGCTTCGCGGCCTCGGGGGGTGCGTTGCAGATAGCCTTCTTGTATCAGGTAGGGCTCGTACACTTCTTCCACCGTGCCCGCATCTTCGCCCACGGCAGTGGCAATGTTGTTAATGCCTACCGGTCCCCCGTGGAACTTGTCGATGATAGTGCCGAGGATGCGCAAGTCCATCTCGTCCAGTCCGTTGCTGTCCACGTTCAGCGCCTTCAGTGCATAGCGTGCTATGTCTAGCGTGATGGTGCCGTCGCCTTTCACTTGTGCGAAGTCGCGCACCCTGCGCAACAACAAGTTGGCGATACGGGGTGTGCCTCGACTGCGGCGCGCTATCTCGTAGGCCGACTCGGAGGTTATCTTCACCTGTAGTAGTCCCGCCGAGCGGTTGACGATGCTGGCAAGCGTTTCCGCGTCGTAGTATTGCAGTCGGCAGTTGATGCCGAAACGGGCACGCAATGGCGCGGTCAGCATACCCGACCGCGTGGTCGCGCCGATGAGGGTGAAGGGTTTCAGCTTTATCTGCACACTCCGTGCCGCCGGTCCCGACTCGATCAGGATATCTATCTTGTAGTCCTCCATCGCCGAGTAGAGGTATTCCTCCACCACGGGTGACAGGCGGTGTATCTCGTCGATAAACAGTACGTCGTTAGCCTCTAGCGAGGTGAGCATTCCAGCCAAGTCGCCCGGCTTGTCAAGCACCGGCCCCGATGTCATGCGGATGTTCACACCCAGCTCGTTGGCGATGATATAGGAGAGGGTTGTCTTGCCCAAGCCCGGAGGCCCGTGTAGTAGCACATGGTCCAGCGGTTCGCCTCGCTGTTTGGCAGCCCCGACAAACACGCGCAGGTTGTCCAGCACCTTCTGCTGTCCGGCAAAGCTGTCGAAACCTTTGGGGCGCAATGCGCGTTCCACTTCGCGTTCCTGTGCCGTCTGTCCGCGGCCTGTGGCATCTAGATTATTGTTCATTCGAGTGTTCTTTGAGTTTGCAAAAATACAAAAAAAACAGCATATAGTAAATTTTTATTTACGCTAGCTATACTAAAACGCATTTTGTCACGTTACACCTTTAGTAAATTATAGCATAAAAACCAGTATATAGCATGAAATCTATCATTGTGGGTACCGACTTTTCCAGAGGCTCCTATGTCGCCTTGGAATTGGCTGTCGACATCGCCAACAAGTTGGGTTGTGGTATTAAAATCATCTGGGCTAAGCGCGAAAAGCTCCTTTTCGACGAAGAACAGCTCACCGTCATGACGCATCTGGCTGAGGAGAAGTTGGAGATGCTCTGCGACCAGCATAGACCCAACCTCCATGGTGGCGAAATCCGTTGGGAGATATGCTCCGGCAAAGTGGGTGCCATCATTGCGCGGCAGGCTCGCCACGAGAACGCTCCCCTCATCGTCATCGGCACCAATGGCGCTTCGGGCTTCGAGAAGTATTGGATGGGCAGTACCGCCGTGCGCATCGTGCAGGAGGCTCCCGTGCCCGTTCTCACCGTCCGTCAGGGCTATGACTTCCACAAGGCTCTTGAGCGTATTGTCATGCCCATCCGCGTCAATATCAACTCGCGTCAGAAGGTACCGCCCGCAGCCGCCATGGCTCGCTTCTTCGACTCCGAGATTCATATCCTCGGTCTCATGGACTCTCCCGACCAGGCCCACCAGCTCCGCGCCTATATGGTGCAGACCGCCGAATTTCTCTCTAGCGAGGGTGTCAAGTTTAAGTCGGTGGTGAAGAAGTACAGCAATTACAGTGATGCTGTGCTCGGCTATGCCGACTCTATCAAGGCCGACCTCGTGGTCATCAACACCGAGCAGGACCGTCTCCTTTCCCAGCTCTTCCTCGGCACCAATGCCCAACAGATTGTCCACAACTCGCAGATTCCCGTCCTCTGCGTCCATCCTGCCGACATATTTTACCTATCCAAGACCTGATGACTAAAGTTGTTATCGTAGGTGCCGGTGCGGCGGGTATGATGGCTGCCGTCGCTGCCGCCAACCAAGGAGCCGAAGTGGTGCTACTCGAGAAGATGGACCAGCCGGGACGCAAGCTGCGCATCACCGGCAAGGGTCGTTGCAACCTCACCAACACTGCGTCGATTAAGGACACGCTCACCCACATCGGTCCTGACAAACAGTGGTTGCGCAACAGCTTTGCCCAGTTTTCCAACACGCAGCTCATGCAGTTCTTCGAAGAACGCGGTGTCCCGCTAGTCGAGGAGCGGGGTGGCCGTGTCTATCCCAAGAGTGGCAAGTCGCTCGACATCTTTCTGGCTCTTATCAACGACCTCGAACACCGTTCCCGTGTCACCATCCGCAAAAACTGCGCCGTCAAGTCCCTCACCGAGGACTGCCATGGCGTGCGCCTGCAAGATGGCACCACCGTTCGAGGTGATGCCATCATCATCGCCACTGGCGGACTCGCCTATCCCACTACAGGCTCCACGGGTATCGGCTACCGCCTCGCCGAGGAGGCGGGTCACACCGTGGTGCCGCAGGTGCCGGCTTTGGTGTCGCTCCTCTGTGAGGAGGAGATACCGCAAGAACTAGAGGGTTTTGTGCTCAAGAATGTAGCACTCTCTATCACTCGTCCCGACGGCAAGAAGCTCTATGATGCTTTCGGTGAGATGACTTTTGCCGACCACCGTCTCGACGGCCCCATCGTCCTCTCTGCCAGCCGTCAGGTCAGCCGTCTGCTCCACGATGGCGAACGCCTCGTAGCCCACATTGACCTCAAGCCCGCCGTCGCTGCCGATGTCCTCGACCGCCGTCTTATTGCCGACCTCAACGCCAACGGCACGCGCCTCTTCCACGATGCTCTGCGCCTCTGGCTCCCCGCCGAAGTCATTCCACTCGCACTCAAACGGCTGCATATCGAGTACTACAAGCGCCTGCACCAGATTAACGCCGCCGAACGCAAGCGTCTCCTCTCGTTCTTAAAGAATGTGGAATTCACCCTCACCGGCACGGGCGACTACGACACCGCCATCATCACCCAAGGCGGTGTTAACACCAAAGAAATCAACCCCAAGACCATGGAGTCGCGCCTCGTTCCCGGCCTTTATTTCGTAGGCGAACTTCTCGACCTCGATGCTGACACCGGGGGCTACAACCTTCAGATAGCCTTCTCCACCGGCCACGTCGCTGGTACCGCCGCCGCCCAATAATACAGCCCCCTAAAAATCTATATTCCCTATAGAATCTATATCCTCTATCCTCCTCGCTCAAAACTCCTCTACCGCTATTGTTGCGTTCTCCCACGCATCCATGCGTTCGTCTAGCCGTTCCTTCAGTTGCTGGTATTCGGCATAGAAATCCCCGTCCTGTGCTCCACCGCTGGACAGCAGGGTCTCCTTGGCTGCAATTTGCTCCTCCAGGTCGGCTATCTCTTTCTCAATCTTTTCCACAGCGTTGCGCAGCTTACGCAGTTCTCGCTCGCGGTCTTTGTTCTGCTCATAGCTCAGGCGTCCCTGCGTCTTCGTTTCTGTGGCGAAAGTGGGTTTGGGCATGGCGGCCTGTTGGCGTGCGTTCAGGCTCTCTGTAAACTCGAAAATGTCGCCCTTGAACTCGTGTACGGTCCCGTCGCGGAACTCATACAGTTCGTCGGTCAGTCCCTGAAGGAAGTCGCGGTCGTGCGACACCACTATCAGCGTCCCCGTATATTGCAGCAGTGCGTTCTTCAGTATGTCTTTCGAATCCATGTCGAGGTGGTTGGTCGGCTCGTCCAACACCAGCAGGTTCGACGGTGTCAGCAGAAGCTTCGCCAATGCCAGCCGCGCCTTCTCGCCACCCGACAGCACCTTCACCTTCTTCTCGCAGTCCTCGCTGTCGAATAGGAAACTGCCCAATATGTTGCGTATCTTGGGCCGTATGTCGCCTTGGGCTATGTCGTCGATGGTCTGGAACACGGTCTTCTCACCGTCGAGCATCGCCGCCTGATTCTGTGCGTAATAGCCCACCTGCACGTTGGCACCTAACCGAAACGACCCCGTGTAGTCCGTGATGTCGCCCACGATAATCTTCGCCATCGTGCTCTTGCCCTCGCCGTTTTTGCCCACGAAGGCAATGCGTCGGCCCGAAGTAATCAGCAAGTCAACCCCGTCGAACACCTTCAGCTCCCCGTAGGCCTTTCCCAACTGTTGGGCTTCTACCACAATCTTTCCGCTATGGGGTGCCGGCTGAAATCGGAAATGGATGCTCTCGCTACTCATCTCGTCCACTTGCACCATCTCCATCCGCTCCAGCATCTTCACCCTCGACTGCACCTGCTTCGCCTTGGTCGCCTTGTAGCGGAACCGCTCGATGAATGCCTCTATCTGTGCCACCTGCCTCTGCTGTGCCGTCAGCTGTGCCATTTGCGAGGCGCGCCGTTCCTGCATCTGCACCACATACTCCGAATAGGGGCATTTGTAGTCGTAGATTCTTCCTGCCGTAATCTCTATCGTACGCTTGGTGATGTTGTCGAGGAACGTCCTGTCGTGCGACACCAGCACCACCGCACCGACATAGCCCTGCAAGAAATTCTCCAGCCACTGTATCGACTCGATGTCGAGGTGGTTGGTCGGCTCGTCGAGCAGTAGGAAGTCGGGCTGGCGCAACAGCAGTTTCGCCAGCTCCACGCGCATCTGCCAGCCACCGCTGAATTCCGCCACAGGCCGTCTGAAATCGCTGTGCTTGAATCCCAGACCCAGCAGCACCTTCTCGGTCTTCTCCTGACGGCTGTCGGCACCCAGCATCGCCACCTGCTCAGTCACCTCGTTGTGTCGGTTCAGCAGGCGAGTGTACTCCACCGACTCGTAGTCGGTTCGCTCCGCTATCTCTTCGGTCAGCCGTTGCTGCAGGGCCAGCAGCTCGTCGATGCGGCTGAAGGCAGTCATAGCCTCGTCGATGACGGTACGCCGAGTGTCGGGCACCATCTCCTGCGGCAGATAGCCCACCTCCTGGCCCGAGGCTATCACCATTGTCCCCGACTCGGGCTGCTGCCAGCCACACAGTATCTTCAGCAGTGTCGACTTGCCTGCACCGTTCTTGCCCACCAGGCCTATGCGGTCGCGGTCGCCGATATTGAAAGTGACGTTGTCAAACAGGTTGGTGCCAGTAAACTGCACCGATAGATTATTGATAGCAAGCATATAATAGTTATTCTAGTAGCACGCGTAACACTAGTTGGTCTAGTCATACTAGTTTGCTCTAACCAAAAAAAGGCTGCCCGTTAGGCAGCCCTTACTTTTAGCTGTTGCAGCCTTTACTGCAGGTCGAAGTTGACCGGGAGGTTGAACTGAGTACGGACGGGTTTGCCGCGCTGTTTGCCGGGCTTCCACTTGGGCATCGACTTCACGACGCGCACAGCTTCTGCGCCGCATCCGCCGCCGATGTCACGAAGCACCTTCACCTGTCCCACGCTGCCGTCCTTCTCAACCACGAAGGAGACGAACACTTTACCAGTGATGTTGTTCTCCTTGGCGAGCTGCGGGTACTTGATGTTGTCCGCGATGAACTGCGACAGGGCAGTGAGGCCTCCTGGGAACTCGGGGTCTTCCTCCACAACGAGGAACACCTCCTCTTCCTCAGCTTCCACCTCATCGTCAACCACTACTTGGATCACCTCTTCCTGAGCCTTGTTGGCGTTATCCTCGGCGTTGATGATACCGACCTCGTTGGTCAGTTCAGCGTCGTTCTCAACCACCGTCAGGTCGGTGACAACCTGCTCGGGCTCTTCGGGTGGTGGTGGCGGTTCGTCGGGCTGGTCGGTCTGGATGATGTCGGCGTCAATAGCGTCGTCCATGGCGCGCATGTTCACTACTTTCACTTCTTTCTCGTAGGAACGCACATTGAAGGCGACGAGTGCGGCAGCCAAAATCACCACCAGTCCGATTTCCAGATACAGTCCTCTGCGATTTTCGAGGTCTGCCCTTGGGGTTTTCTTTGCTTCCATATTATTGAATTTTAAATTGTTGTTAACTATTTTTGGTGTTTTTTATGCACCTTTTTTCAACCGCTAAATTACTATTTTTTTTTGAATTATCAACACTCCGTTGTAAAAAAATCGAAAAAATAACGATTTTTAACCCAAATCGTTCATTGGGGTTTGCTATTCCTCTCCAGCACCCACTGCCGTGTAGTATGCTACCGCATCCTACCGCATCCTACCGCATTCTACCGATTCTTACCGCATCTTACCGCATTCTACCGCATTTTACCGAAACTTACCGCATCCTACCGCTTTTTACCGAAACTTACCGCATTCTACCGATTGGGGGGTCGTTTGCCGTCGCCTGGACGGCAAACGAACGGCAAACGATCGGTTAACGAACGGATAAGTGCAACACCGACGGACTCCACAATCTATATTATTACAATGTAGGAACAGGCGATAATTCTAAAACGGCAGAAAAAGATAGTGACAAATTGGTAGGGTGCGACAAGCGCAGGTGTGGTGTGAGAAGAAATGATATGGCGGCGAGGGGGCTGAATAAAGAGTATTTTGTTAAAAAAATCTTAAATTTACCCATAATGGTTGCTATGTAAAAAAAAGTTCTTATCTTTGCATCTAGACAAATTAACTCCAGAATTGAGCAAAATGCTGATTGAATGGTGACTTACGCGAAATGAGAGTTTGCTGGAGAGGTATGAATGGTCGTGGGTGCTTGATTTTTTGCTCTACTTGAGAAGGAATAATTTGCCAAAAGAGGATAGTCAAGTTCTAGCGATATAAGTGTTTCATCGTAATGCTTTTTTTGGGCGAGCGGTCTTTGTTCTTTAGACTGCTCGCTTTTTTTATGCATTTTTTTTTGTATGTCAGAAAAAAAGTGTATATTTGCAATTGGAAAATTAACTTCAGTGTTAGGTTAAAATGTTGATAAATACTTTTTTGTCATCGGAATAGGATACGTTGAGGACAGATACAGGTTCTCAAAGTGTTCTTTTTTTTTACTTTTTGTTGAAGAGGATTGTTACTTTTGAGAATAGAAAACAACAATTAATATTAGAAAGGAAAGTTAGTAGAATTATAATCGTAAGAGTAAGCAATATTAGTGTTTCATCGTAATGCTTTTTTTTGGGCGGGCGGCCTTTGTTCTTTAGGCTGCCTGCTTTTTTTGTGTTATGTCGAGAAAAAGTGTTATCTTTGCACATCAAAAACTTTTGTATTATGAAGAGCAGATTATTTGTTATTGTGATGCTTGCCGCTGTGACGGCAGGCGTGGTTTCATGTAATGGCGGTCAGAAACAGCCGACACAGTATGCTGTGACGTTGGAACCGCTGACGAGTATGGATAAGCAGCCGCAGCTGGATTTGGCAGCGTCTGCAGTGTGGTGGGACGATGCCATGGAGGCGAAGATGGCCACGGTGAAGAAAAATGGAGAGGATGTCGTCTTTATGCGCGACGACACCGCTGCCGCGCAAGGCATAGTGCGCATGGTGTATCCCGCCCATGTGTCGCTGGTTGGAGCGGGTTGCGTGAACGTTGGCCAGCATCAGTTGCCAACGAGTGAGGGCATGGTGTATTATGGTGAGACGACCGAGGATGCGCCCGACCAGATGGTGCTGAAGGCGGTCTGCGGCGTGCTGCGTCTGCATCTGATTACGGCAGAGAAGATTGCCAATGTGACATTCGAGACGGCCGACAGCAACCGCTATATGACTGGCGTGTTCGAGGTGTCGAACTATCCATTCCCCGTGCTTACCGCCACAAAGCAGTCGCTGCGCAGTGTGGTGCTGGAGTCTCTGCAGGACATTGACTTCACACAGGGTGCGGAGGTATGCGCCTATGTTGCTCCAGGCTGTTTCCACACCTTCACGGTGATAATGACCACGGTGGACGGGCGTGTCTGTACCAAGAACCTTAAGGAAGGCCGGGAGGTGCTGGTGGACCGCAACCGTACCATGACCGTCAACCTCGGTTCCCAAGAAGAGCCGTTGGTGTTTGAGTAACGGCGACAACCGCTGCAAGCCAAGTATGAGTACGAATTGCTACAAATTTGCCGAGTGATATTGGTGAATTTATAGTAGTTCGTGTTCTTTTGATTTGGATTTGCATCATAGACGTAGATGTCTCGTCAGTAACACGAGTGTATGGGCTATCAAAAAAAACAAAAAAGAAAAGTTTTTTTTGATGAATGAAAAAAATGTTGTATCTTTGCATCCTCAAAATATGAGGCATATCATGGTGTTTTTGAGTGTTACTGGTTGTGACTCATGTTTTTTGCAAGAATTGGTTAATTGTTGATTGTCCAATGGTGTAATGGCAGCACTCCAGATTTTGGTTCTGTCAGTCCAGGTTCGAGTCCTGGTTGGACAACAAAAAAGTTGAGAGTTGAAAGTTGAAAGTTGAAAGTTGGCTGTGTCCAGATAAATTTCAACTTGAAACGTTCAACTCTCAATTCGTAATAATAATACTTAGCATCTATTCTATGGCAGAACTGACCGAACAAGAACAAATACGTAGAAATTCGCTGAACGAGCTGAAGAAGCTGGGCATCAATCCATATCCCGCCGCACTGTATGAGGTGAATGCGAAATCGAGCGAGGTACTGGAGAAGTATCCGCAGGACAATACGCTGTTTCAGGACATCAGTATCGCGGGCCGCATCATGAGCCGCCGCATCATGGGCGCGGCATCGTTTGTGGAATTGCAGGACTCGTATGGGCGCATACAGCTTTATATCAAGCGCGATGAGATATGCCCCGGCGAGGACAAGACGATGTACAACACGGTGTTCAAGCGGCTGCTTGACATTGGCGACATCATCGGAGTGAAGGGTTACGTGTTTGTCACCCAGATGGGCGAGACCTCGATACACGTGAAGAGCCTGACGGTGCTGAGCAAGAGCCTGCGCCCCCTGCCGATAGTGAAGGAGAAGGACGGTGTGGTGTACGACGCGTTCAGCGACCCCGAGCAGCGGTACAGGATGCGGTATGTGGACCTGATAGTGAACCCGCAGGTGCGTAAGGTGTTTGAGCAGCGTGCGCTGATAGTGAACACGATGCGCGACTATTTCAATGAGCAGGGCTATCTGGAAGTGGACACGCCGGTGCTGCAGGTGATACCCGGCGGTGCGGCGGCACGCCCGTTTATCACACACCATAACGCATTGGATATCGACCTCTATCTGAGAATTGCCAACGAGCTGTATCTGAAACGGCTTATCGTGGGTGGCTATGCGGGTGTGTATGAGTTCAGCCGCAACTTCCGCAACGAGGGCATGGACAGGACGCACAACCCAGAGTTCACCTGCATGGAGATATATGTGGCCTATAAGGACTACAACTGGATGATGACCTTCGTGGAGACGATGCTGAACAGGATAGTGATGCGGCTGCACGGCACAACGAAGGTGATGGTGTGGGGCAACGAGATAGACTTCAAGGCTCCGTTCCGGAGGGTGCCGATGTGCGAGCTGATTAAAGAGCAGACGGGCTACGACGTGGCGGACATGGACGAGCAGCAGCTGCGCGAGACCTGCAAGGCGTTGGGCGTGGAAACCGACGAGACGATGGGCAAGGGCAAGCTGGTGGATGCCATCTTTGGCGAGAAGTGCGAGCATACGTTGATACAGCCGACCTTTGTGACCGACTACCCGATAGAGATGTCGCCCCTGTGCAAACGCCACCGCGACAATCCCAATCTGACGGAGCGTTTCGAACTGTTTGTCAACGGCAAGGAGCTGGCGAACGCCTATAGTGAGTTGAACGACCCGATAGACCAGTTGGGACGGTTCCAAGAGCAGCTGCGACTGAGCGAGAAGGGCGACGACGAGGCGATGTTTATCGACATGGACTTTGTGCGTGCTCTGGAGTTCGGAATGCCGCCCACGTCGGGTATGGGCATCGGCATTGACCGTCTGGTGATGATGATGACCGGAGAGCAGAGCATTCAGGATGTGCTGCTGTTCCCGCAGATGAAGCCTGAGAAGAAGGCCGTGGTGACCACCGACGAGGAGTTTGTGGAGCACGGCGTGGCTGCCGAATGGGTGCCCATGCTGCGCAAGGCTGGCGTGAACACGCTGGCACAGCTGAAAGAGGCAAACCCCAACAAACTGTATAACGACCTCAACGGGTTGAGAAAGAAGAATAAGCTCGACATACCGCCCGTGCAGAAGGAGGCGGTGGAGAACTGGATAAACGGCTGATAGCGATATGCAGGTTAAGCAGTTTGTATTCAACCATTTTCAGACCAATTGCTATGTGGTGTGGGACGAGGCGACGAAGGAGTGCGCCATTGTAGACCCTAGTGCAGAGGCGACTTATGAGGATGAAAGGCTGTCGCGATTTGTGACAGACAACGGGTTGAAGGTGGTGTATGTGTTACTGACTCATGCGCATGTGGACCATATAGCGGGGCTGCGTGAGGCGTGTGAACGCTACGGACTGCCAGTGACGCTGCATCGCGACGGAGTGAAGCTACTGAAGCAGGCGGAGGCATACGGTGCGATGATGGGCTTCGGCGTGACGGCGATGGATGACCTGAAGTGCGTGTTTGTGGATGACGGCGAGGTGCTGCAGTTGGGCAATGGTTGCAAGATAGAGTGCCGTTACGTGCCGGGTCATTGCCCGGGAAGCATGGCCTATGTGCTGCATGACGAACAGATGGTGCTGACGGGCGACGCCTTGTTCCAAGGCAGCATCGGTCGCACAGACCTGCCCGGAGGCAGCTATCCACTATTGATAGAGAAGTTGCACAGCCGTATCATGGTGCTGCCTGACGAGTATCAGGTGCTGTCCGGACACGGAGACCTAAGCACCATAGGCGAGGAGCGTCGGTATAACGGCTTTTTAGCGTAAAAGATTATTGTATTCTAGTCCAGTCGATGGGGGCAAGTCCCTGTTGCTGTAGGAGTGCGTTGCACTGCGAGAAATGACGGCATCCGAAGAAGCCTCGGTAGGCTGACAGCGGCGACGGATGAGGGGCCGTGAGGACGTAGTGGCGGCTGCGGTCGATGTATTGTGCCTTGCTGATGGCAAAGCTTCCCCAAAGCATGAATACAATGCCTGAGCGTTGTTGCGCCAGTGCCTGTATGGCGGCATCGGTAAACAGTTCCCAGCCGCGGTGCTGGTGAGAGCCTGCCTGATGGGCACGCACGGTGAGCGTGGCATTGAGCAGCAGCACGCCTTGGTCGGCCCAGCCGGTGAGGTTGCCGCAGGTGAGTGGAATATTGGTGCCGAGGTCGCTGTTTATTTCCTTGATGATATTGACCAGCGAGGGTGGCACGGCGATGCCTGCAGGCACTGAGAAACAGAGGCCGTGCGCCTGACCGGGCTCGTGGTAGGGGTCCTGTCCCAGGATGACCACCTTGACCTTATCGAATGGGGTGCGGTCGAAGGCGGCGAAGATGTCGCCACCCTTTGGGTAGCAGACATACTGCTGGCGTTCGGCAATAAGAAACTCTTTCAGCTGCGCGAAATAGGGGGCTTCGAACTGGGGTCGCAGCACTTCGAGCCACGAGGCATCAATCTTTGGGTTTATCATGAGTATGTAGGGTTAGAAGCTGAAGGTGAGGCCGGCACTCCACAGAATAGGCAGTTGGTCGACGCGAGTGTAGGTGATACGGTCGAAGTAGAAGATGTTGTTGCGGTTGTATACGTTGGTGACGCTGAAGTTGACGTCGAGGATAGAGCGTTTGCCTATGGAGAAACGACGTTTGGCACTGAGGTCGAAACGGTGGTAGTTGGGCAGACGTCCGGCGTACAATTCGCCATAGGCAAGGCCGTAGTCGCCGTTGGTAAGGATGTAGTCGGTAGCGATACCCTCCTGGAAGGTGATGTTCTCATACATGCCTTGTGTCTGGGTGAAAGGGAATCCACTGCCGAAGCTCCATCGACCGCTGATTTCCCATTCGTAGGTTTCGCCTAAACGGACGGTGCCGAGCAGATTGATGGTGTGGCGACGGTCGTAGTGAGGTGTGTAGGTCTGTATTTCGTCGGTGCGCTTCACCCAGCCGAGGGAGTAGGTTGCCCATAGGTATAGCCAGTCGATGTCGTAGCAGAGGCTCATGTCGAAGCCGTATGCGTTGCCTGTCTCGATGATGAAATCGGTGAGGAGGTATTCGGGCTTGGCATAGGCTCCAGTGGGTCTGTAGGCGTCGTCGTTGCGGTCGAACATCTTGTTTCGGTTGGAATTGAGTAGGTTGTTGAAATGTTTTAGGTATACTTCCGCGTTGGCGGTAAGATGGTTGGAGAAGTCGTACTCGGCACCCACCACAATGTGCTGCGAATGCTGGATGCAATTTTGCACTGGGTCGCCTTGGAAAGTGGTGGGCTTGTTGAGACTGCCTGTACCCGACAGTATGCCGTTGAACAGATTGACGATGTCGTTGTCGGAACGGGCATCGAGGAATATCTGGCTGTATAGGCCGCCCGCCATTTTGAGACGGAAACGGTCGGTGGCGTTGTATTTGGCAGCCAGTCGAGGCTCGAAACTGCTAGCATTGAGCGACGAGTAGAAGATGTAGCGCAGGCCGGGGTCGATGAGCCATTTGTCTACAGCAATCTTGTAAGTGGCGTAGGCTGAGATGTTGTTGGTGTGTTCGTTTTGTTCGGAATGGATGCCATAAAAGTTGTAGAACTGGTAGTCGGTATGGTAGCCTTCGATGGCAAGACCGTACTTCAGTCGGTTGGAGCCGACGAAGTTGGTGATGTCAAGCCCCATGTTAAAGCCGTTGATACGGCTGTATTTCTCATGCTTGGAAGAGTCGTTGAGGTTGACGGTGTAGTCGGAGTAGGCGACATGGCCTTCCAGAATGGAGCTAGAGCCCGTCACCAGCATGAAGTTGGTGCCGAGACCGTAGTTCTGCCAGTGATAGTCGGCCAGAGACTGATAGCCGGTAACGTCGTCGTCGAATCGGAACCCGAAGAAGTTGATTTTGCTGCCTTCGCCTGAGTTGATAGATACCTTGCCGTAGAGGTCGGTAAAGTCGAAAGGAAGTGAACTCTTGACATAGGGGTAGAGAATGGTGGACGTCTTGGAGAGGAACGAGTTTTTGGCAGAGAGAAGATAGGTGACTGTGGTGTGGCTGGTGGCGGTCTCTTTCTTGAGAGGGCCTTCGAGGAGTATCGATGCACCGAATGTGTTTAGCCCTATCTTGCCGGTGTGTCGTTTTTTGTTACCGTCGCGAGTGGTGATGTCCATCACTGACGACAGCCGTCCCCCATATTCGGCACCGAAGCCGGCAGTATAGACGTCGGCATTCAGTATGATGTCGGTCTCGAAGATGGAGTAGAGTCCGATGGAGTGGAAGGGATTGTAGACAATCATGCCGTCCAGCAAGCAGAGATTCTGTATCATAGAGCCGCCACGGATATAGAGTTGGCCACCTTGGTCGCCGGTGGAATTGATGCCAGGCAGCACCTGTAGGTATTGCGCTAGGTCGGCGGTGCCGCCAATGGACGGCATTTGCTGTATCTGTGAGGCGGTGATTTTCTCGACAGACACCTGTGTCTGTATTTTGCGTTCTTCGATGCGATTGTCGGTGACGGTGACAGCTTTCAGCGTTTTCGACTCTGCTTTGAGTGAAATGTTACGGACAATGGTCTGCCCCTTACCGATAGTGATGGGTTCGGTGTATTCGTGGTATCCGACAAAGCGCACGCGCAGTGTATAATCGCCAGCAGGCATCTTGTTGATGAGGTAGAAGCCGTTGAGGTCGGTAGCGGCGCCGTAGCGAGTACCGTCAAGCACCACATTGGCAAAGGGGATGGCTTCGCCTGTTTCTTCGTCGGTGAGGACACCCTTGACGGTCTGAGCCTGTATTAGACTAAAAAGTAAGAGGTAAAAACAGAAAACAAGGAGTCGTTTCATATAGATATTTCAATTGTCACTAGTGGATGATTTTAAATACAAGTTCTTTGAGCAGTTCGCCGTCGGTGACGGTGCCCGCATTGCGTATGCCTTTGGACCGCAGGTCGGCATCGTTGAGGTAGCCGATGCATGAGGCAAGTTTGCCAAGAGGATAGTTGCTGGCTGCGGTGGCATAGTCGCGCACAAAATAGGGATTGACCTTCAGCACACTGGCAGCCTGGTTCTTGTCTGGTAGCTGGTGGTATATCATCACCTTGATGAAGTAGCCATAGAGCGATGGAAGCACCATCTGAATGGGGTTGTCTTTGGGGTTGGCGGCAAAATGGTTGACGATGCGGTTGCATTGCAGCACGTCACGTCGGCCAATGGCTTTTTGTAGTTCAAAGACATTATAGTCCTTGCTGATACCAATATTGCGCTCAATGATGTCCTCGTTGATAATGTCGCCAGGGTTGAGGGAGATGAACACTTTAGACAGTTCGTTGGCGATACGCCCTAAGTCATTGCCGATAGATTCTGCAATCATCACAGACCCTTTTTGGGTAATGGTGTGTCCATGTTGGTTGGCGAATGTACCTATCCAGTCGGGCAACTGGCTGTCGTAGAGCTTCGCGTGCTCGTAAATGTATCCTTTGTTGTTGATGGCTTTATATGCACGGCCACGTTTGTCCAGTTTCTTGTGTCGGTAGCAAAACACCAGTAGAGTCTGGCTGAGCGGGTGTTCGAGGTAGTCCGCCAGCAGGTCCCATTCCTTGCTATTAATGTCTTGAGCCTCTTTTACCAGCACCAGCTTCACGGGCGACATCATAGGAAACTGCTTGGCATACGATATCACAGTTCGCATATCGGTATCGCGACCATACAGCACGGTCTGGTCGAAGTCGCGCAGGCTCTCCTCTACAATGTTCTCCTCTATGAAGTCTGAGGCTTGGTCTATATAGTAATTTTCCTCACCCGTGAGCAGATACACTGGCATATAATTGCCTGCTTTAAGGCTGTCAAATAGTTGCTTGTCAGTAACGAGCATTTTATTGTGTGTTCATTTTTAAATTGCAAATATACACAAAAAAAAGCAATAATTGTCTATGATGACAATTTTTAACTTGCATGGTCATGGCTGAGTTCAGTCTGACTTGTCTTTTGTCTGACAACTTATATGTTGCTAGTCAGTGGGGAAAAAGCATTGTTGAGTCTCCTTATGCAGTATAATTGCTCTAATATTCATCCCATTTTACGTGTTATAAAATTTTAACAACCCTTATTTCGTCCCTAAAAATATGCCATATAGCACCTAAAAACTATCGCTTTGTCCCTTTTAACATGGTAAGAGTAACCTTTTTGTCGTCTGTTATTAATGAGATTGGTATTTTTGCACTCCGATTAACAATTATTAAGATAATGGAAGAACCGAAAAGACTATTTGACCTTTTGGATCGCAAAAAGGCACTCAGCCCCGAACGCGCCTCATTGGTTCGCAAAGAGGGCAATGAATGGAAAAAACATTATATTGATGAGTATATTGAGAAATCGAACCAGATAAGCTACGCCCTGATGCAGTTGGGTGTGGAACGTGGTGAGAATGTGGCATTGATTTCATCGGGTCGTCCTGAATGGAACTACATAGACATGGGCACGCAGATGATTGGCAGCGTGTTGGTGCCAATTTATCCCACAATCAGCGTCAGTGAGTACCTCTATATCCTCAATCATTCCGAGGTGCGTTACATCATTGTAGAGACAGAGGCACTGTACAAGAAAATCACCTCGATTCTCCCGCAGTTGCCGGAGGTTAAGACTATCTATACCATTAATCATGTGGAAGGAGCGCACCAGCTTGATGAACTCTTTGAGCTTGGTAAGGCCAATCCGCAACCAGAAAAACTTCAAGCAATTAAAGACAGCATCACCACCGACGATGTGGCGACAATGATATATACGAGTGGTACCACGGGCACTCCCAAGGGTGTCATGCTTGCCCACAAAGGTATACTATTAAATGTTTTGGGTATTAAAGATTCTCCTGGGAAGACGTGGACGCGAGCCCTAAGTTGGATGCCAATGTGCCATATCTATGAGCGCATGATGAATTACCTCTACCAGTATCTTGGCATGGAAATCTACTACGCTGAGAGCATCGCCAAAGTGGCGGACAATGCACAAGAGGTGAACCCCTACATGATGGCTGCGGTACCCCGATTCATCGAAAAGATGTATGACAAGATATTCCGTAAAGGCGAAAAACTGACAGGTGTCAAGAAAAAGATTTTCGACTGGGCTATAGACTTGGGATTCCAGTATGAGTTGAACGACAAGAAGCGTACGGCCATATACAACCTAAAGCACTCGATAGCTGACAAGCTGGTCTATGCTGAGATTCGCAAGGCTTTGGGTGAAAACTTCCACATGCTGGTCTCGGGCGGTGCCTCGATACAGCCACGACTGACGCGCTTCTTTACTGCTGTGGGACTTGACCTCTACGAAGGCTACGGTCTTACTGAATGTTCGCCATTGGTGGCTGTTACCAACACTTATGCCGAGGAAGGTCGCCGTGTGGGTTCAGTAGGCTTTGTGCTGCCAGGCATCGAAGTGCGTTTCGACCCAGCCAACAACGAAATACAGTGTCGTGGCGATAATGTGATGAAGGGCTATTTCAAGGCACCAGAGCTTACGGCCGAGGTGATTGACGAAGAGGGTTGGTTCCACACTGGCGACACGGGCTATCTAGATGCTGACGGGTACATGTTCCTAACAGGTCGCACGAAGAATATGTTCAAGACCTCGATGGGCAAGTTTGTCAATCCCGAGGTGATTGAGGAGAAGTTTAAAGAATCAGCTTTTATCCTTGATATGATGGTCGTCGGTGAGGGTGAGAAGTTTGCTGCAGCAATTATCGCACCTGACTTTGATATGCTTCAAGACTGGTGCGTGCGCCACGGTGTCTCGGCTAAGAGCCGTGAGGAGATGGTGTCCGACAAAGTGGTGCTGGCACGTTATCAGCGCGTAATAGACAAGTACAACGCTACCCTTGGCAACCATGAGCAAGTGAAACGCTTCCAGTTGGTCACGGATAATTGGACCACGGAGAATCAGCTCCTGACTCCCACGCTTAAGATTAAGCGTAAGAACATTGCTTCATACTATCAGAACGTGATTGCCGACTTGTTTAAGTAATGATGAGATAGGACATTGCGTGGCTGTAATCGTTAACGGTTGCAGCCACGTTTGTATTAATTGGCTACCCGTCGGATAGAGTGAAGTGTGTGGGTCAGTTGCAGCGTGTCGTTGTTGACGATGCCGTCGGATGTAAGGGTGTCAATGCGCACTTGTCCGGAAGAATGCACTATCTTGCCATCGCCCAAATAGATTCCCACGTGGACAATTCTGCCGTCGTCGTTGCAGAAGAAGCAGAGGTCGTCGGGCTGTGCATCAGAGAGGTAGGGCACAAGAGCTCCTTGCGTGGCCTGCTGTGAGGCATCGCGCAGCAGCGGTATGCCGCATGCTTTGAAGCATACCTGTGTCAGCCCCGAGCAGTCAATGCCCATTACCGTACGCCCACCCCACAGGTAAGGTGCGCCAAGGTATTCTGTCAGAGCCACCTCGCTAGGGGAGTTGTGAAAGGGCTTGGATGTGTGCGTGGTGGGTTTCCCCTCTTTGTATTG
Organism: uncultured Bacteroidales bacterium; assembly: GCA_947306225.1. Taxonomy (GTDB): domain Bacteria; phylum Bacteroidota; class Bacteroidia; order Bacteroidales; family P3; genus Colimorpha. The sequence goes on from CAMZFW010000001.1 coordinate 41,735, forward strand.
CTTGTTGTCCACCCATCCCTCATAGCCGTCGTAGTCACAGCATATACGTGACCATTTCTCTTGACGCTCCAGCACTTCGAAAGTGTCACCAAGCAGCAGTTGATTTACCATCTCCGAGCGGTCGGAGGGCTCTCGGCGCATAGGCACTGCACTCAAAAAACAATATCCTGTCATAGTTTCCCTCGTTCAATAGATAAGACGATTCGCTCAATGAGGTAGTCATCCTTGTTATGTTTTGGGTCGTAGGCGGATTTGAGATTGTATCCGAAGAGACGTGCAAATGTTTGGTAGAAACCCGCACGTATTTTGCCCCGTAGTTCGTCGACCAGCACGTATGAGGTGCGCCCAGTTTCGCGGTCAATCAGTTTCAACAGAACCATGCCTTGTGAGATAGTACATGCCTTCAGCTCGTCACTGAAATCTGCCAGCAAATCTTTTTCCGCCTGCTTGATGGCCTCTTTGCGCTCGCGCTTGGGCATATCGGCAATGCGACGTTCGAGTTCGTCCAAACGCTGTTTGCCGATTTTGGCGTAGGGTAGCATCTTCTTTACGTTGCGGATTAGTTTCTGATTCTTGCGAATTTCCTTTTCGCTGAGCAGCGAACCTGATTCTATCACCTTCACCTCGTTGAGTCGGTAGTATGGAATGGTGTCGCCGTCAACGATAATGCCAAAACGCACCTTGCGCTCGGCACTGGCCTGTCCTTGAGTGGGTAAGGGCATTGCGTATGCAGCTGCCAGCAGGACTATGAAGAGAACCTTTTTCATAATAGTCTTCATAAATTTCCCATATAACTCAAAAATGTCGAAATTATTTTGTATTTTTGCAGCATGAAAAACAAGTTGGCTGATTTTAACTTTTTTTATAGCCTCCTACTGCCTGTGGTGCTTTATGGCGTGCGTTGCCATTACCGTACCTTCACGGTGCGAGGCAAAGAAAACATCCCTTGGGGAGAACATTTCATCATTGCCCCCTGTCATCAGAACGCTCTGATGGACGCACTTGTTATCTTGCAGGTGATGAACCGCAAGACGGTATTTCTGGCACGTGCCGATATCTTTCAGAACCCCGTTGCCCGTTTTTTCCTCACATGGTTGCGTATCAGTCCGGTCTACCGTATACGCGATGGGCGTGAGTCGTTGTCGCGTAACGAAGAGATATTCAACACCGCGCGCGAGGTGATTGAGAAAGGGGTACCTCTTTGTCTGATGGCAGAGGGTCGTCATAACGACCGCCATCAGCTGTTGCCCTTGGTCAAAGGCATGTTCCGCATCGCAGGTGCAACTCAATCCGAATTGGGCGACAAGCCTCTCTACATCCTCCCTGTCGGTCTCGACTACGACCACTACGAGTGTCCATACCACAATGTCGGTGCGAACATTGGCAAACCTATCGACATTAGGCAGTTTATGTCTGAATACAAGACCAACGAGCCTGTCGCACTCAACCAAATGCGCAGTGCCCTTACCTCCTCTCTCAAAGCTCAGATGCACGATGTGGTAAGTCACGACAGGTATGACGACGAATATGCCTACTGCCACTTCAAGACGCAGGATGCTCTCCACGAATTGAGGTTGTACAACAACCCGTTCAACCGCTTTGTAGCACGCAGGCACATCAGTGAGTCGATTGCTGCCCTCCCCGACGAGCAGCGTCAGCCGCTGTATGACCAGGGTGCCACCTTCGCTGAGAAATGTCGCCAACGTGGCGTTCCGCTGTGGTTTGCCTCCAAGAATTGGACTGTGGGCAAGAGCCTTCTGGCACTTTTGGCCTTATTGCTCACGGTAGCGGCCATCGTGCCAATATGGCAATATTGGTTGCTCAGCAACGTTACCGTGTTCCTGCCCACCCATCTTTTTGTCCAAAGAGTCATCCAAGACTCTCAGTTCCGTAGTTCGGTCAATTACGGAATCCGACTGCTCTTGCAGTTCATCAATGGAATTGTGGTCTTCATCGTGTTTACCTGCACCCACGATATTCTCTGGGGATTGGGTATGGCAGGGCTTTGTGCTCTGAGCGCATGGGTTACTCCACGTATCTTTATGTTGCTACGTGACGTATGGTATGGATTGAAGCTTGGCAGCCGCAAATCTGCCTAGTCTTACATTTGTACCGGTGTGCAATAGTGCATCGGATGGAAGTGATGCACATTTATTGCTTTAAGGAATTGTAATGGGCCGCGTAGCATCTCTTGTCCGAGGCGTGGGTCCACGGGGAACATGGCGTGGTCTATATTCGGATGGTCGGCACGCAGGTCGCGGATAATAGAAAGGAATAGTTTTTCCATCTGGTCTGGAGTCACCTTTACATGGCTGCTCATCTCTTCTTCGGTGCAAGGTGGGAAGTACCAATTGTTGCAGTCGCCGGCATGGTAGAGGGTGGTGCCGTCACGAAGAGTGACAACGGTGCTGACACCTACGTCGGTGGAGCGGTAGGCTTGGATGGTGAAGTGGGGTGTCTGCACCGTCTCGCCGAAACGTAGCACAGCCAAAGGCAAAGTCTTGTCTATTCGCCGCCGCCGAACGGTGTCGTAAGATGGCAGTAGGTACCAACGCTCTTCCTTGCGCTCGGCACACCAGTTTACTATGTCAGGGTTGAAATGGTCTTCGTGGAAATGTGAGACGATGAAGTATACAGCCTTCTCGTCTCGCTTAGCCTCTTCAAGGAATTTGGGCAGTAGTCCTTCTGGGTCGCGCCAGTAGTCATAGATAATAAGCAAATCCGCATCGCTGTAGGCGAAACAGCTGTGGTGGATGTAGTGGAGCGGCATTATTAGAGCAGGTCGGACTTGGGTGTGAACTGGATGATGATGAACTGCTCGTCGAAGCAGATGTCCTCAAGGGTGACGCGCTCGAAGATGGGGGCAAGATTAGGACTTTTGCCTAGTGAGAGTAGCAGCTGGTTGCCGCCAAGCATCTGCACCATCTCCATTCCAGGTTGATTTTTCGCCTGATTGAGGGCGGTACGAAGCATAAACTCGATGGCCGCACCGCCATTGAATGAAAGAAAGACGTCGCTGCCATTAATGCGGTCTACTTTGATGTCCACGCCCACGGACCCCATGAGGGGCACGGGGTAGGAAATGCGCACGGTGTGGCTGTCGCTGTAGGAGAGGGGGATGCGTTTGCCCGCTTTGCTTTCGGAGATTTGTTCGACCTCATTGTAGGATAATCGGAATTGCATGTTTGTATCTTTTTTGTAAAGAATAACGCGTATGTGGAAAAAAAATTGTATTTTTGCATTCTGAAATATTAAACAATACTACTATGAAAGTAAGAGAACTTGTCGAGAAATTGAGTCTAAAAGTGCTTTCGGGTGCCGATGGCTTAGACCGCGAAATAGAAGGATGCTATGTGTCCGATTTACTGAGTGATGTGATGGGCAATGCCGAGATGGGCAACGTGTGGGTGACACTACAGGTGCATAAGAATGTGATGGCCATCGCTTCCCTAAAAGAGTTGGCTTGTGTTATCCTTGTGAAAGGCCAGACTGCCACCGAGGAGACATTGGAACAGAGCAACGAGGAGGGCATTCCCTTCCTGAGCACCACCATGGAGACTTTCGAGACCGCAGGAAAGATATACGAACTAATAAAGTGAAAGGTGAAAATTGAAAAATGAGATTATTGTGGCGTTGTTCTGCAATAATTCTCAATTCTCAATTTTCAATTCTCAATTCCCATGACTCCCTTTAAGGCAGACCTGCATATCCACACGGTGCTGTCGCCCTGTGGCGACTTGGAGATGAGCCCCACGGCAATCGTGGAGCGTGCATTGGCACGTGGGTTGGATATGATTGCCATCACCGACCACAATACCACCCGTCAGGTCAAAGTGGCACAGAAGGTGGGGCGCGAACGTGGTCTGTTTGTGCTAGGTGGTGTCGAGGTGACATCGCAGGAGGAGGCGCACTGTCTTGCCTATTTCGAGACTGACGACCAGCTCGACGAATTCCAGACCTTTCTTGACCAGCATTTGCCCCCAATTCCCAACGACGAAGACCGTTTTGGCTACCAGCTCATCGTAGACGAGAACGACGAGATTGTGGGCGAGGAGGAGTACCACCTGCTCAATGGCATAGATGTAGACATCGACGGCATCTATGAGGAGGTGCACCGCGTCGGGGGACTCTTCGTGCCAGCACATGTCAACAAAGGCACCACTTCGCTGACCAGCCAGTTGGGTTTCGTGCCGCCCGACCTAAAGGCTGATGGTTTGGAGATTAACCGCTTCACCACCAAAGAAGAGATGCTGAAGAAGTTCGCCTACCTCAAGCGCTTCAATTTTATCACCGACAGCGATGCCCATTTCATCGACAATGTGGGCGATGTCTACAACGTCATCTACATGGAGCACCGCACCTTCGCCGAGTTCCGCATGGCACTGAAAGGCGAAGAAGGCCGATATATCGACACAATGACCTTCCGCGAGGCTCCGTTAAAGAAGATTATGTAATCAGTTGCGGCGTATCTGCAATATTACAAATACGCCGCAACGAGAACGTCCGCTAAGACATAATTATTCAACATCTTTTACAAGACGTACGGATAGACCGTTATAAGGCAGGCAGCCACCATTTGATACACCTCCGCAGTCGCCAGCTATAAAATACACATATCCGCCTAATTCACCCATGGGTGTAGATGTATGGTACCAGCTATAGTTGAATACAGCGTCTACATCAGTGCCTTCACGGTGTCCGCATGCAGGAAAGAAAATTGCACCACTAGTTTCCATCAATTCCCATTGTAAATGCGTATAGCTATTATGCGTCCAATCGCCGGCACCACCAGGTGAAAAAGAGCATCCTGCTGGTGTTGTCCAGTTGTCTGGTATAAGTATAAAGCCTCCGATACCATTAATATTACCTGTGGCAAATTTGTCACTGGCATCGTCGCGACCCCAAAGGATATAACTCCAGTCATTATATGTTAGAGTGCGCCACAGGTTGCCCACATTACCACCATTGCTAATAGCATTCATACCCCAGTCTACGAAGGTATTGTACTCAGTGTACATTGAGGATAGTGTGGGATTGTTTCCTGTACCCCATCCGAATAGGTCTATCCAGCTTCTATAATTATCACTAATATCTACAGATATATATTCAAGCCCATCGTAAATACTTTGATGGCTTTCTCCGTACCGGTAGCCTACACGTTCATATTGATTGGGGGCAAATCGCCATGTACCTGGCATGTTGTTTCCTAATGCTCCTGTATGAGTGCCGAGGATAGTGTACTGTAGGTTTCCTTGCGAGAAGCGTACTTTATCACCCAACTCGTTGATTGTGAAGAGGCCAGATAGTGCTCCCGCATTTGGTGTGAAAGTGAGATTATTATCACTAAGTGTGATAGTGGTTATTTTACTACGTTGTACGCGTACGCTATATCCGTTGCTTACAGTCTTGGTGCATACACCACCATCGCTGCTGTAGATGCGTATTCGCATCGCCTCATAGGTATGGGCTGGCAGAAACAAGTAGAAGTCCTTTTGTGAGTTAATACTCTGTGCTCTGGCACAGGTCATCATTACGTTATTAAAGCCGTGACTGACACTTGTCAGTATGGGGTTCCCATTATTATAATTCACGCTGAAGTCACCTACAATATCAATGTCGGTAGTAATTTCGATGGCTGTAACGTTGATTCCTTCCTTTTGAAGACGTAGACGCAGGATGCCACAGAGGTTCTTGAAATCCAAACTTGTGCCGTGCGATTCTGCATACATAGGATAGCCTGTCAGCGAGCCGTCGGCAGTTACTTGTATCACAGGTAGTTCAATGTTGTTATTGTCTATGGCAGAAGAGGCGGGATAGATGGCACAGTAAGGAGCACTCCCTGGATTACCGCTCTCTCTCACAAATGATACCTGCCCGCTGCCAGCATTGTTCACGGTATATATTCCACTGCTTTCTGAACCAAATACTTTTATTTTGTCGCCCGTCATCCAATGCATAAATCCTCTGTCCATAGTGGTTTTATTATTCTGGTCGTCAGTAACCTTTTCCATCGTTGTGGTGAAGGTATCAACAACATCGCTTTCCTTTTGGCAGGATGAGAATGCAGCCATGATGATGACAATAGCAGCCATTGATGCTAACGTTTTCTTCATAGTACTAACTTTTTTGATTTGAATTATGCTGTATTAAGAGAAGATGCGGTTGTCATAGCTATCTCCTTCAGATATGTTGTCACTTAGTGTGCCATTGGAAGACAGACTGCTGGGTTGGAAACCTTTTTCGATGCGGGCATCAATCAGTTCGACCATTGGAGCGTCATACTCCTTCTTTTTCTGTTTTATCATTTTACACAGCCCAGTTATTTACCATTGGGCACGTCGGTTCTTTTGCCCGATACCCGTAGGGCAGAGTTGTTGAATTTTTATTCCAGTAAGGCATATAAAAAGAAGTGCGGGTATCAAACTTATCGTTTATCCCGTCATCAAGGCTCTAGCATGCCCACCTACCGAAGATAAACAATGCCAAGCCCACACTGTGACAATATACAAAACATGTATATATCACACCAATAGGCGCCGACTCTGTCTTATCACGTGATAGGTTTAACTTTTCTAGATTCGATGACCGCAGATAAAACGCTGTTTCAGCGTCCTTTTTATTATGTCCTGTCTCCCACCCACTTGCCCATCAATAGGCTGGATGGTTGACGTTGCAAATATACAACTTTTTTCTTATTTAGAAAAATTATTTGTAGAAAAATGCCGTCATTCGTTGTGGTAGGGCTCGTGGTGGAGGATGGTGAAGGCTCTATAGAGCTGCTCCACAAAGAAAAGTCGCACCATCTGGTGGTTAAAAGTCATTTGAGAGAGGGATATCTTGTCGTGAGCGGCGGCGTAGACCGATGGCGCGAAGCCGAAGGCTCCACCTACCACAAACACTAGGCAACGTGCGCCTGCGTTCATCTGTTTTTGTAGATATTGCGAAAATCCAACCGAGGTGTGTTCCTTGCCGTGTTCGTCAAGTAGCACGATACGGTCGGCACCTTCCAGTCGTTTCAGTATCAGTGCTCCTTCGCGCTCTTTTATCTCGTCGGACGAAGCTCCTTTTTGGTCTTTCAGTGCGGGTATGACTTCCAACTCAAAGTTCACATAATGCTTCAGCCGTTTGGCATACACGTCAATGCCCTCTTGGATATAGGGTATGTCGGTCTTGGATACAACTAGCAGGCGGATGTTCATTGCAGGGGTGTTGCTTTTTTTTCTGATTAGTCTGACCATTCTGATTATTCAGACTACTCGGAGTGTTCGGAATAAATAGAGAGTACTATAAATGGTGCCAGCGGGCGTGCAATGGGGATGTGGAGCAGTAGGTTGGCCAGTCGCGAGGCAATACCTTTAAGTCCTTTCCGGTGGGTATTGTAATATCCCAGCCTGACGCTGACGGTGGCGTGGTATGGCCGCACAAGTGCCTGATAGGCCGTTATAGGCAGTATGCGTTCCGTCCAACTGCCCGTGGCGGGGTCGCAGGTGTTATAGGCATCGATGTCCTTATATGGCGTGTGGGTGTCAACGGCGGTGAGCGTGTCGGGATAGGTCAGTCCGCGTGTGTCTGTCGCCCAGATGTCGGCTTCCAAATCCTTCATCTCGGGGAAGTGTTTGAGGATATGCTCTTTGCGCAATTGGAAGAACCCTGGCTGCCCGTTGTGCCCCAGTTCGTCGGCCTGCATGATGCGGTGCAACCGTCTCATCACCCATGGGTTGTAGGGTGTGGAGCCTGTGGTGAAAAGCATGAAGATGTTTGGGTTAGCAGCATAGATGTCGGCAAAAAAGTCCTCCAGTCGATAGATGTGCTCTATCACATCCATACCCAGCAGTGCGTCGGGTGTAACACCGTTGTCGGCGCACCACTGCCGCAAGACTCCCGCATCGCCTAGCAGTACCTCGTCGGGACCCTCGCCTACCTCTTTTGATAATGCCAGCACCGTCTCCACCGCCTGCGGGTTGAAATCAACATAGATTACCCTGCCGATACCCATATCCTTGGCAGTCAGGCTGAGGAATCCGTGCCCGCCGCCATAGTCCACCATGGCGATGTCCGCAGGGGCTTTGCCTAACGCTTGAATCATCTGCCGGAGGCTGCGACGGTAGATGTCCAGATAGTAGTCTATCACGGGCAACATCCGCTTTATGTATTGGCGGCTGTAGTCGCTTATGGGCAGGCTGTCGTAGTCTATGTTCTTCAATTGCTGTAGCATAGTGGTATTATTTTTTCAACAGCTTTCGTAGCAGCGGGTTGGGACAGCGCGTAAGTTGGTAATAGGTGGTGGGCTGGGCTCCATAGAGACTGTACGAAAGGGCAATCCCCGGATCCATGCTGCCCTCGAAGTCGAAGCTGTGGCAGCGTCCCGACAACTCCTGCAGGATGAGCCAGAATAGCAGTGCCGATGTCCCGTTTGGGTGTTGGGGATGCAGTGCCGACAGCAGGGCGTAGCCGCAGTTGTCGTCAAATGCCACAAAACGCGCTCCTTGCAGACTCCCTTCTTCGTCGCGGACACCCAGCAGCACCCCCTGTCGCCGTTGCAGGGCAGTGTCGATGACTCTCACCATAAACTCCTCCGACAGCAGGTCTTTCTGTCCGCGCGACTGCCAATATTCCGTATGGAAGCGTGCAAAGTCCGCTGGGGTGATGCCACGGTCGGCGGTCAATGTCCTTTCGGCCCGTCTTATCTGCCGTTGTCTGCGACTTTTGTCGAAGCCTTCAAACACTTGTTGCGGGTCGGAGATGTCTTCGATTCGGTATGTCACGCGTGGCGTGACGGTATACTCCTCCCAACCCGTCAAGTCGTTCAGCCCTGGTGCGACGTTCTGTTGGAATAGCGTCAGCCGTAGAGACTGTAGCCAGGCTCTGAACTGGATGTCGGCATAGTGCCGTACCTTCGGGTCGTCGGACTGGTACCACGGTCCGTTATACTGTGTCAATTGGGGCTGCACGACATATCTCAATCCAATTTTCGACCCAATCAGGTAGGGCAGGGTCCCGGTGACGTTTCCTTCGTCGTCGTGTGCCAGTGCCACGTCCCATTGCTTGCCGTGGCACACCGTCTCCATCCACCAATATTGCAAAAACAGAGGAATCCTTGACCCCTCTGTTTCGCATAATGCTCTGTATGTGTCCTTGTTGCTGATGGTAGCTTTCTTTGTTGTCGGAGTATTCAGAATATTCTTAGTAGTCGTAGTATTCAGAGTATTCTGATTATTCAGATTACTCTGGTTACCTCTCTCGTTCTACTGTATCACCACCGTCACGCGGTTGTTGGCCAGCCGGCCGCTATAGGTGTTGTTGTCGCCCACAGGGTCGTCCTCGCCTCGGGCAATCACTTCGATACGGTTCTCGGCAATGCCGCGTTTCATCAGTGCCTTCTTGATTTCAACGGCACGCTGGCGCGACAACCCCATGTTATAGGTCTCCGTGCCCACATTGTCGCAGTAGCCCGTCAGCAGCACTTCCAGTCCCGACTCCTGCTTCAGATAGTTCGCCAAGTTGTCCAGCTCAGGGATGTAGGAGTCCTGTATGGTGGCATCGTTCGGGAAGAACTTGATGTCGGCAAAGCTCTTGGCATCCTTTGCGGCACTGGGCAGCAGGTCTACCTTCTTCGAGCTGAAGTCCACAATCAGACCCACACGGATGAGGTCGTCTGTGGGCTGCGGGTCGGTGAAGTACGACGCATCTTTCCAATAGCGCCAGTCCACTTCTGCCACCTTATAGCTGATTTTGTTCTTCAACTCCTTCTCGATAAAGATGTCGCGTAGGTAGTCGAGCGATATCAAGGCCTCCATCTGTGCGTTGGCGGCAATCTCGTCGTGCTGGTCTTGGTCGGTAATGGTAGGATTGACTGCGAATATGGCGCAGATGTGCATCGGTATGCGGCCTGCCGTGGTCAGGTAGTCTATCACAGGGTCGAAGGTGCCCCAGTCGCGCTGGTTGTCCTTGAGCCACTTCAGGGGACGGAAGTCGTTGTAGTTGTAATTGATGTAGTAGAACGTCTTGCCGTCGAAGGCGGTGAACTTCCACACCGTGTCGTAGGCCGATTCGCGCACTTTATGTTTGCCGCCCATGTCGATAATGGGCTCGGTCTTCTTGCCCTTCTTGTTCAGTTCAGGCAGTGTCACCTGCTCATACAGGCCGCCGGGTGTAGGATGCCAGTTGGTGTCCGCCTTGTTGCGGAGCCACAGACGTTTGTTGTTGCCCTCGCGGACAATTTCGGTGGTTTGTTTCTTCTTGCGGTACTGTGCTTGCACATTCGTGGCAGGCACCATGAAGAGTGCTGCCAGACAGATTATTAAGAGACGCTTTTTCATCTTATGGGTTGATAAGGTCGTAGTATTCGTAATATTTTTTATTTCGTGATAACGCAGTTTGTGTTGCTTTATTGTGCGGTGTCGTAATTTTTGGTGTCGGGACTTTCCGCCATGGGGTCGGTGACGGTGCCGTTCTCGCATACCAATAGGCGCGACTGGTATTTGTCAATCATCATGAAGTCGTGTGTCGAAATGAGCATTGTGGTGCCAGTCTGCTGGTTGATGTTGACGAGCAACTGCATGATGTCCGACGAGGTGGCAGGATCTAAATTGCCCGTCGGCTCGTCGGCTAGGATAAGGCTGGGGTTGTTGATGAGGGCGCGTGCGATGCCTACGCGTTGCTGCTCGCCTTCCGACAGGTGGTGGATGGAGGCGGCAGCCTTGTCGGCGATGCCCACCGCTTCGAGTGTCTGCCTGATTTGTTTGTCGATGTCGGCATTCTTCCAACCCGTAGCGTGGAGCACAAAGGCAAGGTTGTCGTACACGTTGCGGTCCTTCAGCAGCCGGAAGTTCTGAAACACAATGCCTACCCTGCGGCGCAGCATAGGTATCTGTTTCCGTTTTATGCGTGCCAAGTCGAAGCCGCACACTGTCGCCTCGCCGTGGTCGATGGTGCGGTCGGCATAGAGGGTGCGCAGCAGCGAGGTCTTGCCTGCGCCGCTCTTGCCAATGAGATATACGAACTCTTTGGCGGCAACCTCGAGGTTCACGTGGGTCAGCAGCGGGCCTTCGTCATGGCTGATAGTCACATCTTTGAGTGATATGATAGGGGTCTCCATAGATACAATATTTCAAATTGCAAAAGTACTACTTTTTTCTGTAATAGCAGCCTTACGGGTGCATTTTTTTTAACGTTTGTCTGTTGATGGTGTGTTCTTAGTTTTATTGTTTGGTTGTAAGTATTTGTTTATGTGGATTCTATGCTTTTGTTACAGCGCTTTTATAGCAGTCGCCTGAGACTTTTTCCCACCCACTTGGGTGAGCTCGCCGCTCTAGCACTTAACCGTTCGTTTGCCGTTCGTTATCCGATCGTTTGCCGTTCTAGCGACGGCAAACGACCCCAAAATCGATAGCATGCGGTAAGATGCGGTAGAATGCGGTAGGAATCGGTAAGATGCGGTAAAATGCGGTAAGATGCGGTAAGATGTGGTAACGGAGTGTATGTTCTTGAATAAGAGGGTGGAGGCTATTTGCGCCAGAAGGCGGGGGTAAAAATGATCAGTACGGTGAGGCATTCGAGGCGGCCCAAGATCATGAGGAAGGAGCAGATGAGCTTGGCGGGGACGGTGAAGTCGGCATAGCAGCCGAAGCCGCCACTGAGGCCGAGGCCCGGGCCGTAGCTGGTGATGCATGCAATGACGGCACCTATCGACTCTGTGGCGTTGATGCCGCTGAGCATCAGCAGCATGATGCCGATAAAGATGACGATGGCGTAGACTAGGAAGATGACCATCACGTTGGTGATGATATCGGGGGAAACAGGCTTGTGGTTGAGGCGCACGGGGTTGACGGCATGGGGGTGGAGCTTGTCGCGAAGTATTTTACGCACGTTGCGCACCAGTATGAGCACGCGCATCGCCTTGAGTCCGCCGGTGGTAGCACCCGCCATGCCGCCACAGAGCGACAGCACGACGAAGAGAAAGGTGATGGGCACCCACCATTGCTGGGTGTCGGCGGCGAGTGCGCCAGTGGTGGTGAGCACGCTGATGGTCTGCACGATGCCGCAGCGGAGCGAGTTGCTCCAGTCATATCCCATTTTGAAACGTAAGGCCAAAGTGACGAAGGTGGCGGCAACGAGGTAGATGATGAGGTAGAATGTGAGTTGGTCAAGCTTTTTGTGTAGGCGGTCCCAGCGCAAAGTGAAGAAATTGTAGAGCATGGCGAAGTTGATGCCGCTGAGCAGCATGGCCAGGGCTGTGATGTATTGTTGGCCGTGGGTGAGACGCTCGAGGCTGTTGTTGTAAATAGAAAAACCGCCCGAGGAGATGCTGGTGAAGGTGATGTTGACGGCATCCCACACGTGCATGCCGCTTTTCCATAGAGCCAAGACAAAGGCGGTGGTGAGCAGCAGATAGATGCCGAGGGTCTGCTGAATAGAGGACGACATGGTTGTGGTTTGTTTGCCGGTGTTGTCCGCACCCGATGCCTCGGCGGTGTAGAGGCTGTATTTGTTGATGCCCATCGAAGGCACTAGGGCGAGAACCAACAGCACGATGCCGAAGCCCCCAAACCATTGCGCCATGCTGCGCCACAGCAGGATGGAGGAGGGCAGCCACTCGACTGCGGAGAATACGGTGGCACCCGTGGAGGTGATGCCTGAGATGGATTCAAACAGGGCGTCGGAAAACGAGTGCAGCACGCCGGTGGCAAGGAAGGGAAGGGCGCCGAAGATGGGTAGCACTACCCACATGGTGACCACTAGTAGGTATGAGGTACGTTTGTCGGCGGAGCGGTTGGCGCGGCGGTAGCGCACGAGCAATAGCAGACCTACGCAGAAGGTAAACAGACCCGACAGCGTGATGGGCAGGACTGTGCCGTCGGCAAAGTGGATTGCCGGAATGAGGCAGCTGAGTATCAGCGTCCCTTCAACCATCAGCATGATGCCTAGAAAGCGTAGTATGTATTTGAGGTTTTGCGTGGCTTGGGTGAGTTGGGGGTTCTGGGGTTAATGGGGTTTATGGGTGGGATGGGGTTGTTAGCCTCGGCGCCAATAGGCGGGCGAGAGGATGGCGATGAGTGCGAACAGCTCCAGACGGCCGGCAAGCATCAGCAGGGTGAGCGTCCACTTGGCGAGGGCGGGCAGGAGGGCGTAGTCGAGGCTGCCACCGAGATTATTGATCAGGGGTGAGGGGCCGAGGTTGCTGATGTTGGCGGCGGCCATGCAGATGGCATCGGGTATGGAGCATCCGCAGAGTGTCAAGACGAATGCACCGCCCACGATGAAGGCTATATAGAGGAACACAAAGGCGAATATCTTGTTGATATAGTCGCTGTCAATAGGCTCGCCATTCACTTTGACGCGGAAGACGGCATTGGGATGCATCATGCGGGTGAAGTAGTTGCTTACATATTTCATCAATATGATGATGCGCTTCAGCTTGATGCCGCCGCCTGTGGAGCCTGCCGAGGCTCCCATGATGATGAGCACAAAGGTCATCACGCTCACCAGGAACGACCAGTTGTCGGGCTTGGGGATATAGAAGCCGCAGGTGGACATGGTGGAGGCGATGTGGAAGAGGCTGTAGTGTATGGCATGGAACCAGTCGTCGCCGACGGTGTGGAAGCAGAGGGCGCTGACGAAGGCGGAGAGGAAGAAGATGATGAGATAGGTGTGCAGCTCTTCATCTTGCCCTATGTGTCGCCAGCGCAGGGTGAAAAAGCGGTAGAGGATGGCGACGTTGATGCCGCTGAGGAACATGAATAGCGTTACCACTGCCAGCCCACCACCGCTGAGGATGGAAACGCCGTCGCTGTGGGTGACGAAGCCGCCAGTGGAGACGGTGCTGAACGCCAGACAGAGGGCATCGGCCAGCGGAGTGCGGCAGAGCAGCAGCGCAACAATCATGACCAAGGTGATGAGGAGGTATATGGCCCACATGCGGCTGACACTGCGAGACAGGCGAGGATGCAGCTTGCGCTGCAGGGTGCCGGAGAACTCGGCTTCGTAAAGCCGTCCCGCACCGTTGGTGAGCTTGCGGAGCATTGCCACGACGAAGAGCAACAGCCCCAGGCCGCCTACCCATTGGGTGAGGGCACGGTAGACCAGCAGTCCCTCGGGTAGCTCTTCGGGATGTGTCACGACCGACGAGCCGGTGGTGGTGAAGCCGCTAAAGGATTCGAAGACGGCATCGGTGAACGATGCCAGTCCGCCAGTGAAGAGGTAGGGCAATGTGCCGCAGAAAGGGATGGCAAGCCAGACGGTAAGGGTTATCCAGTAGCTTTCGTTCTCCTTCAGCTCGTATTCTGCCCTCCGACCTGCGAAGTTGCGCAGGAACAGCCCCAGCATGAGCACGATGACGGCAGAGAAGGCCAGGGCAAACTGAGCGCCGTCGTGAGTGTAGAGCGACACGGCCAGCGGCAGCGTCATACTCATTGCCATGTAGATAAGCATCATGCCGATGAGCCGTGCCATCAGTCGGAAATTGAACCGACGGAGGCCCAACTGCTGATAGGGGTTGAGCTCGTTGAAGTGTAGCCTATGGTATCGTGCGGACAAGGGGCAAAAGGTATGGCGGAGTGGATGTTGGATTTTGACTCTGGGCTTATTCGAACAACCGGGCTACCTGTTCCATCACGATGGGCAGGGCAAAGACAACCACCTTGTCCTTGGCCTTAATCTGGGTGTCGCGGGTGGGGAGGATGGTCTCGTTGCCGCGTATGATGCCGCCGATGGTGGCACCTTGCGGCAGATTGAGGTCGCGGATGGTATGGCGGGTGGCAGGAGCCCATTTGCCAACGTTGAATTCGATGAGTTCGGCGTTGGTGCCGCTGAGCCACTTGCTACGCACCGCGTCGCCCTTGACGATGAAGCGTGAGATATAGCTGGCGGTGATGAGCTTCTTGTTGATGATGGTGTCGATGCCGATATCCTGCGAGATGCTGATGAAGCCGGTGTTCTCTACTAGGGCGATGGTGCGCTTGACACCTAGTTTCTTGGCGTGAAGGCAGGTGAGTACGTTGGTTTCCGACGAATCGGTGACGGCGATAAAGGCATCGGTGGTTTGCAGGCCCTCTTCCTTCAGCAGCTCGATGTCGGTGGCATCGCCATTGATGATGAGGGTGTTGTTCAACAGGTTGGCGGCTTCTTCGCAGCGGCGGCGCGACTCCTCGAAGAGGGTGATACGGATGCGTTCCTCGAGTGTCAGGGCCGCATAGCGTCCTACACGTCCAGCGCCGACAATCATTGCCTTGTTGATAGAGATGTCCTGCTTGCCCGACACCTGCTTGATGGTTTCCAACTGGTTGGGGCGGCTGATGAGGTAGGCAAGGTCGCCCTGTTGGAAGACGGTGTCGGCGTGGGGTATGATGGTCATGCCGTTGCGCAGGATGGCGACGATGCGCACTTGTAGGGTCGTGTAGGTCTGCACCAATTCCTGCACACTGTGGTTGATGACGGGTGAGTCGGCTTCGAGGTGTATCACGTACATGGTGAGCAGGCCACCGGAGAAGTCGAAGAACTCAGTGGCTACCGAGTTGTTGAGCAGGTTGGTTATCTCCTTGGCAGCGATACGCTCGGGGCAGACCATCTCGTCGACACCCAGGTCGCGGAACATGTCGCGATGTTTGGGGAGCAAAAGTTCTGCATTGGTGATGCGTGCCACGGTCTTTTTTGCCTTCAGTTTCTTGGCAAGAACGCAGCTGATGAGGTTGATGCTCTCGTCGTGCAACACGGCGAGAAAGAGGTCGCAGTCGGCCACATTGGCTTCTGCCAGCACCTGTGGCGAGGTGGACGAGCCTGCAATGGTAAGCAGGTCGGTCTCCTTCTCCAAACGTTTGAGTAGTTCGGAGTTGGGGTCTACCACGGTGATGTTGTGGTTCAACTCAGTCAGCGATTTGGCAAGGTAGAATCCTACCTCTCCGTCGCCCGCAATGATGATGTTCATACTACGAAAAGTTCATT
>CAMZFW010000002.1 GCA_947306225.1 uncultured Bacteroidales bacterium
TCATCATCGAGTAGCGGGGATAGACCATATTGGCCACCCAGTTGTTCATCCAGAAAGCCGACTTTTCACTGAATTCGGTGTGAGGATTGTTTTCCTGACGGAAACAGTCGGGGATCTGGGTAATGCAGCAATAGAGCGGCACGTAAGCCACCATGTTGGCATCGTCGCAGTTGAACCAAGTGACGCCGCCCACATCGTCGGGCAGCCACGACCGCATCTGACAGGTCATCGTAAAGCCCGACTGCTGTGTAGCAATGGCACGCTCGCGGAAAAGGGGCGTGCCGTCCGAAGTTTGGAAATGCATCGGCAACGGGCGCACAGGCATTCCCCAAGGCCCTGCGGTCATATCGGCGGTCATATCCAGCGGAGTGCCTTCGAAATGGTCGCGCATATCGTTCTGCACGTCACGCAGCGACAGCGGGGCATCGGGCTTAATCCACAGCGGCAGGTGGTCACACTTGTCGAACTCGCCGTTGATATAGGGCAGATACTTGTCCATCTCGGCATGGCTGGTGTGATGACGGAAGAAACTCCACACGCGGGCATCAGCATAGCGCACATTCTCGAAGTCTATCGGACAATAAGCATCGCGGAACGAAAAGTCGGCATCACTGCCATTATAAAAGCCTTTTTCACGAGCAAACGTAATCACATCCTCTGCATACACACACTCCACCTCCGGTCGGTTAATCTCCTTGAGACTGCGGCTGCTAATACTGGCAAAAGAGCGTTTTTTCTGCTGTGGAAACTGCCGTATGCGGCTCAGGTTGGCATGGGCGCAGATGCAGTCGTCGGGTATGCGCAGCGCCACCCACACAGCCCCCTTTCGGTCAGGTCCCTTGCCGATAATCTCCATTATCCAAGCTTCGTTGGGGTCGCAAACAGTGATGCTCTCGCCACTGCTGTTATAGCCATACTCCTCCACCAGCTCAGCCATGCAGCGTATCGCCTCGCGGGCAGTGGCGGAACGTTGCAGAGCCAAGCGCATCAGGCTGAAATAGTCAAGCAGCCCATCGTGGTTCACCAGTTCCAGCCGTCCGTCAAAAGTGGTCTCCACAATCGTCACTTGCCGCTCGTTCATCAGTCCCACCACGTTGTAGGTGTACTCCACCTGTTCCACAAAACGTCCCTCATGGCGTGGCCCCCAGCCGTGGATGGCAATCTTCTCGCCTTTGGCATGCCGTCCCGAAGGGGAATAGAATAACGACCCCGAAAAGCCAAAGCCATCGCAGTTGTAGCTGCACATTACGCTACCGTCCTTCGAGGCCTTCTTGCCGACAATCAAATTTGTACATGCCAGTGTCGACCCAACGCACAAAACAATCATCAAAACCAAAAATAATGCTTTTTTTATCATAGCAAAAGTATTTTTATAGTTCCAAATGTTGGTGCAAAAATACATTTTTTCTACAACATAGTATGCTTCCGAGAAAAAAAAATTATCAAATCATAGAAAATATGTATCTTTGCAAATCCAATGCTACTGAAATATGAAGAGAATAATTGTACTTTTTTTCATTATGGCTATGGCTTTTGTCACAGCCGCACAAGGAACACACATCACCACTGCTAACGCGGCAACCTTGCGCAGTCCCGACGGAAAGTTGGAACTGACCTTTGGCTTGACAGGGAACGGCGAACCCACCTATATGCTTGACCGAGAGGGGAAACCCATCATCATGCCATCCAAGATGGGCTTCACACTGGAGTGGCGCGACGACCTTGCACATGCTTTTGTTCTAAAAGACGTATCTCGCAGCACATTCGACGAGGTGTGGCAACCTGTGTGGGGCGAAGAGGCACACATCCGCAACCACTATAACGAGATGGTGGTGACGCTGGAGCAGCCCGTGGGAGCAGTGGAGAGCATGAATGGCTCTACTGCTAAGTACCCTACAGTGATGTGCATACGCTTCCGCCTCTACGATGACGGACTAGGCTTCCGCTACGAGTTCCCCCAAAGGGATTTGCCGCTAACACTGCAACAAGAGTATCCGCCAATACAGCAAAATGCCTTGGTCTATTTCTGGATAAAGGAGGAGCTGACCGAGTTTGCCATGGCTGGCGACCACACAGCGTGGTGGATACCCGGCGACTACGACACACAGGAGTTCAACTACACCGAGAGCCTCCTGTCGGAGATACGCGGCTTATATAAAGACTCGCACATTGGTGGCGGTTGGCCGTGGACGGGTTCGTCACCCTGCAGTGTACAAACAGCCTTGCAGATGCGCACCGACGACGGCCTCTATATCAACCTGCACGAGGCAGCGGTACTCGACTATCCCACTGCCAACCTGCATCTCGACGATACTCACTTCATTTTCCATACCCAGCTCACCCCCGACGCTACTGGCTACAAAGGGCGGCTGCAGAGCCCCTGTGTCACACCGTGGCGCACGGTAATGGTGTGCACCAGTGCCACCGAGGTGCTGCGCTCGCGCCTAATACTGAACCTCAACGAACCCTGCGCATTGGAGGATGTGTCGTGGATTCACCCTGTGAAATACATGGGCGTGTGGTGGGAGATGATTAGTGGCAAGAGCAGCTGGGCATATACCAACGAATTCCCCTCGGTACGACTGGACGTGACCGACTATGCCCACGCCATCCCTAACGGTCGACACGGGGCTAACAATGCCAATGTGCGCCGCTATATCGACTTCGCCGCCGAACATGGTTTCGACGCACTCCTCATTGAGGGTTGGAACATCGGATGGGAAGACTGGTACGGCGTGGAGAAGGAGTTCGTCTTCGACTTCCTCACCCCCTACCCCGACTTCGACCTGCCTGCCCTCAACCGCTACGCCCACGAGAAAGGCATACGCCTGCTGATGCACCATGAAACTTCTTCCTCGACCCAGAACTACGAGCGTTGGATGGAGAAGGCATACAACTTGATGAACCGATATGGCTACGACGCTGTGAAAAGCGGATATGTGGGCACCATACAGCCGTTGGGAGAGCATCACTACAGCCAGCGCATCATCAACCACTATCACTATGCCATCGAGGAGGCTGCCAAGCATCACATCATGGTCAATGCCCACGAGGCGGTACGTCCCACAGGGCTGTGCCGCACCTGGCCCAACATGATTGGCAACGAGAGCGCGATGGGCACCGAATTCCGTGGCCGCATCAAACCCGGACACACCACCATCCTACCCTTCACCCGCCTGCAGGGTGGCCCCATGGACTACACCCCCGGCATCTTCCAAACCGATATTGGCAAGATAGTACCCAGTGCCAAAGGCGACCTTATGCGCCACACGATATGCAACCAACTGGGACTCTACGTCACCTTCTACTCCCCTTTGCAGATGGCCGCCGACTTCCCCGAGCATTACGAACCTTTCATGGATGCCTTCCAGTTCATCAAGGATGTGGCAGTTGACTGGGACACCAGCATCTACCTCTACGCCGAGCCCGGCGACTACATCGTCACCGCCCGCAAACCAAAGGTCTCATCGTTGAATAAGGCCGCCGAAGGCCTCTCCGCGCTCCCCGACGGCAAGAAGCACGTTATCAGCAACGCCACCCGCTACGTCTACGCCCTACCCGACACCGCCACAGCCCTCGACCTTGCCAATGCCACCGCCCACGATGTGTGGTACATAGGCGGCATCACCGACGAGAACGCCCGTCAGGTCAGCGTCAAACTCGACTTCCTTGAGAAAGGCAAGACCTACGATGCCGTCATATACACCGATGCACCCGATGCCAGCGGCCTCCCAGGCGACACTTACAATCCTCAAGCCTACACCATCACCAAGAAGAAAGTCACCTCCAAAACCACCCTAAAACTCCGCATGGCACCCTGCGGCGGCTTCGCCATCAGCCTCCGCCAACGATAATCCCAAATCGGTCATTAGGCCAACTTTTCAATCAACCTCTCTTTTTTATGACTGCTTATGCCATATCGGCATTACTTTTCGGCATCATGTCCCCATCTCTGTCTCGCCGTAGCCCGCTACCCTTTCATCAGCGTTGAGGCCAATCTGCTCGGAACAAACACCAATCTGCCATAAACCATAATGACCGATTGGGGATAAAAAGTCACCATTTCCGACTGTGCAATTTCGGTTTTCACTCCCTACCCTTCTGCAAAGTTTTCGGATGCAAAAGTACTCAAAAGGATTGTCTCCGTTACCGCATCTTACCGCATCTTACCGCATTCTACCGAAACTTACCGCATTTTACCGCTTTCTACCGCATTTTACCGCATTTTACCGATTGGGGGGTCGTTTGCCGTCGCCTGGACGGCAAACGAACGGCAAACGATCGGTTAACGAACGGATAAGTGCTAGAGCCGCGCAGTCGGGAAAAAAAGTTGTTGCGTAGGCAACAATAGAGCCTCTAAGTCGTTATTTGGAAGAAAAATATGCTAACGTGTGAACGTGTTAATGCGTGAGCCTTTCCCGAATTAGGAAGTTAAACCCAAATCGGCCATTAGGACGGAAAGCACTAAGTAATCAATTGTTTTTGTCCTTTTCATGTCATAGTGCCATTTCTTTATGTTCCATGACGTTACTTGGGCTCGGCAGAGCAAGCAAGCTTTCTCTGCTCTCACCTTGGGTAACGTTCGGAATCTTGCTGACGAAACCATCTCGCCGTAGCCCGCTATACCTTCGCTGATTTCGTCAATAATCTTCTCGAAACAAATATCACTCTGACATGAAACCTAATGACCGATTTGGGCTAAAGTGGAAGTTTTGAATGCGAGAATGCTTTGAAATTGAAAATTGAAAGTTGAAAGAATTCGTTAATTCGTTAACGTGTTAATTCGTTAATCAAAAAAGACTAACACATTCACACATTCACACGTTAACACATTCAATTCAACATATCAACATAGCAACTTCCAAGTAATCATTATCTTCTGCGCTTTGAGACAAATGGGGTGGAGGTCAGCATTGGAGGAGCCTCATTATCCCACTGCAGATAAACATAAGGGGCTAATCCTTGACTCCAACTATGGTCGTTCAACTCACTACTGAGCGACTCATTGGCGACTACCGACACGTCATTCCCTACTTCAATCTGTCCGAAGCAATTGTTGAAACTGACGCTGCCATTTCGTGTGCCATAGAACTGGGTGCGCGGCCCAAGAAGTAACGCCTGCAACGCATACACATTCTCAATGTCACCACCGCTAAGGGTCCCCGCAAAGGCCCCCTTGACTGTAACTGTCGACTGCGACAGGTCGCCATAGAACGCACTGTTGCGCACTGCACCACCGCTCATGCGGGCAACCACCCCACCGACGACTCCACCACCCGTACAGGTGATGCTGCCAGTAGGACGATAACGGATACAGTTCCTCACTTCGCCATCCTGCATCGAGTAGACAATGCCACCCAAACCACCAGTACCCCCTTGCACATTCATCAAGTCGGCATCGTTCCAACAATTATCCACCGTGCCACTCGTCATCGTGTGGACTATACCACCTATTGAGGCTGTGGACTGGATAATGCCCGAAGCATCAACATAGCAGTGCTTGACCATGCCATTGCCATAGTTCTGATAGACAATGCCACCCCAATCCGTAGCCGTTGGAGCGTTGATATTAGAAGCAACATAGCAATCCTTCACCAAAGCCGAATTCTTGTAGCAAATACCCGCTGCACGTACCGCATGATTGTTGCCATGAACCACCTGCATGGGCGAAGAAGTGTAGCATGCCACTATCTCGGCTTCCGTACCGCTACTCTCCCAGCAGATGCCAGCCACACTGGGAGCCACCAGTGTTGCCCTACAGCCACAGCCTGAGATGAGACCATGGTTTGTCACACATATGCCCGCCATGCCCACATCGCTACTACTAGACGTGGTCATCACATAAGAGGCATTGTCACTCACGCGGCAATTGACTATTTTTCCATTGTTCACATTACAAAGTGGGGAAAATGGCGTACCATCATTATCAGTCCACTCGTACGACCCCCACACCGACACGTTCTCCACAACGCCATTCTCGCCAATCGACTCAAATATCGGAACCTTGGTATTGTTCTTTATTCCTGACGAACCAGTCTGATTGGCACTATATATCATCGTCCCATTGAAGTTCACAATACCTCTATCCCATTGGCTGCCCGTCAGCACTATGTCCGAACGCATTACTTTGAAAGTGCATGGATTACTATTCACATAGACACCGTTGATAGGCATCGTATTGTTGAACGCATAGCGCACCTTGAGCAGGTCCTCGACGGTATAGATAAGGAAAGGTCGTGAGGGAGTGCCATTGCCCGAAAGCCCGACAGAAGTGGTGCCACCCATGCCCGACTCGTCACGCGACCAGCTGTCGATGGTGAGCGAGGGCATTTTAGTGATGCCATTGCGACGGATGCCAACCGAAAACTGCTTAGATATATAGAGCTGGTCGCTTCCTGAAACCGCCCTAACCAGCATTGTCAAACCGTATTGAGTAGTACCTTGACCGGCTGGAAGAACAAGATAAAAAGTGAGCAAATCGTTGCCAATCTTCCGATTGATATTGTTAATGGTGACAGTATTACTCGTCCCACCAGATGCTGGCACAACGTATGGGTTGTATTTATTAAAATCTTGAACCACAAAAGAACCCGAAAGTGGCAGATTGCCACTATTAGAGGTAAATTGGATATTCTGCAACGTCACATCACTAGCAGTTGAGGCCGCATTGCGCAGCTGAATCCGGACAATACCACAAAGGTTGTGGAACAACATGCGCACGACATTGTCACCATAATCCTCACCCCCATACGCCACCATGGGACACGCCTTCACGCCGAAGGTATTATCACCAATATACTCTTGATTAGCAGAGAAATATATAGTCGGAGAACCACCATTAAAGGCATTAGTGTCGTTGTGGGGGAAAAGTGTCAAAAAAGTGTTGCCACTACCACCCATACTGCTGTTTTCTGATTCGGGTTCGAATAGGGCCACAGGTTCACCAGCACCATGAAATATAAGTTTGACCCCTTCGCTGTTGCCTCCAATACGCCACGCATCAATTGCATCACCGTCCTGCCAATAGACAAGACTTTCATTCACCAATACAGCTTTACTTCCATCTTCGGATGCAGGGGCTTCCGACTGGACGAGGAACTTATAGAACCCTGAATCTTTTTGGCAGCCAGCCATTAACAGCAAGAGAGCCAAAAGACATGTTGGAAATTTGATTTTCATTATCGTAGTTTTCATTTGTCAATATATGTTAGATTCGTTTGATGTTGAAATATTCTTATGTGTTATTGTGCTAATTATGTTAATGTGCGAGACGCAACTAACGAATTAACACATTAATGAATTAACACATACCAGAATGCTATTCCCATCGTCCGATAGAGAAGTCACCTCCATCGTCGGTATATTCAGTAAATCGTTCGCCAGTGGCATAGTTATTATTACCTCTCAACATGCGGTCACTAAAGCACACGTCGGCTCCTACAGAAGCTTGAGAGCCTAACTCCACGTTGAAGGCCACTACTTTAATTGTGGGCTGAAGATATGTTGCTTTTTTCATCATTTTTAGATTTTGGTGATTAATAAATGGTGATTAGTAAACTGGTCACTTTATCATTGCTTTATTATCTTCTTAATTACTGTTCCATTGGCTGTTTTTACACGTAGATAGTACATGCCTGTCGGCAGGTTGGTGAGGTCCAGCTTGCTGCTGCCATCTTCTACCATGCGGCGATCGATGCAGCGGCTGACACCATCATACAGCTCTATCATTTGCATCTCGTCAGCCTCCACAGTGACCCATGCCACGGTGGGATTCGGGTAGACCTTGACATCGAGAACTGCCGGCGGTTGGTCGCCGCCACGCATGTTCACGGTGAGATAGAGTGTCACTATACTGTCACAGCTGTGCACTGTCTGTAGGGTGTCGCTCACCACCACCGTTACAACTTCTCCCTCCTGTGCGGCCTCGCGCAGTAGGTCTATTTCGGTGGCCGAGAGGTGGAAGCCGTAAGCCTCGTAATCCTCGCCCATCAATACAGTGTCCTCCAGCTGGGTAAGACTGCTATAGTTGACTGTCAGCGTAAGGATGACAGTGCTGTCGACAAAGTCGGCACTATCCACCACGTGGAACTCATACACACCACTCTCCGTGAGGGTCTCACCCGCAAGGGTCAGGCTGTCGCATGTCTCGTATATGATATTCTCGTATATGGGTACCATGTCAGGCTCACCGAAGTGGGGATAGCCGTTGTTGGTGCCTTCCAAATCCGAACGCCATGTGGCAAAGCCTTCGCCCGCGTGGTCTCGCACCCATCGGTTGAGTGCCAAGGTGAGGTTGTTGCTGCCGTCCACACGGTCGGCCATCATCACCTGGTTGCCCATGCCGTTGAAGGTGGTCACTCCAGTGGTGTGGTTGCTAGTGCCACTATAGCCGAAGGGGGCCTCATTGCTGCCCAGCTCATAGTAGCAGTTGCTTACCGTCACACCACGGTCCAGCACAGCACCGATGGCACCTGTGAGGACACCTCCCTGTGTGCTGCCGTACACATAGTTGTTCTCCATTGTAGTGTTGCGGGCGAAGCCCACCAGACCACCCACACGGTTGAGTGGGTTCTCTGGACCGACAAAGCGGACGTAGTTGTTGGCAATACGGCTGCCACCGTGACTCTTCGAGCCCACATCAGTACCAGTGACGCTACCGACAATACCGCTACTGTAAAGCGACGACATTCGGGGCCGCGACATCACACAGCTATTCGAAACATCCACATCCTGTCCCACGCCCAGAATGCCGCCATTGTATATGGTGGCTCCCATATACTTGGCCGCTGCATTACAGTTGTTAATCGTGCTGTTATTGGCTGTGCCGACCAATCCACCACTGGCATAGTTGGCCGTGATGATGGTGGTAATGTCGGGACTACCTTCCACCCTGCCGGTATCTGCCACCGACGAATTGGTAATGTTACTATTGACCGCCTCAGCAGCAATGCCACCTACATACTGAGAGCCGTGGAAGAGGCTCTTTTGGATGTGCAGTCCGTCGATATCGGCACTGTCGAGATAGGCAAAGAATCCTGCATGGTCCATACGCGGCTCATCAACGAGGATGCCGCTGATGGTGACGCCATCGTCCACTCTCAACTTGCCCATAAAACGGTGCTGGGCATTACCCATCGGTGTCCACAGATGCGCCTTCATGTCATAATTATAGGCAGCTGCTGTGCTTTCGCCATCCTTGGAGCCTTCATCACTGCTTGTGCTGTTGGGGTTGTGGATATACACGGTGTTGAAATAGAAATCACGTATCTGCTGGCCATTCAAACCATTGGTGAGGCTTATCAACCATGCCAAACCATCGGCATCATAGATATGTACGTCACCATTGTAATCGTATGTGACACCATTCGGCTGGCTTATCACCACATTCTTCCAATAATCCTTAGGCCCGAAATAGGCATTGATGTGAACATCATTGACCACATGTGGCATAACGAACACGGTATTGTTTCTATCGTAGGGGTCAAAATCCCACTGGATGAAATTGTGGTTGTCATCGCTCGCCGTGGCAATCAGTCGAACTGCATCGCCTGGGCAGAGCAAGGTGCCCGTCTCAGTCAGAGTTACATCGGGAGTCGTGGCAGTAGCACTCAGATAGCCATCCACGCCGCCCCAGCCCGGGTCTGGAACCACCTGAGCAATCAAATGGATGCCTCGGAAGTTGCGACTTGCCACATGAACCACACTACCAGTAGTGTCACCCCAAGCATATTCATTGCCATTAATATGATTTGTCAGTGTGATGCCTGCAGGGCTGTCTTGGTGTGTCATCACCACCTTGACATTCTTGGTCAGCTGGCAGCCAGCCAAGTCGGAGGCAGTGACACGGTAGTAGAAGTCGCCACCGTTGCCGCCGCTGAGCAACATGCCATGCAGTTCTCCTGCATCGCGGTTGGATTCTGTCGCCTTGTCGAAGTTGTTCTGAGCCAAATCGGCATTGATAGCATCATGGGTATAGGGGGTGGTGTATTCGCGATAGCTGCTCATGTTGTCGGCATTGGTACCCCATTCCCAATTGTAGGTGTATGGATAGAAACCGCCGTGCACTTGATATATCAACGAGTCGGTCTCGTCGGGACAGGCAGCATACTGGTTCCACTGGTAGGAAAGCACTGGATACTGATTCCCATTTTGCAACATGACAGGCGTGCCGTTCTGCTGCACAATATAGCTAAGCGACTCGCCATAGAGCTGCTTACGGAACGTGGCGCAACGCTGGAAGTAGAGGGTCTTGGTAGAGATGGTGCTATTGAAGAACACCTTGCCGTCGGTACCGTCGTTGAAGAAGTTCTCGTTGTTGTAGGCACGCTGGGCATACTGCAGATGGCTGCTGCTCACCTGAGCGATGCGGATGGTGTCGCGAGAGGTCGCACCTGGGAAGTCCTTGCTGATGCCGATACGGGTATTGGTGGCCAATTCGCTTTCAAAGAGTATCATGTCGCTCTGTGCGTCGGCAATGTCGCTGCCGTCCACACTCCTGCGGGTCAGATACACATTTCCCTTCGCCAACCCATCAGGAATGCTCACCTCATCATTATCATCTTTAAAGGTGTTGTTAGTGGGCAGATGGTAGTTATCCTCGATGTGCACTTCTGTGCCTTTCTTGGCAACACCAAGCAGCATTGTACCACCGTCCACATGCACCGCACCTGTGCTCACATCTGCTGCCACTAAGTTGTTCTCTATTGTCACGCTATTCTCCAATCTCAGCAGTCCGCCTGAGCCCACATGTATGGCACCGCCCAGTGTGCCGCTAGTGCTGGCGTTATAGTTGTTCTGTACCATGGTGTTGTTGCCCAGATTCAGCACCCCACCGTTCGACACCTCGAAGATGGGAGCATACGCCCGCAGTGTGTCAACAGGGTGAGGAGTATTGGGCGCAGACTGATAACGGCTCACCATGCTACCATCAAATATCACATTGTCGGTCGACAATATGCCGTTCTCACCTACGTTAATCATCGTACCACGGTAGGCACATTCTCTTCCCGGATATTCGTGGTGATGACCTTCGTAGCGCACCACGGGGATGTAGTTATAGTCCAATCCGCGCAACGACTGATTGTCTGTGATGTCCAGCTGGTCAAGAATACACAGCACATCGCCTGCCTCATAGATTCCGTCTAGGAACGCCGACGAGAAACTCTGTATATACTTCCCAGGAGTCTTACCCCTGTCCGGATCCCCTGTATCGTCGCAATGACTTATCGAGTAGTATGTCGTGCCATTGACCGTACGCGACAACGTCTCCGCCGATGCCAGATAGATGGTATCGCCATTTTCGCGAACACGCACATACACTGTCACGTCGAAATGACCCTGATGCGTGTTGCCGTTCCAATAGTCGAACCGCATCACCACCTCACCGCGGCAAGTCCCCTTTGGTTCGGCATAGAAGGCACTGCCGTCGAACAGCAGGCTGAGGTCTATGGCAGCCGACGAACGACCGTCCAACACACCCACAAACTGGCCTCTGCTGCCTGTATATTCGTTTGTGAGGTGCGACTCTAGCGCAACGAGCTGTTCCAAATCGGCACCTCCCACAGCTATCTCTGAATCATTATTACTGCCACTATAGGCGCTACTCTGTTCCGACTTGCCCGACTGGTCGTAAACATCAAGCACAGGTGCATCTATGCTATACCATCCCAGTGTAGTTGTCAGTGTCTGCGAGATATGCTCCGTAGGCTCCAGTTTCAATCCAAAGTGGGTGGGACCCAATTCGCCAGTAGTGCCGCTGGTCAGATAAAACATCGTATTCCCATCCTGCACACCACTAGGTGTATATGTTTTCCCACTAACAGATATTGGATTGTTTTCAGGCTTCCATTTGACGCTGGTGAGATAGAGATGCCTGCGCTGCATCGAGGCGGGAAGAACCAACTTGCGGGTATATTCGTTCTGGCCAAAGTCGTTGTGCATTGCCACCACGTCGTATTTCTGGTCGCGGAATTCGTTGATGATGGTGGTGATGGTGACATTGATGTCAATATACCCCACCACCACGGGGGCAGGATTGGTCGGGTCGCTGGAAGGTGCATACTCCGTCAGCGTGAATGTCACCTCGCCAAAAGTGGTGGTGGCAAAATTGGGACTGTAGGCAAGGTAGAAGTCCAGTTGCGGCATCACCTCGCTGGCACTGCCCGTAGCCACTGCCGTGGTACGATAGCTGCCACTCTGCGCGTAGTATTCGTTGGCAGAGATGACAGCCGTGGTGGTTATGCCATCATTGTCGGGTTGGAAATTGCCACCACCTGTCATCAGCAGACCGAACTTGCGCGAAGGGTCGTCATTAATCAGGCTTTGCACAGCGTTGGCATCGGCTGTCGTGCCAGGAATGGTAACCCAGTTGCCCGAGACAGCGCCTGTCGCCTCTGCAAAGTTGGTAGGCTTGTATGCCCCAGTAGTCAGTATCATTTCGCTGTTCTGCCCTGTATAGACACCGTTCTGGATGGCATAGTAATGTCCAGCCACTGTCGACGGCAATTCTATGGTACCCTTCGCCAAACCGAACACGACATGTTCTTCGTTGTCCATTAAAGCCGTATTGAATGGCTTGTTGTTCAGATCGGGGTCAATATTCGAATGCGCCACGATGGTCACCTTACGCTTCGTGTGTTCAGGAACATTGGGCGTGCCCGCCTTCCATGTACGGTAGGTGGGGTTGGAAGTCTCATTGTTGACAAACTCAAACTCACCTTCGCTATAGGCACCGTTGCTCATATAGGTGTTCTCGTCGCAGCAACTAAAGAAACCACCGTCATCCTCGTTCAGGTTCGTCGTCTTCGCCCGTGCAGTAGCAACAGCCTTGTAGCCACTCTCCGACAGGAGGAAGCCGTACCCATTCACTGGGCCGTACGCGCCACCTTCGTCAGCTATGTCTATTGCCACGCCGTTGTTGACCAAAATGGCAGAATAACGTCGATCGGTGGGGTTCACAGCCGAAGCCAACAGCGTGCAACGGTCCGCATTGCACGCATCGGGGTTGACGGGACGCATGGCTGCAAGCTCGGTAGCATTATTACTAGCGGTCAGTATCCTACCATGGCCATTGCCATCGTCGCCAGTGAGGAACAGCAGTTCCTCCGTCCGAGCGATAGGTTCGTCAATCTCCAACACATTGTAGTCCTGCAGTCGCAACGATTTCACTCGGTTCACCGAATAGCGGTTGGAAGGATAGGCGCTCATGGCATCCTGGTCGCCAATCAACTTGATGGCGGTGTTCTGCAGTCGTACTGTGTCAGCTCGCTGTATTGAGAAGAGGGTCTTTGAAGTTTCGCAACCGTTGCGTTCGCCATAGTTGCGCACCAAGATATGGCGTTCCTCATCACCACCTTCGCAGCTGGTGCCCGCACCTATCAACGAGTAGTAGATATCCATTTCGGGCATACTCGACCCATTGTCGCTGCCACTGGTGTTGTAGCCGTAGCCGTCGACATAGATGCGGCTCTCGCCACCGAAGAAACCAGGAGTATTGAAGTAGACGTTGGTGCCTGCCTCGCCCCAGTTGGCTCCGTTGTATATCGAGGCTCCCAAATAGAGGTTGCGCCTGATGAGCTCGTTGCCTGTGGAGGCATCACCTTCCACCAAGGTGGGCTTGTAGTCCTGATATGCGTTGGCGGTGCCATTGTAGCTGTTGGTCCACACTGGCGACTTATCCACGGCATCGCTGCCTACGTTGACGTATACGGATCCGTGCACCTGCCCCAGATAGCCGCCGCCATACACATTGTTGTGTACGGTGCCGCCTGTGAGGTTAAGTATCGACGAGGGGCGCTTGGTGGTGTTGCCTGTGGTGCACTCGACATGGGCATATCCGTCGCCCACGCTCTCGCTACCACCGTAGATAGAGTTGTACACCTCGCCGCCATCCATGTTGAGCTGTTTCAAGCCGTACACCAACTGCCGTGGGTTATTCTCGTCACCCACCGCGCCGGCAAACACATCCTTCAAAAAGGTGCCGCCATGGATATTCACCACCACATGGGCATAGTCGTCTGCGAGGTAGTGGCGTGTGGTAGAGTCTCCAACAAAGCAGGTACCTTGTTCACCACCGCCATAGAGATTTCCAACCATGGTGCCGTTGTAGAAGTTCACTGTCGGGTACTGACTGTTGGGCGGTGTGATGCCATTGGTGTAGACATACTTGCCATTGCCTGCACCAAAGAGACGGTCGTAGCGTCCGTCGTAGATGTTCACCACACTCCGGTTCACTGTGCCAGTATAGTCGTTACCACCATAGAGGGTTGTGACGTTGTATCCGCTCTGAGGTTCCAAACAGTACATATTCACCGTGGCAGCGCCCTTCACGTCGGAGCCATAGCATCCGCCATACAGTGCCGTTAGTGGCTGGTTCCAGCCTTCGTGCACATTGATGACTGCATCCTGCACATCGCCTGCCTCACCACCACCGTAGGCGTAGGCGTCGCGGAGGGTTGTCACGTTATACAAGTCTGTCGTGGCGCACTCGGTGACATTACCCACATGCGGGGTAGCGGTGCCCAGAGAGGCAATGTCGCCATAACCGCCACCGAAAATCTTACCGTTGATGGTGGCATTTCCACCATTGGTGCGACCCAGCGGGTCGTCGGCAGCATTCGCCTCATCCCAGTGTGCGGTGTCGTTCACCACCACATGGGTGGTGCCGCAGTCGCCGGCATAGCCGCCACCATATATGTTGTTATTAATGGTGCCACCCCACACATTCACCAGCGTGGCGCCCACCGTCGGCGAGCCAACAGTGTTGATAGCCACCGGCTGGCTTTCAGATTGAGCCTCGTAGGGGCGTACCCCTGTGTACGCCCTCACCCCCGTGTACGCCCCCACGGATTGGGGATTGGCCGATTCTGACGACTTCTCATACACATCCCAGCTGTTACCGTTGCGACGATAGTCGTAATAGCCATTGCTGCCACCGAACATCTTGGTGATGGTGCCACCACTGACATCTACACGCGCCGCGTTGACATGCTCGCTGATATCGTTACCACCAAAGAGCATATTGATGCCCTCGGTCGAGGTCTTTCGTACATCCACATAGGTTCTTCCACCAACGGCAGCATTGTTGCAGCCGCCAAAGAGGGAACCTGTCACCGTCACATTGTTGCTGTTCACCAAGACGTATGAGCTCAGCCAGTCGACCGTGTTGCCAAACACATCCTCACGGCTGCCGTTGCCCATCATGGCACCCATATTGCCGCCGCCGTATACATTGCCCAGCACACCCTGTGTCAAGTTCAGCGTAGGCAGGATGGTCATGGTCGCCATGTTGTTACCACCGAAGAGGTAGTTCACATGCACCGACGAGCTGCTGGCAGGTGTCATCGACGATGCCAGCACTGTCACCGAGGCTGCGTCTGTTACGGTCTCACTATTGCCACCGGCAAACAGGTAGTCCACATAGCCAGTGCCACGATAGAACACCTGTGCAGTGCCAACGGTTGCGCTGTTGCCGCCACCAAACACCTGACCAATACGGCCACCTTGGGTATTGATATCTACGTATGTCTTGGTCTGCTCAGGCTTTTCCAGATATAGACGGCTGGTATAGGCCACATCGTTGTAGTAGGGATATTGACCATTGCCACCGCCGAACACATTACCCACCTGCGGGGTTCCGGTGATGCGCACATAGGTGTATGTGCTGTCAGTAGTTAGCGTGTTGTTTATCACATTCTGGGTGCTACGATTTTCTGAGCATTCAATCTTGCCCGAAATATCGTTGCCACCATACACTGATGCCACATTGGAGCTACCCGACACCAACATGTCGGCATATCCATTCACCGATGCCACACGACCGCCGGCATAGCTTCCTCTCTCTGGGTCGTCAGCGTTGGTAGTGCCACCACCGATGGTACCGCCCTCAATATTGACAGTGGCGTTGCCGTCCACGACAGCCACTACATCCCATTTGTTGGTACCCCGCACGACAGTTTTGTACTTCAACCCTTCACCGCCGCCATACACACCGTAGTGAACCACCGGCTGGATGCTGTTGCTGTCTTTCACCGTCAGTACGGTATTGCCCATCACCCATCCTGCATGGCGCGAAGCACGGTCGAAGATATCTTCGTCCTCATCCAGCATACGCAACATATTGTCGCCATAGCCACGTCCACCGGCAAAGACGCGTCCTACAATCTCGCCACCTGCTATCGTCACACGCGTGTCGCCAGTCACTTCGCCTTCCAGACCGCCGCCATAAACATTGCCACCACCCAAAGCGGCCTGATAGTTCGTACTGTCGATGGTGCCGCCGCCGATATACACACTCGTGCTGCCCATGATGGTGCCCGGCTTGGTGCTTTCCACATTCAGGAAGCTCGAATAGCCTCGTCCGCCACCATACACACCGCTCATTTGGCCACCGTTGACCACCACATCGGTCGCAATGCCCATCGTGGCTTGCGAGCCCGGCTCCACTGCAGGCTTGATATAATGGGTGGCCACCGTCAGGTCGTTACCGTTCGACTTATCGTAAGTCAAATATTCATACGTGGCGGTGTTGGCACCCGCCTCTTCCACAATCTCGCCCACCGGAGCCAACTCACCACCGCCGAACACGCCATTGCGTATCACACCGCCGTTCACTGTCACCTTGGTTTTCTTCACGTAGGCATTGGGACCGTAGCCACCGCCATACACATTGCCCTCGTACGATAGCACATGGTCCACATTGGGGATAATCGGATCATTCAATTCTGTAGATAGCGGCAAGTCTTCACCTTCCGAATTAATATGATAGCCCTGACGGATAAAGCCCACATGACCGCTGTTCACCGTCACGTCGGTCGTGCCCTGCATGTACGACAGACCACTGCCGCCGTATATCGATTCGCTCACCAGCAGGTCGTCATCATTGCCATCTGTGGTTCCAAACACCATACGGCTGTTGCCGTTCTTAGGCAGTTCCACCAGGTTGCTCGCCGCATGTAGGTTGCGCAGCCAGCCACCTGTCACCGTCGCGGTCGTGACATCAATGTCAACATCCTCGCTTGCGCGGTTATAGGCATGGTTGGTACCCATACAGCCGCCTGCGTACACATCGCCGCGTATCCAGGTATTTGCGCTGGTACCATCGATGGTCACGCTCGATGTACCGTCGATGTCTGCCTGCAGACCTGCGCCATACACGTCGCCGCTCACCACTCGGTCTATATCGTCCATATCGCCCATTCTGCCAGAATGGATTGTCACCTCTGTGCAACCGCGAGTGGCGTTGTAGCGGTCTGCTTCAGTATTACCCATCAAGATATTGTTGGCAAACACTGTGCTTCCATACACACGACCTTTCTCACCGCCACCTGCCACCGACACACGTCCCGTAGGCATGAAATAGAGCACCTCATCATCCAGTATTTCTGCACTGGTGTTGACTGTCTTGCTACCCGTCGTCGTCGCAGCATTGCAGTTCACAGCCTCATTCACTCCCGTGGTCAGAGGCACATAACGCAGCTTGTCCACATCATACACATACAGGTTCTGACGCCAATAGCCCATGGGCGACGAAGTAATTGAATCTTTATCTATTAATCCATATTCTTCAGCTTTGTCCAGTGGGGTGAAGAACGGTATCGAGCCTATCGTCAGCTTCTCTGTCGCTGCAAACATGTCCTCATTCACGGAGCTAACGCTGCTAGTCGTGGCTGACTGAGTACCGATTTCTACTTTCGTGTTGCCATACACCGCACCTGCGGTTGGCCTATCGAAATTCACTTCCGTTCCCATTGCCACCGTATCGTTCTCCAATGCAACATAGTAGCCCCTGCCGCCACCATACACCGCACCGCCAATCTCTGTCTTCATGGTGCCGTCTGTCTGCACACACACACTCGTGCCACTGTTTTCGCCAAAGGTGGGCTGCACAAAGGTGTAGTACTCCCTGTCGTCCACACGGGCCTCTCCCGCTACGCATCGCACATAGCGCGGTACTTCTTGCGACTTATCAAAGTAATAATGGTCGGCAGTCAGTGCATCATTCTCCTTGAGCACTACCCTGTGGTAGCCGCCACCTACCTGGCCGGCCTCGCCACCACCATACACCGAGCCGAATACCATAACACTATCCGTCATCGCTGTCGCGTCGCCGACATTCACCATGGAGGACCCCTCCACCGTGGTGCCGACACCAAAGCCGCCGCCATACACACCAAAGAACAATTTGTCACGTCCAATAATAGGCCGTATCGGCGTGGGCACCGTCACTGTTGTGGACTCAGTCTCTGTCCCAGTCGGTTCTACGGTCTGCTCTACGGGAGCATAGCCGACGAAGCCGCCCTTCATATTCACCACCGTGTTGCCACCTATCGAACCTTGGTTGCCACCACCGTATACAGACCGCATATAGCCCTGATATACATTAACTATAGTATTCGAAAGTCCCGTGCTGGTACCCACATTAGCCACATTGCCGCCGCCATACACATTGCGATGGATGTAAGGGCGATGGTCAGCAAGGTCTTCACCTGTGGCAATGGTCTCTTCACCAATGTTCAGCGTCGTATTGCCAGCCACCTCGGCCAGGTTGCCGCCACCAAACACCGACCCCATCACCACCGTATTACCCGTGATGGTCAAATCGGTTGCATTCGCCTGACCTATGTCGTCCAACGATTCACTCGTATATATTTCTCCCTTGGTTGCATCTATTTGTATTGAACCATTAGAATATGGTCCTGGCATGAAAGTCCATGTATACTCCACTGGGGTTGGTTTGTCAGGAATCGTAAACACAACTGAAGTAGCATTATATGTAGGCATGGAAGATACCATGTCATACACCTTTGCTTTGGGGGCAGTAGAGGAGTTCCCTCCAGCATAGACATTACCCTGTATAGTACAATTATTTAATGCCGATGAAGCTGTTCCTAATACACTACCTACAAACCCACCACCATAATAATCTCCTAACACCTTGCAATCATTTAGTGTTGAAAAGACATCATTGGTAGTGGCTTTCGAAAGCTTGGCTCGATAGGAGTAGAAACGACCTACCTGTCCATTATATCCTCCCGACCTAACCATGTATTCAAACTTATAGTCGATGTCTATACCTGCAATTTCAGAATTTGTACCATTATAGTACTGACCTTTATGGTAATTATTCATACTAGTACTCCATTTGCTACTCGATACTACACCATCAGTAGTTTCATCCATATACTGTCTGATGGCAAGTCCTGTACCTCCATATCCAGCACCATAATAGGTACCAAAGATAGTACCCGTGGCATGAGTTGTCACCGTCTTATTGGGCTCCATAGCACCAAACTTGGGTCCTCCTGCATATAGTCCTACCAACGAATTATCAATGGTCACATCTATACTTCCTGTAAATGGCTTATAGGTGGTGCCGCTGATTATAAAGCTTGTGGGGTTGATACCTCCACCATAAAATTCGTCAACAATAATATGGTCAACCTTAACAATGACATCCCCTGCAATCCGTTCCTGTCCACCAGAAGCATAAACTCCAAAACGTCCACCATTTGCATAGAAGGTCGCACCCGTGTTATTTTGAACATTCGACTTAAACATACCAGAAAGATAGAACTCTTCATACTCTCCACCTGTCACATTTACTGGACAATGATTAGTCTTGTGGCTAGATTGAGAATTTGTATGCGCACCTGGAGAAAACATCTTGAACCACACATGGCCACCTAGATGAATATATAGTGTCTTCTTCGATTCCCCTTTATTATTATTTGTCACTATCTGTTCAAAAACACCTCCGTTTAGTATCAGTGGAGAATTTTTTTTACTGATACTCTCACTGGCATCATATTCAAACTGGCCGTAATGTGCCATTGCTGTCTCCGTAATTTCAAAATGGCCTCTGAGTTGGGGATTTCCCGTCGTGCGGGTCGCTGCTCCGATCGGTTTTCCGGCTATATTGACATCCAGATTAGCAATAAAGTCATATCGCACTGGATTAACATTCATTCGTTGTTTGTAACTTTGGTAAAGGCAATGGTCTGGTTCATGATCGTTATCTTCATCCACCGTTGTAATAGTAAAGGGATTGTGGTTACCACTCGAATAAAAATCGGATCCATTTCCTCCAGCCACATCATGAAAATCGGTCAACAGCACTATTGCCTGATGGTACACTGTGAAATTACTATTATTCGACAACTTACTTATGGCCTCCGATTTAGAGGTGCAAACCTCTTTCTGCTTGCCATAAACCGTGGCGTAGTATTTATTGCCACTCATAGTGCAAGCATCTCCATAAAAGGCCACTCCGTTGACAGCATATCCTGTAGTGAATGATACGTCATTTTTCTTTTCCGCTAAATAGATGGCACGTCCCCAATGGGCTTTAATAGTAATTGCCGTGACTCCTTCCGGCACATTATAATAACCTCCCTGCGCAAAAACCCGATCACTAACGGTATAAATGTCTTTATTTGTGCAATTCCGGTCGGCAAAGTTATAAGCATTGTCGCCACTTTCAGAATAGCTCCCTGCTGTGCCTCCTGTCACTGACATTACTTTCCATCCTGTAACAATCAAGTCTTCGTCTCCGTCTGTCACTATGTTGCTACCCAATCCATAACAATCCTGAAAATAAGGCAGTTGAATCTTATAATAATTATAGTCGTAGCTTGTGGTGTCCATATCTGTTATGGGCAGTTGCACCTCAAAAGGATAATACCCACTTCTATCACTTTGTATTGTAACTGTCAGGGTGCCTAACCTCTTACCACGGTAGGGAAGTGAATCAATGCGCGCTTCGTTAGCATAATCAGGGTTGACGATGGACGGATATACAATAGCCTTCGGGCGGGTAATCGTATTGTTATTATCGCCATCATAGCTCACGGTCTCTGTCTCAGAATATTTCTTCTTGACAATGGGGTAAGGTGCTATATTCTTATCCAACACCCACTTACCCATATTTGCGTCACCACTAGTCGCACCCGCAACGTCATCAAATGTCCCATAAATCCACCAACCACTCTTCTTCAAATTAGCATTGAGCACAGTCCTGTAAAATTCAAAACGAGTCAGGAAACGTTCCTCAGCAGCCAATGCACAATTGTATGTTGCTGTACCGTTAAGCGTAATGCTAGACAAAAAATAGTTATAAGTATTAAACCCACTACTATTATTATTTGAACCCACATTAGTGGTGAATACTGTACCCGATAATATTGGTGCCGCATATCCTCCAGCTACAATATTACCATAGTTCATGCAGTTAAATACTACATTGTTCCGGTTACCCGTTGTGGAACCTGATTCCTGACCACCAGCTATACCACCTGCGTTGCCACTAATCGAAATCACTGTGGCATAATTATAACAATTCACTACTCGGCTAGTACCATATAAATAACCCACAATACCACCTGTGGCATTCTGGCCTATGACCCTTGATTCACCGAGCACACCACTATTGTATATTCGGGTATCGCCGTATGCTGTGCCGCATATAGCACCACTATTGCCAACCATCGTGCCACTGTTCGTGTTATCAAAATCTTCAATTATCACATTATAGACATGCGCATTAGAACATGTGGCAAACAGCGGATTTTTAACATGGCTTATAACGTTGTAATCACCGTCCCAATAGCCAGCAAATGCACCTTCAGGCACAACATTATTTGATGATTGTGCTGCACCGATGCTCGGCAGATTGATGCCCGTCAAATCAATGTCGGCAGTCACCTTGAAATGGTAATTGCTTCCCCACATAGATGGGGTGTTGGCGACCGTCATCAAGTCAAGAGCATTATTAATAAGATACACATTATTTGCATCCTGGTTCAGCGTTCCCGTGTAATCTGCGGGGACAATATACTGGCTCAGCTGTTCGGATTGGGTGTAGAAGTCAACAAAGTCCTCGCGTGGCGCAACGTGTGCCGTCAGTATCTGGGCACCACTGAGTCCGTTCAATGTAAGCGTTAAACCGTCGAAGGTCGCCTCTGCGCTCGAACTGCCACCTACCGGGCCATAGCTATAGTGTATCTGATACGACTGAGGTTGTGGATTCTGCCCGTTCTGTGCCGAACCTGTCACATTAAAGGTAATCGTAGCACTATAGGTATTATCTGCACCCACTTCGCCCACCGTCACGCTCTCAACTGCCAGATTCAAATGTTGATTTTGCGTATAATAATAGGGCTCCGACTCCAGCATATTATGACGGTATGCCACTACCTCCATCACATCGCCATCCCTGAAATAGTCAGCATACTCGCTACGGCGAACGCTCGACTGATTGTAACGGACGATGCCTTCCGCCCCTTCGGTATTCCAATGGACGGTCTCCAACTCTTGATTCACGCCTAGCACAAGACTATCGCCTTCGGTGGCAGTGAGGGTGGTTCCGTTCATTTGGGGCTCGGCACAACGCACTGCCGTAAAGCTATTGACTTCCGACTGCGTACCCGTTAGCACAGCGATGGCCTTAATAGTCTGCCCCTCCGAGAGGGTCACTGGTTCGGCAGGATTCCATACGTTGCTTGACGTACTTGGATCATCGCCATCGGTGGTATAATAATATGTCAGGCCTTCCGTTCCTGCTTGCAGGTGCGACAACGACACCACACCCGACGGATTCATACTGATATCGGGGGGCGTCAGTGGGGCATCTTCCCACTTCCATCTACGGCTCCAGTAGCCATTCACTCCGTCATTGCCGTAGCCGACGGTCTGCCAGACGCCATTGGCATCCAGCCCATAGCTCGTCCGGCTGCCTTGCGCCAAGGTGACATAGTATTCACCGTTGCCATTAGCATATCTATTCAGGCTGTAGATACCCTGCATGCTACCATCTGTCAGGGGATTTGTATGTTCTGCATGGGTATAGTTGAACATGGCATCGCTCTGGGGGTTGCACAGATACAGCCCGCCCTCGTTATCCGAACGGTAGTAGGCACCACGGGCATACACGCTATTGTTCAAGCTGTATGCACCCGACTGGCTGCTGACCTGCCACATGGCGTACTTGGTATATTGCTCGGCTGTGACGACCATTGGCTCACCTGCCAAGTAGGGGTGGCTGGCATCTGCCACCACCGTCAGTGTCGGGTCGGCCGCCAAATAGCCCTGAGTATGCATGTTTGCCAATCGCTTGTCAGGTGTCAAGCTGCCGATATTCGACTCTTTCTTTTCAGCATATAGGCTCAAGGGCAGTGTTTCAGCGAAGGGTATACCACCATTGGCATAGACACTGCTATGACCGTAGCTAATCGTCAACTGATCCAATGTCAACATAGGCGTAGCGTTCGTAGCATTGGTGCGTGTTACCGTAATAGCATTCGGGTTCGCCTCATTCATCTGATAGGTGAAATAGGTGCCATCGAGAGCTGTTGCTGTGTTGTTCGCAGTCAATGCCGTGGCTCCAAACTGCCATGATATAGTGGTATTGGGGTCTACTCTGTCAGCCTGATAGGTGGCGACATAGCCGGGAACATCATAATAATAGTGATAAAAGTCTTCGCCCAACTGGTGCCACTGTTGCCATGGGACGTAGTTGTCGTAGTCGTTCTCGGCATGGGCGTGGTCATCGTACACATACTTGTGGATATTGATGTCGGTATTCGCCACGTAGGTGATGAGCGATCCCTTCAGCGAGGCCCGCAGCGTGGCACTCTCGCCTTGACTGAGAGCCAGCCACGGCTGGTCTGCCAGCGCAGCATGGCTACCGTCGGCAAACTCCAAGAAAAGATTCACCCATCAACTGAGAACTCCTGCCCACCAGGATAGGCGACCAAGTCGGTACGGTAAGCCACTGCCAGCTCCAAGTTCTCACCATTGAAATCGGTAGTAACGGTCCACTGGTCGGCACTCTTGTCAAATGCTAGATAATAGACATCCTCACCCACTGTGGTAGAGAGGTAATATTTGCCGGTATTGTCTGGATTGGCGGCATTGGGTTCGCCAGTCCACAACCACTCTTTGGCATCGTTAATATGGGTTGTACCATACACGCCTCCATTAGCATCAAACGTCAAATACGACGCAGTAGCCTCGTTGAAGAGTTTGGATGCATTAGAGGTAATATCATTGGAGCATCGCCACAAGAATGTTGCATCAATATCATGGTCGTTGTGCACTATATGGTCGTTTCCCGTGTTCAGTAGCATCATGTTGGTGTCGGCGGCCTCAGGGATATGGCTCTCAACACGGTCTTGGTCGAGATAGCAAAAGGTCAGCATCAAGCTGTTGGGATAGTAGCTCTCCACAGGCGATGCCGCATAACCGTTATTCTCCTCGTTGGGGAATGCCTTAGCCTTCAACACCAACACTCCTTCGAGCGAGATTGGTTCGGAATATAGGGTGCTGGTGGTTGTCGGTAGCGAACCGTCGGTAGTATAATATATAGAATAGCCCGAGGTAACGCTGTTGTCGCTCATACCCAGGGTGGCATAGCCATTCTCAGCCACAATCTGCAGCGGCAGCACAGCGGTGTGTTCATATACTAGCACGTCGGACATGAGCATGTTTGACGCATAGGCGCGGCACTGGAGGGTGCCGGCATGGCTCAGTTCGAAGGGACCGCTGTAGAGTGTGGAGCCGTCGCCCATGGGGTTGGCCGAAGGGGCTTCTGACGCCATTGTATAATAAAGGGTGGCATCGGGAGTGGTGGTACCGAGTGTGACCAAATTGTTGTTGGCACTCGATGTGGCAGTAGGCATAGCCACCTTTTCGGCGGCAAACTCCTTAGTCGCCGACTGACCCAATGTGCTGTGGTCGCCCGTACCCTCTTTCCATACGCGCAGCATGTCGCCCTCATGGAGGGTGATGGCTGTGGTGCCATCGACATATACGTCAGCCGTGCTCCATTCGTCCGAACCGACAGCCTTCATCTGATAATGTAGGCTACCCGTAATAAAGGGACGCACATCGGTCAGTGTCACATTTCCCTCATTGTCCATCGCAATGTCGGGCGGCAGCAGGGTGGGTACCACCAGCTGCCAGCGGGAGGTGCGGTAATAATCCTCAGAGAAGGATGCAGATGTGGCATCACCGCCTGTACCTTGGATATGTTCGCTGCCCTTGCTATTGACCAGACGCAGGGTGGCACCCTCTTGCAGGCTGCCGCCCTGAGGCACCAACGAGGCAGCGACACCATCGTTCAGCATATAGGGACGTATGGTAAAATAGGTATTGGTGCCATCGCTATATGGGGTAATGACAAACTCGTGCTGGTCGGTAGTGGTCATGCCACCGTAGGTGACGGCCGATTGGTCGTTCACGTAGTTGCTTGTGGTGGATGAGGCAGTGAGCATTTGGTCGAGCGTCATATTCTTCAAATCGTAAGTGAGGTGCCCCGTGTTAAAGGTGAGTTGGAAGAGACGTTGGGGTGTGGCATCCTCCGAGAGATAGGGCACATCGCCTTCAGTGGCGGTAAGGAAATGCCGTGTGCCGCCCGCGGCCTGATGTTCGGCATAGTTGGCTAGTAGATAGTAGCCGCCCGAGACGAAGGGCGAAACTGTGGTGCCGTCGCTATTCAGTGCTGTAAGGGTAGTGGCACCCTGCTCAGCATAGACTACCAACGGTTGGCTTGCCGCAGTGCGGCTTTCAGTAATCGTCTCGCCATGACTACCAGTGTTGGTAATGGTGTAGGTGGCCTCGACCCACAGGCGTGCCCGCTGAGGCAGACCGACATCACCGACACGCCCTATTGTATTGATGGCTTCGGCTCCGCTGAGGGCTGCCGTTCCTAACGCCAACCCGCTACCATCGGCCTCGTCGTATTCCAGATGCCAAAGGTATTGGATATAGTCGGCGCTGGGGGTATTGTTCACGCCGTTGGAAGCCACGCTCTGATAGGGGAGGTCGCGATGCGAGGCATAGGACTGTCGAGTTCGGGCATAGTAGGTGAAGTCGGCCACGTCGTTGGTCTCATCTGTATAGGAGTAGTGATCGTGGGCTGGCAGTTGATAGGTTGTCACCGTCACACGGGGAGTGACCCGCAGGCTGCAGGCAGCGTCGCCATTAGCGAGGGCGAGCCATGCGGTCTCGTCGCCACCATTCTTGACAGCACTCAACTCAAAACGGGTGATTTCGTCGTAGGTACCACCTTCGGCATGGAGTTTGCCCACCATGTAGGTGTTGTAGTACTCCATATCGGTAATGGGTCTCGAAAGCCGCCATGCGCCACCGTCGTAGCTCAGGCGGTTGCCGTCGACATCCTGCAATAGATGGCTTATAGGATGTATGCGCCACCGTTTGGCATGGGTGGTGTTGGTGTGGGCGGTGAGGTCGGAGGCAACGTAATATTTCGTCGTCCCGATTTGTTGGTACAATCGGTTCTCGTTGTCTAGTCGCCATAGACAGCTGTAGTTGAATGTCGTGTCATTCAGCAACTGACGATTGTTGTCGAGCGACAAATAGTGATGCGTCGTCACTCCAGCCTCTGAC
This sequence comes from uncultured Bacteroidales bacterium, assembly GCA_947306225.1. Classification (GTDB taxonomy): domain Bacteria; phylum Bacteroidota; class Bacteroidia; order Bacteroidales; family P3; genus Colimorpha. The sequence goes on from CAMZFW010000002.1 coordinate 26,404, forward strand.
GCACTATGTTGGACGACGAAGAAGCCTGAATACTGGTTGTCGACACTCACCATTGGCGATGGGAACATCTCGGCCGACGACAAGTCGTCTGGGTTGGGACCCGCAACCATCTTGAACACGTCGCCTGTCAGCGTAGAGGGCACAGGGGCACCTAACGAGCCTGATGCAAGAACCATATTGTAGCTGTTCGCATCACCGGGTACAGGGCATAACAACGTGTCGGAGGCACCCACTATGCCGTGATTGATATAGATGTACGAACCCAGCTCAGAATAGAGGGTGCCGGAGGTGGGTACCTCGGGACTTGAGCCTGATGCCGCTGCATAATGCACATAGTCGACAATGACAGGGGGATTATACCGGTTGGTGGACTTCGACACATTCTCCGAAGGGAATTTCTCGCCACCGAACACGCGGAAGTTATAGGTGGTGTAGTATTCTGTCACCGCCAACGTGCCGCCCGTCACGGCATCACTGCTGACCGTAGACTCGGAGCCCACGGCATAGCGCACCGTTGTGGAACCGCCAGTATTGGGGTTGGTCACCGTGAAGATATGATTGGATATGCTGGTATAATTGGCCGTCACCGTGGGTGCATTGTAACGCTCGATGAGATAAGATGCTCCTTCTGACCACTCGGGAGTGTCACCATTCAAATGCATAGCCCAAACATAGACTGTCGTGCCATGGGGCATGCCTGCTACCGAAAGCTCGGAGCCCTGCAGCCCTTCCTCATCAGCGAGGTCTTGAGTGGTGATGTTCCCATCGGTAGACCAATAATAAGTGTCATACGTATTAACGGAACAACTCAGCGTCAGTGTCTCTGCCGAATAGTTTGGCGTGATTGTCACCGTGGGTTGTGTTTGAGCCAACACGGTACCCGCCGAGAGCGAAAGCACCATCACCCCTGCAATGACAACTTTTTTCAGTGTGGCGTGGCAAATTGCTGCCCACTGACCTCTTAAAACATCAAATCCATTCATAATATTGAACAATTTCATGGTAGTATTGTAGTTTTAAATAGTTCTTTTTTAGTTTAAAATAAACCTATTTTTTGAAATAATAAAATGCAAAATTACATTTTTTTTCCGACATATTCTAATAACTATTTTTGTTTTTTTATTAATAAACTTTCATTTTCAACTCCCAAATTTTGTTTTTCACTCCCCAAAATAGAGTTTTCGCCCTTTATACAGCATTTTCGGATGCAAAAGTACTCAAAAGGATTGTCTCCGCTACCGCATCTTACCGCATCTTACCGCATCCTACCGAAACTTACCGCATTTTACCGCTTTCTACCGCATCTTACCGCATTTTACCGATTGGGGGGTCGTTTGCCGTCGCCTGGACGGCAAACGAACGGCAAACGATCGGTTAGCGAACGGTTAAGTGCTAGAGTCGCGCAGTCGGGGAAAAAAGTTGTTGCGTGGGCAATAATAGGGCCTCTCAGCCGTTATTTGGCAGAAAAATGTCTATAGGCATGAATAGGCTGTCGCACATAATGGTCACACTTTCGACACTGATGCTGCTGCTGTTTGGCACTGGCGGCATCGGGTGGCAACGCTGTTCCTGCACAGGAAAGGTGAGTCTGGTGCTGCCTGCACAGCAAGGATGCTGCAGCAGAGGCAGCAGCTGCATGACAGTGACTATCTCACACCTATCAGCCGCCGACCTTCAGACGGAGGGAGCCGCACTGCCACAAGTGGAGGTGCATATCTTGACAGACAATCTCTTGCTGTCGGAGACGACTCCCCTACCCTGCCTTGACGACACACCGGCGGCAGGGCATGCCTACTGGTACCCGCCCGGATGGGTGGCAACGCAAAGCATGGTGATGAGGGTTTGACACTATTCTGCAGATGCGTTAATTCGTTAACGTGTTAATATGTTAGTCTAAAAGATTCCCGCATTAACACATTAACACATTCCCACATTAACACATTCAAAGAAACCAATTGTCAAACCTTATTTCAAATTTCAATGAAACAAACTATCACAGTGATATTTTTACTTTGTGCCAGCATGGCATTACAGGCACAGAAAACTGACACCCTCAAGCGACAGACGCTTGACGAGGTGAAGGTGCGCAGCTCTGCCCCAGGCGTGTCGCGTCTGGGTGGGGCTGAGAACGGCACCGTCATGGGGCAGGAGGAGCTGTTCCGCGCTGCCTGCTGCAACCTTGGGGAGAGCTTTGTGACGAACCCCAGCGTGGATGTGAACTACAGCGATGCCGCCGTGGGAGCCAAGCAGATAAAGCTGCTGGGACTGAGCGGGGAATATGTGCAGATGCTTATCGAGGGTCTGCCCACCTTTGCCGGGGCAGCGACCCCCTACGAGCTGGGCTACGTGCCGGGCGCGTGGATGAAGAGCATATCGGTGAGCAAGGGTGCCGCCTCGGTCAAAAGCGGATTCCAGAGCATCACGGGACAGATTGACGTGGAATACGTCAAGCCCGACGAGGAGCAGGGCATCGACCTGAACCTATATACCGACAGCCGCCTGAAGACGGAGGGCAACGCGGTGGCAAGGTTGCACCTGAACAAGTACTTGAGCACCGAACTGTTGCTGCACGGCGAGAAGGACTGGCTGCACCACGACGCGGACAAGGACGGTTGGCACGACTTCCCCGGCATCGCCCAGCTGCATGTGCAGAACCGATGGAAATACCGTCGCGGACGCTATATCTTCCACGGCGGCGTAGGCATGGTGAGGGAGAACCGCGACGGCGGGCAGTTGAAAGACTTTTGTGAGAACCCCTACCGTGTGGTGCTGGATGCCAACCGCTACGAGGCGTACATGAAGCACGCCCTGCTGCTGAACAGGGAGCACAACACCAACATTGCCCTGATGGCGAACGGGAGCCTGTATGACCTCGACGGCACATTCGGAGCAAAGCTATACGACGTAACACACAAGGATTTGCACGCAAAGCTGATTTTTGAGCATGAGTTCAACGAGAAGCACCAATTGTCGACAGGGTTGAGCCTGTGGAGACAGGAGCGTGACGAGAGATTTCAGTCGCCCAGCATCGGATGGGAGATGGCGGAGCCTACGGTGGAAAGCATCCCGGGAGCCTATGCGGAATACACATTCAAGCCCAACTACCGTTTCACGCTGATGGCCGGGCTGAGAGGCGACCACAGCAACCTGTATGGCACCTTCTTCACTCCCCGCCTGCACATGAAATGGATGGCTGCGGACTGGGTGACGCTGCGTCTGGCCTCGGGCAAGGGCTACCGCTCTCCCCATGCCTTGTCAGAGCATCACTATCTGTTGGCATCAGGAAGGCAACTGGAAATAGCCACCGAGCAGATGGAAGAGGCTTGGAACAGCGGCATTTCGGCAGCGTTCTATGTGCCTGTTGGCGAGCAGACGCTGAAGCTGAACGCAGAATACTACCACACCCATTTCATCAATCAAATGGTAGTGGACTACGACAGCGACCCGTCGAAGATTCGGTTGGTCAATCTTGACGGTCTTTCCTACTCCAACACGGTACAGGTGGACGCGTCAATGGACTTCGACGAAGAAGAATGGGAGGTGATGGCGGCATTTCGTCTTAACGACGTGAAATGCACCTACGGCAGGCAGCTGATGGAGAAGCCGCTGACCTCGCGCTACAAAGGACTGCTCACCGTGGCATGGAAACCCTACATGGGACTATGGCGCGTGGATGCCACCCTGCAGCTCAACGGCGGCGGACGGATGCCCCGTCCCTATCGGCTGGAGGACGGCTCTATGTCGTGGGAAGAGACATTCCCTGCCTACCCGCAGTTGAACCTGCAAATCACACGGACATTCCGGCATTGGTCGGTGTACGTAGGTGGCGAAAATCTGACCAACTACAAACAGCCCCACCCCATCATCAATGCCACCGACCCATGGAGCGACACCTTCGAACCTACTATGATATGGGGCCCCGTGCACGGCATCATGGCCTACATAGGGGTAAGAATCAATTAAGAAGTAAGAACAAAAAACTAAAAGTTTAAAACTCGCACAGCGTTAAAACTATAAACCCACAGAATATGAAACAAATCATAACAATCATTGCAGCCATACTGATTGCCTTCGGAGGCAAAGAACTACGTGTGTTGACCGTCACCACCACACCTGAGATGCACTGCCAAAACTGCGAAAAGAAAATCAAGGAAAACATCCGATTCGAAGCGGGTGTGAAGAAGATTGAGACCAACCTAGAGAAACAACTGGTTGTCATCACCTACGACCCTGCCAAGACCGACAGTAAGAAACTGACCGAGGCATTTGCCAAGATAGGCTATAGCATCAAGGTCGTAAGCGACGAGCCAGCAACCAATGCTAAACCATCAAAAAAGCAGAAGAAACCATCTCGGTAGCATCCTATCCACGGGGACAGTTCAGCACAATTGCCTATAGAAGGTAGTAGTTAGTAGCATACACTAACGCTTCTGAAATATTGGAGACACCCAACTTGGAGAAGACATGCTTGCGATACATCTTTATGGTATCGACAGAGCGAAACATCTGCTCTGCTATTTCGCGCATAGTATATCCCTGTGCTGTAAGATACAGTATAGTACGCTCGTCCTGAGTTAATTCGACCTGCTCGCTCTGGCTCACCCAACAATGCTCGTCGAACGAATAGCGCATACTATTTGCCGGGCTGCCAATGGTTGCGGTGATATGTCCCGGTCCATTATGAGCCGAATGCGACACTAGGCACAAGGCCAGCCACACACGCCCATCCGAATCCATGGCCAACGGCGTTACCTTGTGATTCACCAGCACAGGACGCCCATATATCATAAATCGGAAATTACATGAGATTGTATAGGTTACGTCCTCCCGCAGTCCAATTTCGCGGTGCGTACGGAATAGAGCTGATACCAACTCTGCCATCATGGTTTGTTCCTCTTGCGGAGCATTTTCGATTAAGAAACGATAGCCTTTCTCTTTGACCTCTTCGGCAGGATGGCCCAAGAGGGTTAAAGGGCTATCTGACACATAGAGAAAGTTGTGCCGGTACAGGTCGGCAACAAACACCCCTTGGTAAGTGACCCTTGCAACGGTTCTCACTGCCTCAATCATGGGAGCCACGGTCTCGTAGTCAGCCTCTGTGATACCTCGAGGAGATGGTATAGAATCCAATATGTCAGTCCTATAATCCATAATAAGAAATCAGCTATTTCGATTTGCAAAAATACAAAAAATATATCACCTGATATACTCAAAAGTGGAAATGTGAGCTTATATCCAAAAGAAATACCCTTTTGGGTATTGCCCATATTGGAAAAGAGCAATATTTTTGCACTTGAAAAACATGCTAGCTAATACACCTATTATTCATTATTAATCAAAACTTTAAACAATGAGAAAAATATTCAAAACAATTCTCCCGTTAGTGCTGACACTATCATTGGTGGCCTCGTCGTGCACTGAATATAATGCCGGCTATAGCTTCGTTGCAGAGTCGAACGGAATCTCCTACCAATACGAGGTTATCACTTCACGGATGAACTACGTGCGCATTTCGCCCCTATCGGATTCACAGACTGTGACAGGAGACATCACCATCCCCGCCACCATCAACTACGAGGGAACCCGATTCGTTGTGTCGCAAATTAAAGAAAACGCCTTCCGCAACTACACGCTTATCACATCAATAGCCCTACCTGCATCCCTCTCGGTTATTGAGAATTCCGCTTTCAAAAATTGTACCTCACTCACCACCATTAACACGCCTCAACCTCTTTCATCTATTGGAGCCTATGCATTTGAGAATTGCTACAACCTGCAAGCGTTCGACTTTGAAGCTTCTATCTCCACGCTTGGGGAAGGCTGTTTCAAAGGATGCAACTCGCTGAGTGCGGCTGTTTTCCCTTCCTCATTCACCAGTGTACCCAATCAGGCCTTCTATGGTTGCACCTCGTTAACTGACATCCAACTACCTGCCACCATTATGAATATTGGCAATGATGCATTTGGCAATTGCACAAATGTTACCGCCATCAGCTTTGGCAGTTCGGTGCAGACCATCGGTGAGCGGGCTTTTGCCAACTGCAGTAGCGTACAATCTATCGCTATCACCACGCCTATGCCACCGACATGCTATACCTCTACATTCGATAGTGTTCCCGCCAATATACCCGTCACCGTGCCTATGCCACACGTGGCTGACTATCAGAACGCCACTGGCTGGAACCACTTTACCAACTACGTTGGGACATACTAATTCCTAACACTTCTAAATGCCGTGTCTGAGGAAGTATCTTCGGACGCGGCTCTTTTATTCACCGTAGTCTATATCCTCTTCGGCAGCGATATTGAGGCTCTCGTACTGCATGTCGTATTCATACACACGGTGCAGATGCTGCAATTGTCGCTGTCTTAAAGCTGCTTCCACTTGGTCAGCACAGTCGGACAGGTGTTTGCGCACCTCGCTCTCCCAGAAGCGCAGCACTGTCCAACCCATCAGACGGAGCCGTAGATTAACCCTATGGTCACGAGCCATGTTGCGTTCTATTTTGGCGTACCAAAAGTCGCGGTTGCTCTTGATTCGTTGGCGTTCCTGCTGCCAATTGCGTCCATGCCAGAAGTCGCCATCCACAAACACCGCCACCTTACGGCTCTTGAAACAGATGTCGGGACTGCCAGGCACCGTGCGCACATTCTTGCGATAGCGATATCCCCTACGCCACAACTCCCGTGCAAGCATCCGCTCGGGCTGGGTGCCGCTGCTGCGGTTGCCTTGCATACAGCGTCGCCGCTGCTCGGGGGTGAGATGGTCGGTCATGGGGAGTTGAAAGTTGAAAGTTGAGAGTTGAAAGTTGAAAGTTGAGAATTATTTGGGTGCGGCAGCCATTTTCACTTTTCAATTTTCACTTCCCTAATGGCTTTGCACAGCTGGTCGGGGCAGGAGGTGGTCTTCCAACCGCAACGGATGCCTTCCAAGCGGTCTAGGACATCCTCTACCTTCATGCCTTCTACTAGGCGGCTTACGCCCTGCGTGTTGCCGTCGCAACCGCCGATGAATTGAACGTTGTGCAGCTTGCCATCTACGATTTCGAACTCAATCGCCTCACTGCATGTTCCCTCTGTTTGATAAGTGTATCTCATTTTCTTTTTTTTGATTAATCTAGTATCACTAGTACTACTAGAAATACTAGTTTTTAACTAAACAACTCTCTGAAAGCCTCCTCTATCACGCTCACTGCCACTATCGTTATTGGGTAGCGGCTTTTATCGACTCCTTTGGCATCGTATTTGGAGACAAATATCTTCTCGAAGCCCAGTCGTGCCGCCTCGCTGATGCGCTGCTCAACACGGCTCACGGGGCGCACCTCGCCACTCAGTCCTAGCTCGGCTGCAAAACAATAGCGTGGGGAGATGGGCATGTCGACATTGCTGCTCAAGATGCTGCACGCCACCGCAAGATCCATGGCGGGGTCGTTCACTCGTACACCACCCGCCACATTTAGAAACACATCCTTCGCTCCCAGTTTGAAGCCGCAACGCTTCTCTAGCACGGCCAGCAGCATGTTCATACGCCGCATGTCGAAGCCGTTGGCATTGCGCTGGGGAGTGCCATAGACGGCGGTGCTGACCAGCGACTGCACCTCGATAAACATAGGACGCACGCCCTCCAACGTGGCTGCCACCGCAGCACCGCTGAGTTCCTCGTCGCGGTGTGCCAACAGCAGTTCTGACGGGTTGGCGACCTCGCTCAGGCCACTGCCACGCATCTCGAAGATGCCAATCTCGGCGGTGGAGCCGAAGCGGTTCTTCAAGGCTCGGAGTATGCGGAAACCATAGTTGCGGTCGCCCTCGAACTGGAGGACAGCATCGACGATGTGTTCCATCACCTTGGGGCCTGCCAGCGTGCCGTCCTTGGTGATATGCCCCACGAGCAACACAGGCACCCCGTTCTCCTTGGCGTAACGCTGAAACTGGGTGGTACACTCCCGTATCTGGGAGATGCTGCCACTACCCGACTCTATACTCTCGGTGCTGACCGTCTGGATGGAATCGACTATCAGCAGGTCGGGCTCCACCCCCGCCACATGCTCAAAAATGCGTTCTATCGAGGTCTCGCTCACCACATACAACTCTCCCTTCGCCTCCCCTATCCTGTCGGCACGCATCTTTATCTGCTCTTCACTCTCCTCGCCACTGACGTATAGTATCTTGTGGTCGGCAACAGCCATCGCCGTCTGCAACAACAGCGTACTCTTGCCAATGCCTGGCTCGCCACCCAGCAACACCAAGCTACCCGGCACTATGCCACCGCCCAGCACTCGGTCAAACTCCTCGCAACGAGTGGGCACACGCTGAGTTTCACTGTAGGTGACATGCTGTATCAACTTCGGTTGGCTTGTCTTGGTAGTGCCTTTCTTAGTGCCGCTCGGTACTGCCGACCGCTGCACCACTTCCTCGTCAAAAGTGTTCCACTTGCCACAGGCAGGGCACTTGCCCAGCCAGCTGCTCGACTGATAGCCGCACTCGCGACAATAAAAGTATGTTCTTGCTTTTGCCATAGTTCTTTATTTCTCAATGAATGTCGCTAGAAAGTCGCCGGTTCAACAAGTCGCACAACTCCTGCGGCTTCATCGTCAGCCCCGATGCCGCAATATTCTCTTGCGCACCCACCAGCCCAATATTCAGTTGCCGCACAGCGCGTCCCGTCTTCGAAGCGTCCTGCAACCTGCGTTGCTCCTCCTGTTTATCGAAATGCACAGCTATAAACTCCTGCCCACTCATTTGTGTCAATTTAAACCTCTTCACCTCATCAAATCGGTATTCCGACCGTCTCCACAATGCTGTACACACTACCTTGTCGGCCATTACCACTACCGCCGGTCGTCCCAGCAATCGCTCCCACAACGCCACCAACGGAAAGAACAAAGTCATTAATCCAAAAAATATCAGAGCAAACCAAAACCTCCAATCCCCTCTCAAAGCGGGGTCATCAACAATGAGCCACACAAACAGCCCCACAAACCCCAGCGACACCAATATCGCCCACCATATCCTCCCTCCCCACGGAGTATGGTATATTCTAATGTCTTCCATATATTAAAACTCGTCAATCACTTTATCCACACGATACAGTTTGTCGCCACGGTGCAACGGCTCGGTGGTCTTGATGCTGAACACATCGCCTTGCCCCACTTCCTGCACCGGCTGTGCGCTGTCGCCCAGCCGCAACTCTTCCACCGTGGCGCGGTACACACCGGTGGTCTGCCCTATCACCATCAGGTCTTTGCCCACACGCAGATGTTCGGCAGTCTCAATCTTCATCTCTGCCACCTGCGGACGGGTATAGTAGTTAGTCACCTTACCTAGATAGACCTTGTTTTCTGTGGCTTGTGAGCCATACCGCTCACTCCATTCGCCCATCTTACGACCCAGGTAATAGCCGTCCCAGAATCCGCGGTTGAACACCGTGCGAAGGCGTTTGGTCCATTCTGCAATCCGCTCAGGCGTATAGGTACCCTCCGCTATGGCATCCAATGCCTCGCGGTAGCACTCCACGGTGGTCTTCACATAGTCGGCCGAGCGTCCACGTCCTTCAATCTTCAGCACCCGCACGCCTGCATGTACAATCTTGTCCAAGAAGCCGATAGTACACAAATCCTTGGGCGACATAATATATTTGCCACTCACCACCAGCTCGGTGTCGCTCTCCAAGTCCTTGACCAGATACTCTCGGCGGCACAGTTGCAAGCAGGCACCTCGGTTGGCACTATAATTATACTCGTCGAGACTCAAATAACATTTGCCACTGACACTCATGCACAACGCACCATGGGCAAACACCTCTATCTGTACCAGTTCCCCACGCGGGCCACGGATGTCGTTGTCTCGGATAAACTGCGTAATCTCCGCCACCTGACGCAGGGGCAGTTCGCGTGCCGTGACCATCACATCCGCCCATTGAGCGAAGAAGCGCACCGCCTCCACATTCGAAATGTTGCACTGCGTGGAGATATGCACCTCCACCCCGATGCTGTGCGCGTAGGTTATCACCGCCATATCGCTGGCAATGATGGCACTGATGCCTGCCTCTTTGGCTGCTTGTACCAAAGCATGCATCTCCTCTATCTCGTGGTTATAGATGATGGTATTCACCGTCAGATAGGTGCGGACACCCTTTTGTTGGCAAATGTCGGCAATACGCCTCAAATCCTCTATTCCGAAATTGGCAGCCGAGCGTGACCGCATATTTAGGTTGCCGACACCGAAATAGACTGCATCAGCCCCAGCCTGCAAGGCCGCTGCCAGACTCTCATACGACCCCACTGGGGCCATTATCTCAATTCTGTCTCTATTCATCAATCTAATTCTTCAAAACGGGTGCAAAATTACACATTATTTTCCATCTGATGAAAAAAACGTCATTCGAATTGAAAAAAAAGTGTAACTTTGCAATTGCTTTAGCCCATATGGCTATCAATCCGAAAAACTGATTTATTGACAATTAAACCAAACAAACTATACTATGCAGGTACCCATTGTAGGAGCACTTATCAAGTCGGTGGCAGAGATTAGCAATATTCCTAAGGAGACAAAGCTGAAGCATACCAACCCCGTCCGCGCCCAACGACGCGAACTGCGCAAGCTGCTGCGCCGTGCCCAACTTACCGCTTTTGGACAACAATACGGCTTTGCCGAGATACTACGCTCGCGCGACATCACCGAAGCATACCGAAAAGCAGTGCCTGTATTCGACTACAACAAGATGCACCGCGAATGGTGGTACCGCAACCTGAATGGCGAACGCAATGTGGCATGGCCGGGCAAGATAAGGTATTTTGCACTCAGTTCGGGTACCTCGGAGGCTGCAAGCAAGTTTGTCCCCATCACACGGGCTATGCTGAACAGCATCACACGGGCGGGTACGAAACAGTTTTTCTCTACCGCGCAATACGATTTCCCAGCAAAATTCTACGACTCGGGAGTGCTCTGCATAGCAGGTAGCACCGACCTACAATACTTTCCCAAAGGCAAATACTTTGCCGGCGACCTGTCGGGCATAACGGCTGGACGCATACCCAAGTGGTTTGAGTTCTTCTACAAGCCCGGTACGGAAATATCGCAGATGAAGGATTGGAACGAGAAGCTGGACGAGATGGTGAAGGCAGCACCCACATGGGACATCGGGGTGCTGGTAGGCGTGCCTGCATGGGTACAGATACTGCTCGAACGCATCGTGAAGGAATACAAGCTGAAAAACATCCACGAGATGTGGCCAAACTTGACGGTGTATGTACACAGTGGAGTGGCGTTTGCACCATACGAGAAGAGCTTCGAGCGGTTGTTCGGCAAGGAGGTTCTGTTTGTGGAGAGCTATCTGGCATCGGAGGGCTACATTGCCTATCAGGTGAACCTGAAACGGAGGAAGATGCAGCTGCTGGTAGACAATGGCATCTACTTCGAGTTTGTGCCTTTTGACGAAAAGAACTTCGACGAAGACGGCAACATACGCCCCGACTGCCAAACCTTGACATTGGCAGAGGTGAAGGCGGGACGCGACTACGCGCTGCTGCTGAGCACCTGCGCTGGAGCATGGCGCTACTTGATTGGCGACACGGTGAAGTTTTCCAACGTGAAGCATGGCGACATCATGGTGACAGGACGCACGAAGCAGTTCCTCAGCCTAGCGGGAGAGCACCTCTCGCAGGACAACATGAACCGCGCCATCGAGATGCTCGCAGAAGAAACGGGCGTGGATATTTGCGAGTTTACCGTGGCGGGTATCCGTCATGACTCGATGTTTGCCCACCACTGGTATCTGGGCACCGACGATGAATTGGACGCACAGGAAGCACTCAAGAAGATTGACGGCTATCTCTGTCAGCTAAACGACGACTACGGCGTGGAACGTCAGGAGGCTATCAAGGAGCTCTTCATTGATGTGCTGCCCACACAAGTGTTCTACGACTTTATGAAAGAGCGTCTGGGCAAGGCCGGTGGTGCTAGCAAATTCCCCCGTGTACTGAAAGGCGAACGCTACGAAGCTTGGAAGGAGTTTTTGGAAAATAAGAAATAATATCGAATCGGAATTCTCTGATTACTCCGAATACTCTGAAATAAACAAAAAAACAATAAATACATGAGCCTAATTAAATCTATTTCTGGCATCAGAGGCACTATCGGCGGCAAGCCAGGCGACGGCCTCAGCCCTATCGACGTGGTGAAGTTTACTTCGGCCTTTGCCACTTTCTTGCAAAAGAATGCCGGAGGAAAGCGTCTGACACTGGTAGTGGGTCGTGATGCCCGACTGAGTGGCGCAATGGTCGACCGTCTTGTGGTCGGCACACTGCAGGGAATGGGCATTGACGTGATTGAGACAGGTCTGTCAACTACCCCGACCACCGAAATGACCGTCATTGACAAGCACGCCGACGGCGGCATCATCATCACCGCTTCACATAACCCCAAGCACTGGAACGCGCTGAAACTGCTCAACAGCCGTGGCGAGTTCATCAATGCCGAAGAGGGTAACGAGGTGATACGTCTGGCCGAGAGCGACGACTACACCTATGCCGATGTCGACAACCTTGGACAGGTGACAGAAGACTTTGACACGATAGACCACCACATTGAGCGCGTGTTGGCACTGCCATTGGTGGACAAGGAGGCTATCGCCAAGGCCAATTTCCGTGTCTGCGTGGATGCTGTGAACTCTACTGGCGGCATCGCCATACCCCGACTGCTGAAAGCACTTGGGGTAAACGATGTTGTGGAGCTGAATTGCGAGCCTACAGGCCATTTTGCCCATAACCCCGAGCCCATCCCCGCCAACCTAACCCAGATATCTGAAACGGTAGCCAAAGAGCACTGCGACCTCGGTATCGTGGTAGACCCCGATGTGGACCGTCTGGCACTGGTGTGCGAGACTGGCGAGATGTTTGGCGAGGAATACACGCTGGTCAGCGTGGCAGACTACGTGCTGAGCCACACACCGGGCAACACGGTGTCGAACATGTCGTCATCGCGTGCCCTGCGCGACGTGACCCACAAATATGCCGGCTGCGAATACAGCGCCTCGGCTGTGGGTGAGGTGAACGTCACCACCCTGATGCGTGAGACGAATGCCATTATCGGCGGCGAAGGCAACGGAGGTGTCATCTACCCCGAGCTGCACTATGGCCGCGACGCTCTGGTGGGCGTGGCACTGTTCCTCACCCTGCTTGCCAAGAAGGGCATGAAGGTGAGCGAGCTGCGCAAGACCTACCCCGACTATATCATCTCTAAGAACCGCAAAGACCTCACCCCCGACATGGACGTGGATGCCCTGCTCAAGAAAGTAGCTGCCCTCTACAATGCCAAAGCCGATTGCCAGGTTAGCACCATCGACGGTGTGAAGATTGACTTCGAGGACGGCTGGGTGCACCTGCGCAAGAGCAACACCGAACCCATCATCCGCATCTACAGCGAAGCCCACACCGAAGCCCGCGCCAACGAGCTGGCAGAGATGGTGAAACAGATGCTGTAATACATTAGTTGATACCATATCGCCCTTTCACACCTGCCTGCATTACTTTAATATGTGCAGGCAGGTGTTTATTAATTGGTATGTGGGAAACAACGACTGAAGCGTAGGACGACAAACTGTACAACAGGTAGAGTGCCCCTCCACGTGGTCTACAAAGTCTTTCAACTCGTGATAAAACCCATGCTCTACCCATGTGGAGGCTTGTAGGGTAGGCGAAAAACTGTCGTGACGGCACAGGTATTCCACAGACACGTTACGATGCCTTATTTTCTCCATCGGAATGCCTGCAAAGGAGCCGCCCATCGGTTGAAAAGAGAGTGTATCGATGCCCGAGAGTGTGTAGACTCCTGCAGAAGTATGCACAATCAACTCTTCAATGGGTGCCATCCACGAATAGCCAGTAGAGAGCTCTACTGTCCCAACCAGATTGCCGTGGGAAAGCATCATAACCAAAGTTTGACACGATGCCTGCCGAACAGCCAGCACCTCTGCAGAGCCAAAAATGTGCAATACCAAGTCTATTGGATGAATAAAAAGCTCGGTGAGAGCATCTCCTTCGGGGTAACGACCCACACAATACCTCAAGGAATAGTTACAAACAGTACTGCCTTTAAGACATGCTTTAAGCCGACGTATGGCAGGTGCATACCGTTTCTGTAGACCCACCTGCACATAGGAGCCAGTGCTTTCTTGTAGAGCAACTAGCGACTCAAGCTGAGAGAGCGTTTGGCAAGGCGGTTTCTCAACAAATAGAGCCTTACCTTTCTGTAACACAGAGGCAGCTATGCTGTAATGAGATGAAGGAGTAGCTGAGACAAAGACTGCAGACACTTCTGGGTCGGATAGCACCGTGTCTAACGATGTCGTCACAATGACATGCTTAAAGGCAGGATTGGAACTAATGAGCTTGGCTTTATGCGATGACTGTATGCAGATATATTTCAGTGGCACGTGCAAAAGGTCTAAAACTGGGTATAGGTTTGCCATACTATGGTTGCCCATGCCCACAAAGGCATATTGGTGAGCGCAAGGGTGCGTAAGCAGAGACTTAGCTCGCAAGCGGCGGACTCGATAGATAAAACTAGACATCATGATTGAATAGTTTTGAAATATTGACGATAGGTAGTGCCACGGTCACCGCACCACTGATAAGAACCATACAACAATTCCACCATCCTTTTGGGAAGAAAACGTTCGAGTGTACGGAGCAATATGATGTCGTACTTGCGATGGAAGTTTATCCAACAGCCGTTGCAAGTTTTGCCGTAATGACGTTGAAGACTACAAGTGGTGAGACTGTTCCAAATGTCGTCGAACGACTGATTGTGAATGTTGCCAAGTATACAATCAAGATTCTGACATAGGGGAACATTGCCGTTGGCATGAACCACAGCCTGATTTCTGATACTGAGACAAGGTAGAGAAAGTCCTCCATTGCGCCATTGGTCGTAGAGCGCCACATAGTCGTAGTTTTCGCTTGTTTGGTGAATGGATTGGGGAATGTGTGTGGTAAAATCTTTTGCTGCAAGAAGGTCGGTAGTAGTATCGAGAAAGGCCATGGTTCCATAGATGCCTATACGCACATCAATCCGATATTGCTGGGCTAGATGAATAACATACTCCATGTCTTCGAATCTGTTCCAAGGAGAGAGGCAGAACATGAGCGACAAAGGGACTTCTCCAGCCAAGGTCTCTATTACTTTTATCACTTTCAAGTAGCCATCGCAGCCTCGCATGTAACGATAGGTTTGGCGATTGCCGTCTAAAGATAGGTAAAGGTGCCTCGGCTTATATAGTCTTGTACTCTCAATCAGCATCCCGGGGGCAAGGCAATTAGAAAGCAGCGTGTAATTGGGATGATGCAGCCTAAACCATTCTAGAATTTGGTTCGCCTGCGGGTGAAGGATAAACTCTCCACCTTCAAGACCTACCGTCGTATAGGATTTAACACAACTGCTTTGCATAACACGCACAATGTCGTCGAAAGAAAGGTGTTCGTGGGGCTTTTTCCAAATGGAACAATGGCGACAGCGCGACTGGCAAGCTGTCGTTGCATAAATCATCAGCTGGCTCAGCTGTTTGTGGTGCGGACGCAAGGTGTTGTTGACATAGAGGAGTCCGCTTGTCAAATAATCGGTTGCTTTATACATATCGGTCTATAAATAGATTATGAAAGTTGGGTTGTTAAGGCATCATTACCTTTTAAACTTTCTCACCTATAAAGAGACCGAAACCGTACAAAAGACTGCACGAAAAAAAAACTAAAATGTAAAGCGCATACCCATATGTGAGGTTATGGTGAATGGATGGGCTATGGCATAAGTGGACAACGACTGCCAGCTTGTCTCAATGGATGAAAGTGGAAGTATCGTATAACTCATGCCACCTTCGACGAAGAGGCTGATATGCTCCGTTTGACGGTAATGTACGCCCGCCTTGATTGTGGCCATGAGACTTGGTTGCCCTTTATGGGAAGAGTATTCACCGAGCGGTATTGCTGACCCTCCAGTAGTGGTATTATTTGTCTGCCCTCCAAGAATGAAACTGGTACTGCTGCGAATGGACAAAGGCAATTGAATCGAAAGGTCGGCTGAAAGATGACAACCCAAACGGGACGACTGGTGCAGGCTAAACGACATGCCAATTGGAATGTCGAAGAAGGTGACACGCTGCCACTCGTCAATCCTATCTATACCAACACCTGTTTGGAAATAAGAACGATATTCGCCATGTCCCATACCAACATGGACCGAGACCATGCTATCTACTGCGTAATGAAGCATCAATGCCTCGATGGTGGGTGGCTCATGATATTCGGTACGGAATATTTCTCCATTATTGTCTATCTCATTGCTTTGGGCTATGCGTATTAGTGCCGAAGCCACTTCGTCAGAGAAGAGCATACTATTATCCAACACATACCGTTTGCAGTCGCGCCAATTGACTATGGGAACGCTTGTTACGGGTTCACCTGTAGTGGATGCTGAAGGCAACAACAATGGGTGAGGATGCCGGGCAACACACATTTGGGAAAGGGGGTGCGACATCACTACCGTCACCGACCACTTGCTTGCTGTGTGTACTGCCAGAAGCTGTGGGTCAGCCAAGATAGACTCAACCGCCACATCTGCGTTTCTCTCTTCTTTATCCATCCCTATTTCTTCCTCAAAAAGGATTGGGAACGATATCGAGTCGTTTTGTAACACCATTGTGGGAGATTTTTCTAGTCTTGTCATTATTGGAACGAAAGGCTTGGAAACGCCATTTGGCGACAATTTTGTTTCTATGCTTGGGCATCCGCTTTGCCGCCGCGCTGTCAAGGAGGTTGCGATAGTATTTGAATCATCCTCCAATCCGAAAGGCATTGCCAACAGCAAAACACACAACAATGGTCCTAAAATACGCTGCAACATGGCTCGAGCGTGATAGAGCTGAGAGGAGGAAGAATGTGGCTCGATATTCAGCGTCTGGGCTATCTCCTTGTGAGACATGTCCTCTATTACTGCCATGGTAAACACTTTTCGGTAGCCTGTGGGCAGTTGGTTAATAGCCGCCTGTAACTCTTCTTGTGTGAGAGGGGAGTCATGTGCCTCACAGGGTACATCAAAACCCTCGATATGAGATATAGGGATAGTTTTTCCTTTTGTTTGCTGCTTTAATTGTCGTATTGCTAGTCTTGCCGATATAGCAGCTAGCCAACTACCGAACTTCTCCGGGTCGTTGAGTTGGTCCAACCTGTTAAAAGCAATAAGAAAAGCATCATCCACAAGTTCTTCGGACAATTCTTTGTCACGAGTTATATGACAACAAATGGCAAATGACCGCTGTTTATAGCGGTTATAAAGCATATTTAGAGACTGTCGGTCACCAATCCTAGCTTGCTCTACCAGTTGTTCCATGTCCGTCATGTCCTCTTAGAGACATTTCTTCTAAGAAAGACTGCATGGAGGTGAAAAAATTATTCCTTCGTGCGGATATTATTAATGTTCAAAATCTTCACGTCGGTAGGCCACATCTCATTCATCAACACACCGCGCGGCATACCATTGTTGGAGGTGGTACTGAAGGTTTTCCCATCGGCATCTGTCGAGATATAGGTGTCATAATACAGCCACTTCTTTCGACAGTTGCTGATGAACACCAGACAGTTGAACACCGTCTCGTCATCATCGCTTAGACGCATGGGACAGAAATAGCCCACCACCTGGTTCTTTGGCACTGGTTCGCGGAAGAGGCTGTCGCGGTCACAGACCAACGTGTCACCAATTTTCTCTTTCGACACCACCACAAACTGGCTATTATTCCGTTTGGGCTTCTTCAACTCCAGCACAAACTTCTCGCCTAATTCAAGAAATAACCCTGTGACAGTCTCCGACTCTTCCTCCTCGTCAGAGAAGAGGAGTTTGTCCCATGCCCCTGCAATACGGTCGATGTTGAAATACAGCGTATCCACGCCATACTCATTAGTGTCGATTACAAACATATCGTAGTCGCTTCCGTTGAAACTCACCAGCACCTGTTCCTTCTCATGGAAGCCATACATGCTCATCATCATATACTCATGCGAAGGGTTCACCACATGCATTGCCAGTTCGGGCGTGGTGCCGTTGCCAGTGCTGGCTATGGTGTAGAAAAGCATCTGAAATTGCAACTGCACCTTCTGCAGTTCTAACGTGTCTCCGCCGAAATATTTGCATGCAATATTCTGCCCGACAAACTTATAGTAGTATGCCATTGGCTCGGCAGGGTTCTGCGCAATCACTGTGTTGGCGAGTTTAATAATATTACGTGAGTCCGCAATAGTGGGTGTCTCATCCTTACTCATAATAGCTTGGATTTCTTCAAACTCATCATAACTCGGATAGGGAGAATACCCATCCAGAAACGCCTGCCCATAATAGAACGTCTGCATGTCTGCAATGTCAAGGGCTGTGTCCACTTCGGCAAAACGCTTGATTAGTTTGGGGTAGTAACGGTCACTTTGCTTGTCGGTACAATCCTTCTTGATTTGTTCGTAATTGGGGGTTGTATACCCAACGATAGCCAACCCTTCAGCATCCTGCGCCTGAGGCAAACCCATCAGGAGCAGGGCTGTAATAAGCATTGTCAGCTTCTTCATATCTCAATCAAGCCTTTTCAGGTGCCAGCAGCCACACAATGAGGTATATGCCCAACCCTGTGCCGAAGCACAGCAGGGCAATCAGAAAGAGAATGCGCACCACAGTGACATCCACACCGAGGTATTCGGCAATGCCGCTGCATACCCCCGCGATACGCTTGTCGCGGGGATTGCGGTATAGTTTTTTGATTTCTTCTGACATCGTTAGTTGGTTTTTATCAGATTGGTCGAAACAATCGGAGTAATCAGAATAATCAGAAAACTCCGACCACTCCGATTATTCCGATTACTCCGACTATTCATTCTCTCAAATCAGTCCACGGTCCTTCAGCAGAGGTGTTACGCTGGGTTCCTGACCACGGAAGTTGACGTACATCTGCATCGGGTCTTCGGTATTGCCGCTCTCCAAGATATGGCGGAACTTCTTCGCCAACTCGGGGTTGAACAGGTCGCCACTCTCCACAAAGGCTGCAAAAGCGTCGTGGTCGAGAATGGCAGTCCACGTGTAGCTATAATAGCCAGCGTCATAACCCGTGGTAAAGATATGCTGGAAATAGGGGCTCTTGTAGCGACTGATGATTTCGGGTATGAGGCCGATAGCGTTGAGGTGCATTCTCTCAAACTCGTCGGCATTGATGGGCTGCTTCACCGCAATGCTATGATAGTCCATATCCAGCAACGAGGCGGCCAACAGCTCGGTGTTGATGAAGCCCTGCCCGTAGGTCTGCGCGGCGGCAATCTTCTCAATCAGTTCGTCGGGGATGGCCTCGCCGGTCTGGTAGTGCTTGGCATAGGTCTTCATCACCTGCGGGTTGCGGCACCAGTTCTCCATTATCTGCGAGGGCAGTTCCACAAAGTCGCGCGGTACATTGGTACCCGCCAACGAAGGATAGTGGCACTTGCTCAACAGGCCGTGCAGCGCGTGGCCAAACTCGTGGAAGAGCGTCTCACTCTCGTCGAAGTTGAGCAGCGAGGGCTTGTCGCCCGTGGGCTTGGTGAAGTTGCAAACCACTTGAATGATGGGGATAACGTTCTCGCCCTTCTGGTTCACCTTCTGTCCGCGGAATTCGGTCATCCATGCACCGCTGCGCTTACTCTCACGCGGGTGGAAGTCCATATACAAAATGCCGATAACCTCGCCACCGTCCATAACCTCGTAGGCGTGAGCCTCCTTGTTGTAGGTAGGCAGGTCGGGGTTCTCACGGAAGGTGATGCCGTACAGCTTGCCAGCAGTGGCAAAAGCACCTTCGCGCACATTGTCAAGCGAGAAATAGGGGCGCACCACCTCGTCGTCGAGGGCGTATTTCTCCTTGCGAAGTTTCTCGCTATAGTAGCGCCAATCCCAAGGCTCCAGCTTGGCTGTGGGGTCGTCGGCCTTCAGCATCTTCTGATACTCGGCACACTCTGCCTTCGCCTTATTGAGGGCGGGACGCCAAATCTGCATCAGGCAGTCATACACCGCCTTGGGGGTCTTGGCTAGACAGTCGTCAAGTACATAGTCGGCATGGGTGGGGAATCCCAGAATATTGGCACGCTCCAAACGGAGGTTCACCAGCGTGTCGATAATCTTGGTGTTGTCGTATTCGCCACCGTCGCAACGGGTGCTGTATGCATCCCACATCTGTTTGCGCAGGTCGCGGTCGGCGCAGTTCTGCATAAAGGGTTCCCAGCTGGGCAGGTTCAGTTTGAACACCAGTTTGCCTTTGGTGGCACTGTCGGCATCGGCAGTCTCCTTGGCTGCGGCAATCTGGTCGTTGGTCAGGCCGGCAGGGGCTGTGTCGAGCACCAGCTGATAGGCATTGGTGGCCTTCAGCACATTCTGTGCAAAACGGAGCGTCAGCGAGGCAATCTGCTCGTTCAGCTCACGGAAACGGGCCTGTTGTTCCTCAGGCACATTGGCACCGCTGCGCACAAAGCCCTTGTAGGTCTCGTCCAGCAGACGCATCTGCTCGGGGTTCAGACCCAGATTGTCTTTCTGGTCGTAGACCGCCTTGATACGCTCAAACAGCTTGGCATTAAGGGCGATGTTGTCGCCATGAGCCGACAGCAGGGGCGTTACCTCTTGGGCTATTGCCTCCATCTCGTCGCTATTCTCGCACTCACTAAGGTTGAAAAACACGCCGGCCACCTTGTTGAGCAGCTCACCGCTGTACTCATACGCTTCGATGGTGTTCTCAAACGTCGGAGCCTCGCTGTTGTTGACGATGGCATCAATTTCCTCCAATTGCTGCTTCATGCCCTCTTGGAAGGCGGGCATGTAATGCTCGGTCTTAATCTTCGCGAAATCGGGGATTTCGTA
>CAMZFW010000003.1 GCA_947306225.1 uncultured Bacteroidales bacterium
GCCCTGCTCCGCAGCCTTGCGGTACCACCGCACCGCCTCGCCATAGTCCTTCGTTACCCCATAGCCGTTCATGTACATATATCCCAGATTGTTCTGCGCAGGGGCATAGCCCTGCTCCGCAGCCTTGCGGTACCACCGCACCGCCTCGCCATAGTCCTTCGTTACCCCATAGCCGTTCATGTACATATATCCCAGATTGTTCTGCGCAGGGGCATAGCCCTGCTCCGCAGCCTTGCGGTACCACCGCACCGCCTCGCCATAGTCCTTCGTTACCCCATAGCCGTGCTGGTACATATATCCCAGATCGTTCTGCGCAGCAGCATACCCCTGTTCAGCCGCCTTGCGGTAACATTCCACAGCCTCTGGGTATTGTTTCTTATCGTAAAACTCGTCTCCCTTATTATAAAGGTCTTTCAATTCGGCTTTGCTGTACACACTATTCTTGGATGTGCCAAGATTCAGCCACTCGCGTAAATCATTCATCAGTTTGTCCCATTGTCTGGGGTCACGTGGGTCGATGTTATTAAGCGTGCCAAATACAAGTTTGAATACTCTCTTTAGTGGGGCATCATCCAAATTTACCAATACCACCTGCTTTTTTTCATCAACGGCATAGTATAGTTCCCTTACTGTCCAATCATTATCATCTAAGTCTGCTTCATAATGGGTCGAGGAGTACATAAATAGCACTACTTCGGCATTATCAATAGCAGAACATATCTTAGACATAAATTGAGCTGTTGTTTTAATGTCTTCC
Organism: uncultured Bacteroidales bacterium; assembly: GCA_947306225.1. Taxonomy (GTDB): domain Bacteria; phylum Bacteroidota; class Bacteroidia; order Bacteroidales; family P3; genus Colimorpha. The sequence goes on from CAMZFW010000003.1 coordinate 758, forward strand.
CTGTCATACCAGCACTTCACACCCAAGGTCTTCTCTATCTTGTCGATAAGCTTGTATACCTTTTCTCCGTCGGCTCGTTTATAACTGATAAATATGCGTTCCATAGCGTTCATTTGAATGTGCAAAGATACACAAAAAAAACGACATGACGTGTTTTTTGTTTAAACTCCGATTCGCAATTACCCGATACGCCCCAACGGGGCAATGAGCCACCAGCCCAGAGCAACGCTCTGGGTAACGGATGTTTCAACCCCTCGCCCCGAAGGGGCAAAAGCTATGACAGATACTGCTTGAAAATTGAAAGTTGAAAGTTGAGAATTGAAAGTTGGCTGCCGCACAACATATCAACGTATCAACATATCAACTTTTAAACAATCAAGCAATCAACAGATTTTTCATTTTTCAACTTTCAATTTTCAACTTTCAATTTTCAATTTAAGAGCAATCAGGCAATCACTACAACTTTTTTTCCTGTCCCGTACCACATCTTACCGCATTCTACCGCATCTTACCGCATTTTACCGATTCTTACCGCATTCTACCGCATCTTACCGATTCCTACCGATTAGGGGGTCGTTTGCCGTCGCTAGAACGGCAAACGATCGGATAACGAACGGCAAACGAACGGTTAAGTGCAAGGCGAATTGAGCCCTGTTCACCTAATGTTTGACTACTATTTTCTGGGTTTTGAGGTCGGTGCCCACCAGGCGCAGGAGGTAGACTCCCGTGGTGGGAAATTGAGAATTGAGAATTTCGTATTTTGAATCTATCTCATAGGTGAAGAGCTGGCGGCCCATGAGGTCGAAGACTTGGAGGGTGCCCGTGCCTTCTATGACGAGGGTTCTGCCATCCCAATGGGCAAAGTCTGGATTGCTTGATTGTGTGATTGCCTGATTGTCTGAGTGGCTGCAAAAAATCAGTCCTATATCAAACTAGAGCCATTTTTAATTTTCTTCATGGTCCTTACTTCGTAGGGGGATAGGAGGTTTTGACTATCTGCTTTGTGGCGGTTCCTTCATCGGTGCGTACCCTAAACAGGTATACCCCGTCGGGGTAGTCGGAGAGGTCGATGCTGATGGTGGTGCCGCCCGAGGTGACGGTCAAGAGCCTGACACCGCGGGCATCGAGAACATCCACCTGCAACACCTTATATGTGGAGACAACCTCCACCGTCGAGGCGGTGGGGTTGGGATAGACCTGCGTGGCGGCATCCGCTGCGCTGACGGCATCCGATGAGCAGTTGTAGCAGAAGGGCACGCCGTCGCCCCAGTCGCCATAGCGGTCGGCTATGCAGCTGGGGCGCACAAAGGCACGGTAGCGTATGCCCGAAGGCACCGTCACCGAAGCACTCGGGGTGCTGCACGTCTCAACGGTGCCTCCCTCTGGCGATGCACCGTCGGGCACATAGGTGAACTCCCAACCCAAGTGCGACATGTTGGAGTCGCTCCACTCAAACTGGAATGTAGCACCTTCCTGTTTGCTGACACATAGTCCTTCAACAGGGGCACAGTTGGAAAAGACCGTCCCATACTTGACTATGGGGAATACTAAAGGATATGACTGCAAAACAGTGTCATACCAGACATCGGGGATAATATATGTATTATCAGTAGTCACATAAGCCAATTTATAGCGATAACGGAATGTCGGGAATCTGTCAACCTCGGGATTACACTGTTCCATATTGTAATTTTGACTCCATAAATAGTAGTAGTAAAAAGTATTTGTCCCTGAAAGTAAAGGTTGGTCAGCCTTCGTACTCACAGAGACAAAGAATGAATCGTTCACCGTTATTTGTGAGTCAAAATAATACTCCCTAAAGCTCATTCCATAATCCAACAACCGATACCTGCAACTGTCCGACTCCGGGGGAACTTCTTGCAAATTAACCCTCATTATGCTATGGTGAGGGAAAAGGTTGTCCCGATAGACATGCTTCTGAGCAAGCAGACGCATACTATCTCCCTCTTTCTCGTACAGACTGACATTTAAGTTGTCCGCATAGATTAATGAGTCTGGCCCCCCACGATGGAAAAAAGAATTATCTTCCAGTAGAGGACTGCACACCCGTACGCCTAATATATCCAAAGTGGTGTCCGTATATAGATATTGAGCGACTTCTGCAAGTGCGACCATAGGCGTTGATTGAGGATATACATAAAACGAAGATAAGCGGTCAAACCACACCCTCTGAGTACTGTCGGAAATAAGATCTTCGTACCACCAATAATAATACAGGCTGGTGTCGCGGGGATATATGGTCACCTGGGCGGAAACCTTTTGCCCCACAACAAGGATTGAGAATAATACCAATGTTTTTTTCATAACCTTAGAAGTCTTTAGTGCATATTACATAAAAATTATTTGGAGTAATTACTGGGAAAAACAGATATGGGTCATACATTCCTCCTCTATCAACAATAATACCTTTATTTTGTTTTATGACAGGCATAGGTATCTCAGGCATAGACTCATTGCTAATAGCAGCACAACTGTTGTTAATGGGCAATTCTTGCAGGATAATGCCAAGCAAGGAAGATGAGGAAGTGCCACTTGCAGCACAATAGTTTGTGGAAAGAGTGCACTGAGAATTAATACTGATATCCACAAGGGAGAGACGGCTAGCACCTGCACCTGAAGTAGGATATATACCCATGCAATAGTTGCCAAAAGCGTTGCCATTACCAATGTCGCACAATTGATTTGAAAGAACATTATAGAACAAATCTTTGAAAGAATAATATGAGCTATTATTTAGGTAGTTATTTGTACGTTTGAACAACAACGAGATAATTGAATTACCCGGGATTATTTCTAATATGCCTATTTCCTGTTCTGTTGCTGTTGGACCTGGCTCACAATAGGAAATAGCGAAACTATCCCCCACAAGACCTACAGCAGCCATAATGCCATTAGGATATTTATTGCTGCTATCCGTGTTGTGTAATATTTCCCCTGATATGCTGGACAACGGGTCGGAATCTCGCTGAAATGTTCTAAACATTAAATAGCCAGTACTAAGTGGGTCGTATGGTGTACCTTTGTGAGCAACAGAAACAATATAATTATCGGTAAGAGCAAGGTCATAGAACACACCTTCACTGTATCCCACATCAGATGAGACAGCTTTATAGACGCCGGTATATGGGTACGGTATGTCGAAAACAGCCGTGGTATAGACACCATTAACACTTTGGCTTCCGACAGCGACAATATGGACAATTCCGTCGTAAAAATACACTTCCGTCCTTAACAGAGCCTTCGGACTATACAAATTGGGATATTTAGAATATGCCTGAAGTTCGCAAAGGTCATACCCCCCATTGTAATAGAATAGACTGGTAATATTGAAAACCCCGACAATGGTACTTGTATCCCGGACACCTACAAAATAAACATTGTCACCCAATATCTTGAAGTCGTAAACATACAATAAAGACGGAAGGTTGGCCGTAAAGACTTGCGAACCACCAGTGGTTCCTGTAAGCAGATGGAATACCCCTTGTCCATAGTTATCTTCAGCATAAATGACAAATTGATTTCCCCATGCCCTAATAATAGAATTTGAATGTGCCGTAGTAGGGATTTCTCCATATACACTAATCTGTCCATGAAGACAGATAGGCATCATTAAAGAAATCATAAACAATAAAATACATATCTTTTTCATATAATCATTATATTGTGTTACACGAGGCAAAGATACACAAAAATATTGATTTATACACTAACCCATGAAAAAATATTTGTTAGAACACAAATTATCATTAATTTACCATGAATTAATTCATGAATAATTCGTGCACAATTTGTGGTAATTCATGTTTTTTCAGAGGAAAGATACAAAAAAGTTGCAATGCTTGAATGCTTGATTGTGTTAATGCTTGAGTGGCTGGCGCGGTCAAAAAACTCAAGCAATCAGACAATCAAGCAATCAAAAATTCTGATTTTTAATTTTTAATTTTCAATTTTCAAAAAAAAGTTTGTATCTTTGCATAATTTTTTAACGCTAACGAATAAATATAATTTACTAATTATGTATACAGATACCACGAAGTTTATCGGCGAAGGGCTCACGTATGACGACGTGCTGCTGGTGCCTTCCTACTCTGAAATCATTCCGCGCGAGGTGACGGTGGAGACCCGTTTTTCGCGCCATATCAGGCTGAACATGCCGCTGGTGTCGGCAGCCATGGACACGGTAACGGAGGCCGCCATGGCCATCGGCATGGCACAGGAGGGCGGCATAGGGGTGCTGCATAAGAATATGTCGATTGAGCAGCAGGCCAATGAGGTGCGCAAGGTGAAGAGAGCTGAGAACGGCATGATTGTGGATCCGGTGACGCTGACCAAGGACGCGCTGGTGAAGGATGCCCTGAGGGTGATGAACGAGTATGGCATCGGCGGCATACCCATTGTGGACGAGAACCGTATGCTGATAGGCATGGTGACGAACCGTGACTTGCGTTTTGAGCGCAACATGGAGCGTCCGCTGTCGGACATCATGATTACAAAGCTGATCACCACGCATGTGGGCACCACGTTTGCCGAGGCGACGGACATACTGCAGCAGCATAAGATTGAGAAGCTGCCCGTGGTGAACGAGAAGGGCCAGTTTATGGGGCTTATCACCTACCGCGACATCATGAAGACCAAGGAGCGCCCGCTGGCGTGCAAGGACTCGAACGGCCGTCTCTGCGTGGCGGCAGGCGTGGGCATTACGCCCGACATGATGGAGCGCGTGGACGCGCTGGTGAAGGCCGGTGCCGACGCAATCGTGATAGACACTGCCCACGGCCATAGCAGCAACGTGGTGAAGGCTTTGCGGACGGTGAAAGAAAAGTATACCGACATCGACGTGGTGGTGGGCAACATTGCCACGGGCGAGGCGGCACTGATGCTGGCCGAGGCTGGCGCTGATGCCATTAAGGTAGGCATCGGTCCGGGAAGCATCTGCTCGACGCGTATCGTGGCGGGAATCGGTGTGCCACAGCTGACGGCGGTGTGCGAGTGCGTGGGTGCGCTGCGGCAGAAGGGCTACGACGTGCCTATCATTGCCGACGGCGGCATACGCTACAGCGGCGACATCGTGAAGGCCTTGGCAGCAGGTGCCAGCACGGTGATGGTGGGTTCACTGGTGGCCGGCGTGGACGAGGCCCCGGGCGAGACCATCATTTTCGAAGGACGTAAGTTTAAGTCGTATCGCGGCATGGGTTCGCTGGAGGCTATGCAGAGCGGCTCGAAGGACCGCTACTTCCAGGACAAGGAGACCGACGTGAAGAAGCTGGTGCCGGAAGGCGTGGTGGGACGCGTGCCGTACAAGGGCTCGCTGAGCGAGGTGCTGTACCAGATGGTCGGCGGACTGAAGGCGGGCATGGGCTACACCGGCTCACGCAATATTGCCGAACTACAGCAGGCGAAGTTTATCCGCATCACCGCGGCAGGCCGCACCGAGAGCCACCCGCACGACATTGCCATCACCCGCGAGGCACCGAACTATTCGAGATAGGAAAATTGAAAGTTGAAAGTTGAAAATTGAAAATTATCCGGGTGCGGCAGCAATTTTTAGTTTTTACTTTTCACTTTAAAACTTTAAAACCTTCAAAAGAAAATAAATGAAAAAAATTTTCACCACGCTGTTGCTGACAGCCACTTTGATGGGAGCCATGGCACAGAAGGCCAACGACCCCGTCATATTCCAGATTAACGGGAAGGACTATTACAAGTCGCAGTTCATGAAGGAGTTTCTCCACTCGATAGGGAAAGACCCCAGCGCTGCTCCCACGGCATGTACCTATGAGAAGCGCAAGGCTCTGGAGGACTACGTGCAGCTGTATGTCAACTTCCAGACGAAGCTGGCAGACGCATACGCTATGGGTCTGGACACGCTGAACTCGCTACAACAAGAGCTGGCAGGCTACCGCAAGGAGCTGGCAGCACCCTACCTGATTGACTCTGCCACGCTGCAGATGCTGCTGCGCGAGGCGTATGACCGCAACCACTATGTGCTGCACGCAGCCCATATACTGGTGCACTGCCCCGAGACGGCACTGCCCGCCGACACACTGAAGGCATACAACCACGCCATGGAGCTATACCAGCAGGCACTGCAGACAGCGAACTTCTACGAAGTGGCACAGCAGGAGATGCGCCGCCAGCGGCTGGACGACCGCGACCCACTGGTGCGCGAGAAGGCCGACGAGGTGAACCCGATGGAGGGCGACCTGGGCTGTTTCACGGTGTTTGACATGATTTATGCCTTTGAGTCGGCAGCCTACGCCATGAAGCCCGGCGAGGTGTCGAAACCCGTGCGCTCACGCTACGGCTACCACATCATCAAGCTGTTTGACCGCTACGAGTATTACGGTAAGGCTCAGCTGGCACACATCTGGATTTCGGACAACGCCGCCAAGGCCCAGGGAAAGATAAACGACGCCTACCGCCAACTGCAGGAGGGTGTCGACTTCGGCGCTGTGGCTAAGAGCTACAGCGACGACAACACCACTTCGAACAACGGCGGCATTATGCCCGAACTGGCACCCAACCAGCTGCCATACGCCTACGTGGAAGCGGTGGCGAACGGACTGAAGGTGGGCGAATACAGCAAGCCGTTCCACACCCGTTTTGGCTGGCACATCGTGAAGCTGCTGAAGCAGGAGACCATGCCCGAGTTTGAGACGCTGATACCCTACTACCGCTCACGCATGACACGCGGCGAACGCAGCACCAAGCCTCAGAAGATGTTTGTGGACCAGTGTAAGGAGCGTTACAACTTTGTAGACTACACCAAGGTGGTGACATCGAAGAAGAAGGCTAAGAAGGTGACATACGCTGCCAGCCTTGACGCGGTACGCGCCATCGTGACCGACTCTATCTTCTCGGCCATATTCCACTACGACCCCGAGTGGATTACCGACATGCGCCCGCTGTTCAAGATTGGCGACCAGGAATACGACTCGCGCCAATTTGCCCGCTATATCTACAAAAACAAGAAGGTGCGCATGATATGCGACCTAGACGTGTTTGTGGCTGACCGCTACGAGGAGTTTGTCGACGCCAAGGTGCTAGAGTATGCCGACAGCCGTCTGGAGATGGACAACAAAGAGTTTGGCGACTTAGTGGACGAATACCGCCACGGACTGATGATATTCGCATACAACGACCAGATGGTGTGGTCGAAGGCCATCAAGGACACACTGGGATTCGATGCCTTCTATCGCACTGCCAGCCTGACGCACAACTACAACGACACGAATGACGCCGTCTATTTCTGGAACCCACGGGCGAGAACATACGTCTACACGGTGCCCGACAAAACGGTGCTGTCACCCAGCAAGGCACTGAAGGTGGTGGACAAAGGTATCAAAAAAGGTTGGAACAGTGTGAAGATGGTTGCCGAGCTAAACAAGAAGGCCAAACGCGATGACTTTGTGTCGTCGGACCTGATGCTGCTGGAAGAAGGCAATCAGACAGAGCTGAGTTCGAACGAATGGCACGTGGGACCATTCGTCCATGTGACAGACTCGAGCTACAAAGTATTAGTGGTGGAGAAGATACTGCCTCCCGAACTCAAGAGTCGTGACGAAGCACGCGGATACTACCTGAACGACTACCAGAACTACCTCGAGGAACAGAACAACTTAGCCCTGCGGAAGAAATACAACGTTATCATCCATCAGGACGTGATAGACGAGATTACTTACTAATTGAAAGTTTGAATTCGTTAATGCGTAAATCTGTTGATTGCTTGATTGTCTGATTGCTTGATTGTTTGAGTATTTTCACTCAAGCATTTACACATTCAAGCAATAATTCACACATTAACACGTTAACACATTCATATCAACGTATCTAGAATGAAGAAGCTAATTCTTATCACAGCCGCACTGCTGGCAGGCCTGACGGCGACAGCGCAGGACAGGCAGGTAGTGGACGGCATAGTAGCGGTGGTGGGACAGACCATCATCAAAAACTCGGACGTGGAACAGGCCTACGCCCAGATACGTCTGCGCAAGGGCGTGGAGGATGCCCAGTTGGAGCGATGCAACCTGCTAGAAAGCATGCTCATCACCAAACTGCTTATCCACAAAGGCATGGTTGACAGCGTAGAAGTGAAGGACGAGCAGGTGGAGGAACAGGTGGACTACTACCTGCAGATGGCTGTGGCACAGGCGGGCGGCAAGGAAAAGTTGCGCGACATGTTCCACGCCAGCTACGACGAGCTGCACGACCAGTATTTCGACATATTGCACGACCGTATACTCAGCCAGAAGGTGGAATACGACCTGACGGGCAACATCAAAGTGACGCCTGCTGAGGTGGCGGAGTATTTTGCCACCTACAATTCCGACAGCCTGCCGGAAATACCGACACAGTATGAGGTGTCGGAGGTGGTGATAGAACCTACCATCAGCGAGGCAGAACGCGACCGTGTGCGCGGCGAACTGGGAGAACTGCGCGAACGTGTGCTGAAGGGCGACAACTTCGCCATGCTGGCACGCCTCTACTCGCAAGACCCTGGGTCGGCACAAAAGGGTGGCGAACTGGGATTCTTTGGCAGAGACAGGATGGTGGCAGAGTTTGAAGCCGCCGCTTTTGCGCTGAAGCCCGGCGAGGTATCGCCCATCGTGGAAACAGAATACGGCTTCCATATCATCCAACTGATAGAGCGTCGTGGCAACACCATCAACGTGCGCCATATACTGATGCAGCCTAAAACATCATCGGAAGACCTGCTACGCGCCCGTATCACGCTCGATAGTCTGGCACAGGAGATACGCCAAGGGCATGTCACCTTTGAGGAGGTGGCAAGAAAGTATTCCACCGGTACCAGTAAGGCACAGGGCGGCGCGGTCACAAACCCGGCAACGGGCAATAGCCGCTTTGACAAGGAGACCTTCGCACAGCTGTATCCCGGCATCGGCATAGCCGCCATGGAGGAAGGGGAAGTATCGAACGCCACATCACTCACCACGCAGGAGAACAAGAGTGCCTACTGTATAGTGAAAGTGACCAAAAAGATTCCAGCCCATAAGGCGAACCTGACCGACGACTACGACCGCATAAGCAATGCCGCATTGGAGGCCGCCAAGAACAAAAAGATAGTGGAGTGGTGCAACCGCATGGTGAAGACCACCTACGTGCGTATCGCCGACGAATACAAGGACTGCCCCAATTTCAAGGTTGCATGGCCGAGATAAGATATAATTGCTTGATTGTTTGATTGCGTGAATGTGTTCTTTAAACTAAAAAGTAAAAACTAAAACTTGTCGAACTAAGACTAACGAATTAACACATTAACGAATTAACGAATTCAAATTTTCAATTTTCAACTCAGTTCAATCAAGCAATCAGACAATCTAACAATCAAAACGATGACTGACAGCGAACTTTTAAACACTTTTGTAGAACAATACCACCGCCTCAAACAAGAGATGGGCAAGGTGATTGTGGGACAGGACAAGGCTGTGGACAGCCTGCTGCTTTCCATCTTCACGGGCGGGCACTGCCTGCTGGTGGGAGTCCCTGGATTGGCGAAGACTCTGATGGTGAATACTCTTGCCCATGCGTTGGGGCTCTCGTTCAACCGCATACAGTTTACCCCCGACCTGATGCCGTCGGATATCACGGGTTCGGAAATATTGGACGAGAACCGCCACTTTCAATTCATCAAAGGCCCTGTATTTGCCAACATCGTGCTAGCCGATGAAATCAACCGCACACCCCCTAAGACACAGGCCGCCCTGCTGGAAGCGATGCAGGAGAAGTCGGTGACGGTGTCGGGCAAGAGCTATCGGCTACAAGCCCCCTTCTTCGTGCTTGCCACACAGAACCCCATCGAGCAGGAAGGCACCTACCCTCTACCCGAGGCTCAGCTGGACCGTTTCATGCTCAATATCCGCATCGATTACCCTTCGTTCCAAGAGGAGGTAGACATAGTGAAAGGTACCACTGTCGATACAACGCAGGAGGTATCGGTGGTGATGTCGGCGGAAGAAATACTGTCGTATCAGAGTGTCATTCGCCGAATGCCCGTGCCGGACAATGTGTGCGAATACGCGGTAAGGCTTGCTTCTTCCACTCGTCCCAACACGGGGAACGACACTCCTGCAGCCGCACTTGCGACCAAATACCTGTCGTGGGGTGCCGGACCACGAGCGTCGCAATATCTGGTGATGGGAGCCAAAACCCACGCTGCTATGCAGGGCAAGTACTCGCCCGACATAGAGGACGTGAACGCTGTAGCCGTAGAGGTGCTACGCCACCGCGTAGTGCGCAACTACTATGCCGAGGCGGAAGGCATCAGCACCGAAGAGATAATACACCAGCTCATAGCCCAGTAAACTAAAAGGTAAAAAACTAAGGATATGTTACACAAAATCATCATAAAGCTGCGTCAGTGTCGGCAATTATTAGTCTTTAGTTTCTACTTTTTACTTCTCACTGCGGCCACCGCACAGACATCGGGGCTGATTATTCCCTCGGAAAAGCCGCTTAAGCCACGCGAACTGGAAAAGGCCTGGACCAACCCTGAACAGTTCTGCCTACTACTCCACTTTGACACGAACGACAGCACCTATCGCGAAGCAGACCTCGACCTGCTGGATTCGGCCTACAACATTGCCTTCGACCGTGACAATCCTCGCCTGTACACCATGTCTATCGAGGGCTATGGCTACGCCAACAACCAAGAGTTGATGAAGTCACGGGTTGAATCGGTCTATCGCTATTTCACCATGCGCGGACACGAAGCGATGCCGGTGCGCTTTGCCTACAATCCCATCCATTGCAGCTGTCATGGCGACACTATGGAGCTGATACGTTTCGAGGTGCCCACCGACAAGCAGATTTACGACTGCGACTCGCTACCCCCGAGCCGTCTGTTGATTAACAAAGACATCCAGCTGCAAGGCACCGTGCTCGTCACATTCCGTCACGACCCCATAGAGTGCATCGGCGGCGAGAACGGCTGTTTTCTGCCCGCACAGGACAGCAACATCCGCGCCTACTACACACAGCTGATACTGAAGAAAGGCTCCATCTACGCCGTATACAACACCAAGGATGAATGCCCTCCACCCGTAGAGCTGAGCATCGACGAGCATCTGAACCATCAACAATTAGTGGACCGCTACTTTCTGGTACCCCACCGCCGTCAGATAATACTGCCCGTGGGATATGTGGTGCTGCACTCTAGTTTCAACCGCAAACCCGATGAATGCCGATACCTCGCCGACTCCATCTATGTGCGATTCCCTGTCACTGAAGAGCAACTTGAAGCAGGGTTAAAAATCTTTGCCAAGAGATACACCGCCAAAGGTTCCGAATTCAAGTCGGTGGCCACCAAGAAGATAAAAGGCGGCCCTGTGCTGATGATTCAAGGTGCCATCAACGCCACCCAGTTCGACACCATATTCCTTGCCAAACGCATCGAGGTGGACGAAATATCCAAATACCTATACAATGCCGACTCACCCACCGAACAGGGAGCCGTCACCATCATTGTCAAAGGTGAAGAACGATACTACAAACCTTTCCGCGTAGACGGCAAGGGACAATATGACTATAAGAAAAACTTTCGCGCCCTACTGCGCATCGTAGAGTCCGATGAAGACGACCTCGAACCGGTTGGCAACGACCGTTTTCGCAACGACGGGGACGAAGAAATAGAATAACAATGGCTTATCTGCAATCAGACGTGACCAAAGTCACAACCCATGTGCTGCAGCGCATGAAACAGAACGGCGAAAAAATCGCCATGCTCACAGCTTACGACTACTCTATGGCGAAACTCCTCGACGCCACCAAAATCGACGTGGTGCTGGTCGGCGACTCTGCCGCCAACGTCATGGAAGGATATGATACCACCCTGCCCATCACACTGGACGAGATGATTGTGTACGCCTCCTCAGTGAAGCGTGCTATCAAGCGTGCACTAGTAGTGGTGGACATGCCCTTCGGCACCTATCAAGGCAACTCCAAACAGGCCTTAGCATCAGCCATCCGTATCATGAAGGAGACTGGTGCCGATGCCGTGAAGCTAGAAGGCGGCGAAGAGGTATTGGAGTCCATCTGCCGCATCCTCACGGCAGGCATTCCCGTCATGGGCCATCTGGGACTCACCCCACAAAGCATCAACAAATTCGGCACATACGTAGTGCGTGCCACGCAGAAAGAAGAGGCCGACCGCCTCATCCACGATGCCCATGTGCTTGAAGAGGCAGGCTGCTTTGCTCTTGTGTTGGAAAAAATCCCCGCCAAACTGGCCACCCAGGTCACCCAAGACATCAAAATTCCCACCATAGGCATCGGTGCGGGCAGCGGCACCGACGGCCAAGTGCTAGTCCTACAAGACATGCTGGGTATCACCCAACAGTTCAAGCCCCGCTATCTGCGCACCTATGGCACCTTCGGCGAAGACATTAGCAACGCTATCCGCCAATATATAGGCGACGTCAAAGGCGGCAGCTTCCCCAACGAGAAGGAGCAATACTAATTTACTTTTAAAGTGAAAAGTGAAAACACGGCAGCCAAATTTTCAATTTTCACCTTTCACTTTAAAAAGTTATTTCTTCACTTGTGGGTCGGAAGTGAAACCGATGCCGAGTTTCTTGAATATCTTACGGTCTACTTCGCTAAGCATGACGGTGACATGTACCTGACAGCCGTTGAGCTGAGGCAGCGTCTGCAAGGTGGCACGGCATTTTTCGTCCTTGAGGCTAAGCATGGAGAGAGCGACCAGCACCTCGTCGGTATGCAGCCGAGGGTTGTGGCCGTGCAGCAGCTGTGTCTTGGTACGCTGTATGGGTTCGATATACTCTTGTGGTATCAGTTTCACGCTGTGGTCTATTCCCGCCAGATGCTTGGTGGCATTGAGCAGCAGGGCAGCACACGGGCCTAGCAGGTCGCTGGTGTGGCCTGTGATGATGGTGCCGTCAGCCAGTTCGATGGCTGCAGCGTGCGAGCCTTCCTTCTCCTTGCGCTCACGAGCGGCTACGGTGGTGCGACGGTTGTCGGTGGTTATCTTCATCTGCTTCATCAGCAGTCGAATGCGATTTACCTCGTCCTCCGACTTTTTGCCTTCCACAAATTCGCACAACGCTGTGTAGTAGCGGCGTATGATTTCGTCCTTGGAGGCTTGGGCGCAAACCTCGTCGTCGCAGATGCAGAAGCCAGCCATGTTGACACCCATATCAGTAGGCGACTTGTAAGGGCTTTCACCATAGATGCCTTCGAATATGGCATTGAGCACGGGGAATATCTCAATGTCGCGATTGTAGTTGACCGTGGTCTTGCCATACGCCTCGAGATGGAAGGGGTCGATCATGTTCACATCGTTGAGGTCGGCAGTGGCAGCCTCGTAGGCAACATTGACTGGGTGCTTCAGCGGGATGCTCCAGATTGGGAAGGTCTCAAACTTGGCGTAGCCCGCCTTGATGCCGCGCTGGTTCTCCTGATAGAGCTGGCTGAGGCACACCGCCATTTTGCCGCTACCAGGCCCTGGCGCGGTAATCACTACTAACGGGCGCGTAGTCTTGACATACTCATTCTTGCCAAAGCCTTGGTCGGAGCAGATAAGATCGACATTGGTGGGATAGCCCTCGATGATGTAATGGTAGTATACACTGATGCCCATACGCTCCAGCCGCTCGCGGAAGGCGATGGCACTGGCCTGCCCGTTGTACTGGGTGATGACCACCGAACTGACCATCAGTCCACGGTCCATAAACTCGCTACGCAGGCGAAGCACATCCACGTCGTAGGTAATGCCCAAGTCGCCACGCACCTTGTTCTTCTCGATGTCGCGCGCACTGATAGCAATGACGATTTCGGCATCGTCGCGCAGCTGCATCAGCATCTTCAGTTTGCTGTCGGGTTCAAAACCAGGGAGGACACGACTGGCGTGGTAGTCGTCGAATAGCTTACCGCCAAATTCTAGGTAAAGTTTGTTGCCAAATTGCGAAATTCGCTCTTTGATGTGTTCTGACTGTATCCGCAGATACTTCTCATTATCAAATCCGTGTTTCATATTCCTTATGTGTTGGAGTTACAAAATACGGGATTCAAAAATACAACTTTTTTTTTAAACGAAAGACTTTTTTTTCGCATTTTGCGAAAAAAAGTCTTTCATGTCATACGCAATCTCAGCCCCTAATGCACGACAAGCTTCTGTGTACAAACGCCTTCCGGCGATGTATAGGTAACGAAATACAGCCCAGCGGGGAACGCTGCAGTCGAGAGCGTACACCGCTGCTTATTCATGGCCTGACGGTACACCTCTCGGCCTGTCGCATCCAATACGCGCAATTCGCCCTTGCCCACCACACCTTGCAGACACACCTCTGTCGAGCCCTGTGCCGGATTGGGCAATAGTGTGAGCGTAGCCCCAGCAGGCGGTTGGAGTACTCCGCCAGCGTCAATACCCAGCAAGGCCGCATCCACCACGGCAAGGATGTACTCACCCGACTGCAGCCCACTAGAGCTCAGAAAGGTCGTGCCACCACCATTTCTTCCGATAGCGGTGTTTCTTTTCAATTGCCAGGGCTGGCTGGCATCCTTGCGGTAAAACAGACGGATAGAATCGTGACATGACGTGCCTGTATAAAAATCCATGTCATTTACCCAATAGTTGTCGCCAAAATAGAAGAGCGTATTGCCGTTGTAGCCTTGTGGCACATGCCCGTTGATTATCCATCGACGGCTGCACCAACGTTTGATACCGGCTGGCAGCGGGTCGTCGGAACGTCCCAGCTGCAAGGTCGCTTTCAGCCGTAAGGTGTCTGCCATACGCGACGGCCTGAATTCTATATGCGTGGCGTTATATGGCCTTGCCTGACTTGAGGCAACGACCACTTCATCCGTAATATTGGCGGCAGCCGTGACACCATAATAGTCCACAATGGCGTAATCAGGCGTGAAGGGCAGCCGAAACTGACCCTGCGAATAACGACCGTGGCTGACCACGTCGCGTGTAATGCTGTCGCCCCCTTCGGTAAAGAACGTGACTGGCACACGGGCCTGCGCACAATATCTTGGAGCACCCCACAGCAACTGGCTCATCCACACGGTGGTGGTCCCGTCGACGGTATGCAACGAGTCCACATGGTAGCTCGCATAGCCGGGCGAGAAGACGTGAAAATCATAGAAATCAGTCAAATCCACACCGCTGTACCGGCTCATCGAGTCGCGCAACTGATAACTGTCCATATTGGTATAGGCGTTGCGGGCAAACAACGTCCGTATCATATCGAAAAACACCGAATCCCCCAACAGATGGCGCAGTTCGTGAAACACCATAGCACCCTTATGATAGGTGTTGGACATGAACGAATACTCCTGCGGCATACCGCACAGCGGATGAAAACCATCCTCGTCTTTGGGCAATTGTGACATTACCCGCAGCTTGGCATATGGCAGCGACGAATTGCGGTCGTAGGTCTTGCCCACCACCATCTGGTCGGCAAAGGTGGCACCTCCTTCGTTAAACCACATGTCGCGCAAATTGTCGCACGTAATCAGATTACCAAACCACTGATGGGCAAACTCATGGTCTATTAGATAATCCATACTAGAATAGCGTGTCGATACATCGGAATGAATGCAGATATTATTCACATGCTCCATTCCCACATTATCGCCTCCGGCACTGAACCCGATGCCGCCCCAGCGATAGGGCCCAAACCACCGCTCAAACCGAGTCAGCGTGCTATCGAACGAGGCAAAGCACTCTGCCACATCGGCGTTGTCGGGATTGAAGCTGGCAACACGCAGAGGGTAGGTGCCATAATGTCCTTGCACTTCACGGCGGTAGACATGGTAGGGTGCCGCATTGACACCCACCTGATAAGTGGACACAGGGTGGTGTAACGTATAGTAGAATGTCTGGCTCGAATCGGCATGGGTAACAGTGCTGTCGTGCTCGCCACTGCAAAAGGCCGACCATCCTGGTGCCGTAGTGATGGCATAGGAATAGGTGGCTCGGTCATAAACACTGTCGCTGCATGGGAACCAACTCCTACCCATACTGAATGGCCTCACATGCCGATCCTCGCCAAGGTTGTAGAACTTATCTGGATCGCACCAAAAGCCACCGTCGCTTCCTTGCCAACCATAACTGCCATAGCACACCTTCACCCGCAATGTGTCTCCTACCCCACCCTCAACAGGTATGCGCAACTGGTGGCGGTCGTAGTACACCGCCGAGGCGGCAACCAGCACATCGTCCACCAACACAGAGTCAATCGTGGCAGCCTCCAACCCGAGAGCCACCTGCTCTGTCGACTGCAGCAACTGCAACGTCACCTCGCACGACCCTTGTATGTGACGTGCTTGATGATGTCCCATATCAAGACGTATATCATAATGCAACACATCAATTGTGTCCCGCTCAGTGAAATGGCTCTGTGCCTTCGCAATAGTGCCACATATCAAGGCCACCGCGAAAAACAGACTATATCTTTTCATAATCAAAAACTAATATATCAAAGTTTAATCCAATAGATTGTTTCTCCTATTCCTAGCACAGAGCCTCGCAGTTTCAGCCTGCCGTCGGGCATAAACTCACAGGTACATTGCGCCTTGATGCCACGTGTGGGGTCGTAGATACGGCCTCCGTCCCAACGCTGTTTCTTGGCGTTGTAACGCAGGTCACGAAGGATAACCACCCTGTTGCAAGGCACATTGCGTAGGTTCTTGTCGGGGTTTTTCGTGTCCAGACGTATCTTGCCCGACTTCTTGTCGATACTGTCTTGCAGATAGATGCACTGCGCCGCATAGCTGCCGTCGCTGCACTTATACACGCGCACCTTCGACACCTCGCCGTCATGCACCACGCGATAGGTGCCCACTACGGCATCGGGCCTGCCGTTCAGGCTGTTTTGTGCGTGCAGGCCGGCAAGTCCTACAAACAATAGCAGTACCATTGATGACAACCGTTTCATAATCATAGAACTCTTATTGTGAAAAAACTCCATCATCGGTTGTCCACTCGGGCAGTCCCGACGATGGAGTCTATCATTTATCACATTTGTTACTATTTTTGGTCTGGCGACTTGGGCTGTATGGGTTTGACTCCGCCAGGCCGGGCAATGCTCTCACGCATATCGGTGTCGGCCTGTATGTTCTTCATACGGTAATAGTCCATGATGCCGAGGTTGCCGCTGCGGAACGCGTCAGCCATCGCCTTGGGCACCTCTGCCTCTGCCTCGATAACCTTGGCACGAGCCTCTTGCGACTTCGCCTTCATTTCCTGTTCCTGTGCAACAGCCATGGCACGACGTTCCTCAGCCTTTGCCTGCGCGATGTTCTTGTCCGCGTTGGCTTGGTCCATCTGCAGCTGTGCACCGATGTTCTTACCCACGTCGATGTCGGCAATATCGATAGAGAGAATCTCAAATGCCGTGCCGCTGTCCAAGCCCTTGGTCAGCACCAGTTTCGAGATGCTGTCGGGGTTCTCCAGCACCTCTTTGTGCGTCACCGCTGAGCCGATGGAACTCACAATACCTTCACCGACACGTGCCAGAATGGTCTCCTCGCCAGCACCGCCTACCAACTGCTTGATGTTGGTACGCACGGTGACACGCGCCTTGGCTATCAGCTGAATACCGTCCTTGGCAACGGCTGCCACAGGAGGCGTGTCGATAACCTTGGGGTTGACCGATGTGTGCACGGCTTTCAGCACGTCGCGGCCTGCCAAGTCGATGGCGGTGGCGGTGCGGAAGTCGAGATTCATATTAGCCTTGTTGGCTGAAATCAGGGCCTGCACCACGCTGCCCACGTTACCGCCGGCCAGATAGTGCGCCTCTAACTCGTTCTGTGTAAGCTTTAAACCCGCCTTGGTGGCGTTAATCATGTTGTTCACGATAACACTAGGCGGTACCTTACGGAAACGCATAAACATCAGCTGTATCAGCGAGCAATGCACGCCCGACACCAGTGCCTGGAACCACAGGCCTACTGGCACCAAATAGAGGAATAGGATAAGCGCGATGAATATCAACACGCAGAGGATGATGCTTGTAATTGTCATGTTACTTGATTTATTAAAGGTTATTATTTTCTATAGTTTGTCCGAATAGTCTGACTTGACTGGACTATCTGAAGTGTCCGAATAGTTCGACAATCAAATTAATCAAATCTCTTGTCCTCTATCTCGCACACATCTATACGGTAGCCCTCCACCGACACCACCTCGATGGGACGGTCGGGGTCGATAAACTTGTTGATGGCGTGGACTTCCACCAGCTGCCCGTCGAACAGTGCTTTGCCCGTAGGTGCTAAGCGCGCCACCGTGGTGCCGCGGGCTCCGACAGCCAGTGTCACCTGGTCCACCTGATTGACCGTACCATGTCTTTGCCTTCATGAAAAGGGCTAGCAGCACTACCGTAATGGCAGCACAGATACATAGGATGATGTTTCCAACACGCGGCCCCCACATCAGATAGCTCTGCCACACGCCAAATCCAGTAAGCAACAGTCCGAACGCACCGGCTATGCCACCGGGCAATGCGACAATCTCAAGGGCCAGCAACAGCAACCCCACGACTAGGACGATGATTAACAATGTAGATGTCATAAATAGTATGTTTTTGAGTGTTGTCTATTACGTTGTTGTCTGCCTAAGGCAGCACTAATTTCAAAATGCAAAATTACACAATATTGTCGAATATACCAAATAGTTTGGCAAAATATTTACACACTATTACAAATCAGATTACTATAGCCAACACAAGCACCGTTCCCCTAACCGACAGGGGCATCTCGCCATCAATGTTTTTTCGGCTTCAACCGAAAACTCGCACAAGTCGACACATTGTTTTCGATTGCCATTCGACAAAACCCAGATTCCCTCAACCCCATTTTGAGGCCGTTTTTCTTTTGCACTTAACCGTTCGTTTGCCGTTCGTTATCCGATCGTTTGCCGTTCTAGCGACGGCAAACGACCCCCCAATCGGTAGAATGCGGTAAGTTTCGGTAAGATGCGGTAGGAATCGGTAAAATGCGGTAAAATGCGGTACGATGCGGTAGAATGCGGTATCAAAAAAAAGGAAAATCATATTATGCATCATATAAAAAATAAGAAATATCGTAATTATTTTGGCGGAATAATAAATATTTAGTATCTTTGTATGTTGAAACGAAAATATTAACACCAAAATAAAACACACAAAATGAAGAAGATAATTGTTCTTGCAGCACTTGTTATGATGTGCCAGACAATGGTTTTTGCCCAAAAGGAAAAGAGCGTAAAGGAGAGCGACGTGCCTACACGCTATGTGAAGGATTTCCAGAATCAGGCTAGAGAGGCCAAAAATGTCACGTGGACTATGGCTGTTGACAGCTCCGCCTATATGGCGACTTTTATCAACAGCGACGGCGACAAACAGGCTATCCGCTTCACTCCCAAAACCTCTGAGGAACGCTACTACATTGAGGAGAAATACTATCCCCACGACATTAAGGACTCGGTGGCATCGATGTACCCGAAACACAAAATCACTGAGATTTATGTCCGCAACCTAAAGGGAAAGATGACCTACCAGTGCCGCATTGCCCGTAAGAAATGCTGCCTCTTCTGCAAGAAAGAGACCGATGTGAAGATTATTTCGTTTGAGACCAACTGCAAGATTATTGAGGTGGTGGACGAATTATAAAAAAGGCTCTATTGGTAGTGAACTGATTTGTCATCAGCATCGAAGATGCTGAATACGCATAACCCCACACAGCATTTTTGGTGTGGGGTTATAATTATATCAACAGCTCAACATCACGAAAGGACACATCATTGAGAAAGAAACCAAGAAGCCTATGCCAAAAGTCTCGTTTGTAGTAGCTGTATATGAAGTTGCAGCTTATATAGAAAGGTGCGTCCGCAGCTTATATGGCCAAACACTGGAAGACATTGAGATTGTGTTGGTGAATGACTGTTCGCCTGACGACAGTATTGACATTGCCTTACGAGCCTTAGAGGAGTACCCCGAAAGAAAACAACAAGTGAAGATTGTGCAGCATAGTGAAAACACGGGGACACATGTTGTGCGAAGGGACGGTGCCAAGGCTGCGACGGGAGAGTATGTCATCAACATCGATGGAGATGACTATGCGGAGGAACGTATGGCAGAAGCGATGTATGCTAAGGCAAAAGAGACGGATGCTGATATAGTGTTGTGTGGTTTTTGGCATTATCGTGATAATAATCGGTACTATTTTATGCCGGTACCTTTAAACACTTTAGGAGACTCCGAGGCTATGCGAGATGCCACGTTGAACAGAATAGGTTGGCCGAATGTATGGTGCAGAATGATGAGGAGAGAGTTATTGATGAGTGGTAAAATGATATGGCCAGTGACAAGCCATGCAGAAGATGTGATTATTACTTCGGTAGCGACATTTTATGCTAAAAAGATAGCGGGAGTGGAAGAGCCGCTTTACAACTATTATCGTTATCCTAATTCGAAAGCTAATAAGAGAAGTGAAGAACATCGATTGAAAAGGTTTTGTGCCGTAGAGCAAAACAATCAAGTGCTATTTCGCTTTTTTGAGCAGCAAGGGGTGAGTGAAAAATATCAGTATGGGATTATTGTAAATAAGGCACGGACAAGAAATGAATTGTTTCCATTGATGAACAAATTGAAATATTGCAGATTGTGGCGACGTACCTACCCTGAACTGAATAAAGTGATGCTCCTTGGCAATGGTGCTTTTGTTTCGACGTACAGAGAAAAGATATGGTGGCTGGCACTCGCTTTCGGCCAAGGACATAGATTTAAAAAGTACCTACTATCTAAACGGTTGCGGCCTGCACCAATATGGCTACGGGGGGTGGAATAATATCGAAAGTATAAGGATTGTCCAAATTTGAGCCCTACAACAAAGGGCGGCCCGCATGGACCGCCCTTTTTAATATTTGTTGACACAGATTTGTTGTGTGGATGGAAACTTCCAACCATCAGCTCACGATATTGAGCAGGTAGTAGTTTTTCTTTCCCTTCTGCACCAGGATGCTACCGCAGGAGAGGATATTGTCGGCTGTGAGACGGCAGTCTTCACCCACCTTAATCTTGTTGACTGAAATGGAGTTCTGCTTAAGCTCACGACGGATTTCGCCCTTGGAAGCGAACATGCCCACTTCGGCAGCGAGGTCGATGAGGCTGACACCTGCATCGAGAGTGCTGCGACTGACGGTATACTGCGGAACACCGTCGAAGACGGAGAGCAGCGTGTCGCGGTCGAGGCTATTGAGCTGCTCGGTGGTGCCCTTGCCAAAAAGGAGTTCAGAGGCAGCAACGGCAGTCTCGTAATCTTGCTCGGAGTGGACGCGGCAGGTGATGTCCTTTGCCAATGCCCGTTGGAGAACGCGACGCTCGGGAGCTTCGGAGTGCTGACGCTCGAGTTCCTCAACCTCTTCACGGCTGAAGAGGGTGAAGATGCGGATGTAGCGGGCAGTGTCGACATCGGAGCAGTTGAGCCAGAACTGGTAGAATTTGTAAGGGCTGGTCTTCGATGCATCGAGCCAAACATTGCCACCCTCGGTTTTGCCGAACTTGGTGCCGTCAGCCTTGGTGATGAGGGGACAGGTAAGTGCGAATGCCTCACCACCTTCCATGCGGCGGATAAGCTCGGTGCCGGTGGTGATGTTGCCCCACTGGTCGGAGCCGCCCATCTGCAGACGGCAGCCCTTGGTGCGGTAAAGGGTAAGGAAGTCGAACGCCTGCAACAATTGGTAGCTGAACTCGGTGAAAGAAAGACCCGTTTCGAGACGTTTCTTGACCGAGTCTTTTGTCATCATGTAGTTGACAGTGATGTGCTTGCCCACATCGCGAATGAAGTCGAGGAAGAGGTAGTCCTTCATCCAGTCGTAGTTGTTGACTATCTCAGCCCCATTGACGGGGTTGTCGAAATCAAGGAAACGCGACAGCTGTTGACGGATACACTCGACGTTGTGCTGCACCTCTTCAGGGGTGAGGAGCTTACGTTCGGCAGCCTTGAAGGAAGGGTCGCCAATCATGCCGGTAGCGCCACCGACCAAGGCAAACGGTTTATGTCCTGCCATCTGGAGGTGCTTGAGGAGCATGATGCTAACAAGGTGCCCGATATGTAGGGAGTCGGCAGTGGGGTCGATGCCGACATAAGCGGTAGTGATTTCTTTGGAGAGATGTTCTTCAGTGCCGGGCATGATGTCGTGAATCATGCCGCGCCAGCGCAGTTCTTGAACCAGATTTTTATTCATGTTTTATTAATAAATAGGTATGATATATAAAAAAGAGGTACTGCGTTCTTGTCGACCAGTACCTCTTTTTTCATCTATTAAGTATTATCTTACAATCAATTTAGAAGTAGCCTTCTGGCCGTTAACGACGACATTGACCAGATACATGCCGCGCTGGAGCTGCTGGCAGTCGATGGTGCGGGTGTGCACGCCTTCAGCCACATGGCCCATGTTCTCGGTATAGACCACCTTGCCTGAGAGGTCGTAGATGCGCACGACGGCATTGCCGGGATGCGACACGGTCAACTCCATCGTGGCACTGCTAACAGCAGGGTTGGGGTAGAAGCGAACTGCGTTGTCGCCCACGTTGGCAATGGTGGGGATGTCGAGGTCTTCAGCATAGTCCTCGGGGTCAACAATCTCGTTGGTGTGGTCGACGACATGGGTGCTGTCCATGAAGATACCACGGCCGTAGGTGCCGAAATACATAGCATAGGCATACTTGGTACGGGGGAACACATAAGGCACTTCGGTGACACCGTCATGTCCGACATACTTGATGCGCGAATAGTTGTTCGTAACCTGATACATCGAGGTGACGGGAACGCCCTTGAAGGAGCCATAGGGCTGCCAACCGGCACCTTGAACGTTATCTGCACGGAACACACCTTCCTCTGTACCCAGATAAACTTCGCCAGTAGTATATTCAATCATGGCACTATAAGCGGGAGCCAAGGTTGGCAATGCAGGATAGCTGATGGTAGGATTGCTGCTGCTGGCATTATCGATGTAAACCAGATTGGGTGCATCATTACCGAAACCGTCGAAGGTGAGCATAATGGCATCCTTGCCAGGACGTGGGTCGACAGTGATGGAGGAAATACGACGCCCGAAGTAATAGCTGTCGCTACGAGCCATTATAGTATCTGTTGTAGTGATGCGGGTGCTAATCTTATAATTGAGCATATCGCGGATTTGAGGGACTGTGGCATTATAGTTAGCCGTAGAGAGGCCATGCACACGAGCCACAAAGGACTGTTGGAGGGTGTCGTTCTCCACAACAACGAAGGCACAGTCACCATCCTGCGACATAGCCACGTAACGCACATACATGTGGGGGGTGGTGGCACCATTCACACCATAGATATGACTCCAGAAACGGGTTTCGTTGCTAGCATCAAACACCTTGCGGAAATCGGTCGGGAACCAGCAGTAGGAGACATTGGTATTCTGAGGCATATCGTTTTCGACAGTGACAGCCAGCATACGGCTCACATAGGGGCAGTGAACTCTCTGAACCATCTCGTCCCGGACGGTGAAGTTGTGGTCAAACACATGCCAGAAGGGATAGGAAGCATGGGCTGGGTCAAGCACCATGATAGAGTCACCTCTCTTCACCTGCAGGCCAGTGCTGATTTCGATTCGCTGGCCATTGCGCTTAATGTAGCTGAGGGTATCAATTATGAAGTACATGCTGTCATTGGAACTGACATTGTTATCTGTCTCCCAAAGATAGATTTGACCGATGGCGGGGCCTCCAGCCACGAGGTCGGTCATAAAGAAGTTGTCGCTAGTCCAAGTCTGGGTATTAGTGTAGTTGGAGAAATCAGCGTATGCACGGCCAATTGAGCCATTGGCGGACGAAACAAAGATGGTGCGACGCGATAGTGGGGAATACTGCGTGAAACGGGAAGCAGCGACATTACCACCATTGCCTTTCCAAAGGACGTTGGCCATGTGGTTGGTCAGCGAGCCTTCACGGTCATACCATGTGGTGGAGCGGTCGCCGCCATTGTGCTCGACACGAGCCTCGATAAACGGGCATGCATTGCTATTGGCACCACTGATAATAGAACCGTCGGGGCAGACTGCCAAACCATTAATCTGCACATTGTTCATACCACGGTTGTAATTCTCGAAGATAGCCATTGAAGGAGTAGGCGAGTAATACACGCCACCGTCGGTGACAATGAAGTAACCCTCATACATGAACGACGTTTCCTCTACCCAACGGGTGTCGGGAACAATCTGATGGATACCAGAATGCACAAACACTCTGCTAGAATAGACGGCCGACATATAGTCACCCGAGTTCAACTGACTCTCATTAGAGGTGGAAACGGTCCACTGGAAAGGAGCATTCTCCACATAGCCCTTGCCGACCCAAATGTTGGCACCACCCAAATACACTTTGGTGGGATCGGTGGGACTGACGGCAACGGCACCGCAAGTCTTAGCTGTTGCGACACCGGTAAACGGGGTGACGGTGCTTGAAGACAGCAACTGCCAGCTGTTGGTGTTGCGGGTCAGGTACAGACCGGTCATCAAGCCGTTCCTGTTAGAGACCATAGCGTACATGTAGCTCTCATCCGACGGAGCCAATGCAAGATCGATAGCGGAGGCATTCGCGCCGAAAGCAGTGCAGCTACCCGTGATGTCCACCACGGCAGAATTGTTAATCACATCACCAATCTTGTACAGATTGCCCTTGCTCGAGAAGAAGGCACGGTTGAACTGACGCGAGACGACAACACTACGCACTTCGTCGTCGAAGATGCGGACAGGGGCAGCATTCCAGTCGCTCATCTGGGTGATAGTCCAACGGAAAAGTCCTTTAGGAGTTGCAACAAAGACATAAGTCACACCCTGGGCAACCATCATGGACATGTCGTTAACAGCGGCAAAGTCGGCATCCAAGTCGGTGCCGGGGTTCGTTCTTTCGAGGAGGGTGAACGCCTGCGTATTCATATTGAAAAGGAATATGCCACGTCCCAAAGCCGCCATTTTGTTCAATTTGTTACCTTTGCCATAATAGCTCTCACCCGTTGCAACCACGATGATGCTGTCGTTCACTTTCAACAGGTTACTGATAGGCAGCGTGAGTTCTTCGCCATTGACATAGCAAGGCACATACTCCCACACGGTATCCACATTCGATACCAGACGAGAATAGAGGCCACCCGTGGCCGCACCAGCATACAGCAGTGTGGAATACTGGTCGGGATGGCTGGCGACGACAAGCGACGTCACACGACCACCGATATTGTCGGGACCGATTTCAACAAGTTTGTTGCTTTGGTAATTTGCTTTTTGGGCCGTAGCAGTGCCTGTTAAGCAGACACAAATGCCCACAATCAAGCCGAGAAGTACTTTTCTACTTTTCATAAGAAGTTAATATTTAATTAGATATTTAATTTTCATTATCACATTTTAATTAGCAAAGATACATTTTTTTTTTGTATTATACATATTCTATGCAAAAAAAATAAAAAAACTGCTCAACAACGCCCGCCAAACCCCATATCCCGACAAAGCAACCAGCCGCATTCCCCACCCAACCAAACCACAGATTTCCTATCTTACTTCCATTGCATTTCAATTGAAGTTCTATTGCAGTTGTTTTAATAAACATAAATGAACTATAAACGAACCATAATAGAACTATAAATGAACTGAAATAGAAAATATGGATTTATAGAGACTTAGCGAAAACGTCTTTTTTTATGTTTTTCGGCACAAAAAACACGGAAAAAATAGACTCATTCTATATGAAATCTGAAGTAACTTTACATTTTTTTCTATGGAATAAAAAATATTGTGTAATTTTGCACTCGGTTTCGGAAGAGAGAAATCCCGAACCGAGAAAGCATTTGCTTATTCAAAGAACGTCCTTGAAGTTTGGCCACAGATAGACGTAAAAGAATGAATAATGCAGATGTCCATATAGCGTGGACTTCTGAATTGTCATCTTTTACGGGTTAGGCCAAACACCCAAGGACGTGGACGAGGAGGATTGTCCACGTTTTTATGTCCTATCGAGGGCTGGGTGTTTGGGTTAGCTGTACGTTCAAAAGCATAGCTGAACGTATAACTAATCACAAACTAACCAAATGGTAACACGCACATCACGGCTGCAAGGCAGCAAAAAGAAAAGAGACGACGAGTACTACACCCTGTTTCAAGACATAGCGGATGAGGTGAGTCATTACCTTCCTCAACTGCGAGGAAAGCGTATTTTATGTCCTTGTGACTGGGATGAGAGTTATAATGAGGAAATTGTATACAAAGAAGAGGGCTACGTATTAGCCCGAGGTCTGTTTGGTGCAGAAGGCACAATCAAGAACATTGATATTGCCAGTACTAAAGAAAAGATAGAAAAACGGATGGATTTGGTAAAATGCCAATTCGTATACTATTTGTTGAACCAAGCTGAGGAATGGGGCATCCGTTCCATCAGTGTAAGTGGGTATAATCCACAGACGGGCGAAGGTGTGCGATTCCAAGATATTGACTACAGTTTCTATGATGTTATCATCACGAATCCCCCATTCAGCCAATTCGATGAGTTTATTGACCTGCTCATCAAAAATGGAAAAGAATTCTTAGTGATTGGTCCTCAAACTGCACCAACTGAAAAAAGTATTATTCGTCATTTTCAAGAGGGCAACATACGGATAGGGTATCATTATCATTTGAGCGGTTTTAACCGTCCCGATGGAACAACTTTACCAAAACAACACAATACTCCACGAAGTTGTATGTGGTATACAAACATGCAGGTTGACCAACAGGATAAAGAGTTGATATTGACAGCATCCTACAAAGAAAATCCAGAGAAATATCCAAAATACGTGAACTATGACGCCATCGAGGTTCCCACGGTTGCCGATATACCCTACGACTATTATGGGGAAATGGGAATTCCCATCACTTTTATGCAAAAGTACAATCCAAAGCAATTTGAGATTATTGGGTCAAGCATTCAACTCGGTAAGCCGATCAAGGATTGTGTGGAAAAAGATGCCATATATGAAAAGGGAGGAACCAGATTCTATTTAGCAGAAGGTGACAAACATTATCGTCGTCTTTGGGACAGAATGATTATAAAACGAAGAAAGGAGAAGGAGAACTAGAATATGACAGTAAAAGATCTTTATGAAAAAGTCGTAAATGGCTTTATAATCAGCGACATTGAACTTCAACGTGCTATTGTGTATGATGCTGACAAGCAGGCCTTGGTTATCGACAGCCTCTATAAAGGCATTCCTTTGCCAGCATTCTATCTTTGGGAGCGCGAAGACGGGAAATTAGAAGTGCTAGACGGCAAGCAGCGAATCGAGGCTATCAAGAAATTCAAGCAGGGAAATCTGAAATACGAGGGAAAAACCTGGAAGGCTTACGCCTACGACAGCGACCTTCAGGAGGTGGTAGACAATACGGAACTGACTACTATTATCTGCAGCGGAAATGAAGAGAAAAAACGAGAGATATTCAAACGAATTAATACGCTTGGAGTCCCTCTCTCAAAATTCGAGGTGCTTAATGGTCTATACCATGGTGAGTATATATCGGGAATAAATGACTATTTTGCACAAGACACCAATATTCGCAAAGTACTACCAAACACAGCCATTGACCGAGGCGACAACAAGTACCGATTGCTTGAATTTATTTACTATGTACGTAAGGGTGGAATCTTTCCAAAACGAAGCGAGTTGGATGACTATGTACAAGAACACAAGGACGAATCGTTTAACGAAGAAGTCAAAAAGATAAAGCCATACATCAGTTTCATACGAGATGTGTTTGGCGATGCCTCAAAAATAGGGAACATGCTAAAGTTTAAACTGGCAGTGAAATACCTAAAAGACCGAACCATCTGGCTACAACATAAGGATGCAATATGTAAAGATTGCAATGCTTTTATAAAAAGTGAAGGGTATAAACTCTCGACCAGCAAAGAGGAAGATATCGAAGCCATGATTCTCGGTATAGTAGGCAACCTGCGAGTTGACCCAAAACGACTGTTTACCTCTGACGACAAAGCTGAGCTCATATCCAAACTCACCCCAGACGCACAGGGACTATATGAGTGTGAAGAATGCCATCAACACTTCGCTGTAGAAGAATTGACCGTTGACCATAAAACAGCATGGAGCAAGGGAGGCAGGACTGTACTCTCAAATGCCCGACTGACCTGTAGGGCATGTAATAGCAGAAAAGGCAACTCATAAAACATCGAAAATTCCAATTTGTTTTCAGAAATACTCTTTGTATACTGAAAACATTTCGGGTTTATACGAAAGTTTTCTAAACTAAATTTATCTGTATATCAACTCTTTATTCTACTTATACAGTCGGAAAATATGGAGTCGGACTCCCGATTTACACGGAAAATCGGGAGTACGACTCCGTAAAAACGTAAATTCAATTATTCGTATATACAAATTGAGCTGTTTTTTTCTTCCTATGCAACAATAGGGCGCATAGGATGTTTATTATTACCCATTTACCCGAGAGATTAAAAAAATATTTAATTTAGCAATAAAAAAAAATGCTTTGCGTTATACGAAAGGCTGACTAAAAAGAAGAGCAGCCACCAATTTGTTTTTGGAAATATAAAAAGTGAACAATATTAATAATATGGAAGAATCTGTCAACATTCAAGAACTGAACGAACGTATTTCAAGAGAGAGCGCATTCGTAGATGCCCTCACTATGGAGCTCCGCAAAAACATCGTCGGACAGAAACACATGATCGAGAGTCTGATGATAGGACTGCTCAGCAACGGACACATCCTGCTGGAGGGTGTCCCCGGACTTGCAAAGACACTGACCATCACCTCGCTGGCAAACGCCATCGATGCCAAGTTCAGCCGCATCCAGTTCACGCCCGACCTGCTGCCCGCCGACCTGCTGGGCACCATGATTTATAGCCAGAAGAGCGAATCGTTCAACGTCAAGAAAGGTCCCATCTTCTCTAACTTCATCCTTGCCGACGAAATCAACCGTGCTCCCGCCAAGGTGCAGAGTGCACTTCTTGAGGCGATGCAGGAACGCCAAGTGACTATTGGTGAGAACACCTATAAACTGGAGGAGCCTTTCCTGGTGATGGCCACGCAGAACCCCATCGAGCAGGAAGGCACCTATCCCCTGCCCGAAGCACAGGTAGACCGTTTCATGCTTAAGGTGGTCATCAGCTATCCTCAGAAGGCTGAAGAGCGCCAGATACTGCACCAACACATGATGGGTGAATTTGTCAAGCAACAGCCCATCCTGAAGCCTGCCGACATCATCAAGGCCCGCGACATCGTGCGCGAAGTGTATATGGACGAGAAGATTGAGAACTACATCACCGACATTGTATTCGCCACCCGCTATCCCGAGCAGTATCAGCTTGGCAAACTGAAAGGGCTGATCAGCTACGGTGCCTCACCCCGTGGCAGCATCAACCTGGCACTGGCCTCCAAGGCATACGCCTTCATGCGCCGCCGTGGCTACGTGATTCCCGAGGATGTACGCGCCATAGCCATGGACGTGCTACGCCACCGCGTGGGTCTTACCTACGAGGCCGAAGCCGAAAATGTCACCAGCGAGGAAGTAGTGAACGAAATCCTCAATCGAGTAGACGTGCCCTAAACTTTTGTGATTCGTTGAATGTGTTAATGTGTTAACGTGTTAATGTGTTAGTCCTTGGCGCATCAAAAAGATTTACGAATTAACAAATTTACGAATTAACGAATTCAAAAAGTGGAACAACAGAACAACGACATATTAAAGAAGGTCCGCAAGATAGAGATTAAGGCGCGTGGGTTGTCGAGACAGTTGTTCTCGGGCGAATACCACAGTGCCTTCAAGGGACGCGGTATGGCATTCAGCGAAGTGCGCGAATACCAATATGGCGACGACGTGCGAAGCATCGACTGGAACGTCACCGCCCGCCTAAACCACCCCTATGTCAAAATATTTGAGGAAGAGCGCGAACTGACAGTGATGCTGCTGGTGGACGTGAGTGGCTCGAACCGTTTCGGCACCCATCACCAGTTCAAGGAAGAGCTGGTAGCCGAGGTAGCCGCCACTCTGGCATTCAGTGCCATCCAGAACAACGACAAGGTGGGGGTGATACTTTTCAGCGACCGCATCGAGAAATTTATACCACCTAAAAAAGGCAGCAGCCACATACTCCGTATCATACGCGAGCTCATCACCTACCGTCCCACCAGCAACGGCACCGACCTAGCAGAGGCACTGCGATACTTCACCAATGTCATCAAGAAAAGGTGCACCGCATTTCTGCTCAGCGACTTCTATGACGACAACTACACCGACGCGCTCAAAATTGCCTCGGGCAAGCACGACTTGGTAGCCATACGCATTGCCGACGAAAAAGAGACACGCCTGCCCGACCTTGGGTTGGCAAAGTTCTACGACCCCGAAACCGGTGAGACTATCTGGATTGACACTGCCGACCGCACCATTCGCAACGAGTTTGCCTCCCGCTACGCCAACCATGTGACAAAGGTGGAAGAAGTGCTAAAGAAATACGGCATTGACCAGACGGTGCTATACACCGGCGAAGACTATGTGAAGGAGCTAAAGAAACTATTCGAGCGACGCGGTGCATAAAACTGACTAACCATGAAAAGAGACACGCTATTATTGTTACTACTGCTGACCGCATGGGGTTATGCCTCATCGGCACAGGACTCTATCCTGTCAAGCCAGACCACTCGCTACAAGTTCCAGCTGGACAGCACCACCATCATGCTAGGCGACCAGACGGTACTGTCTATAGAGCCAGCCACCCTCTACCCCACCCTTGAAGAGCTGACCAACAATGACATCGTTGCCGTCAGCCAGTGGACCGACTCCACCAACGGCAACTTCTGCACTGCCCTTACAAGCTTCGAGGAAGGTGAGCATTGGCTGCATATCGGACTTGATTCGGTGCTCATCACCGTGAAGGATGTGCCTAATGTAGACACCACCAACACTAATATCCGCGATATTGCCAATATTCTACGCCAGCCCTATACCTTTGGTGAGATTGCCAAGGTAGTGGGCATAGTGCTCGGCATTCTCGCATTGGTGGCAGCCATCATCTTCGTTGTGATACGGCTTAAACGGCACAAACCCATTATCAGCATTCCACAAGCCCCGCCATTGCCCGCCGACGTACGCGCACTCAACGCCCTCGAAGAGCTACGCCAACAGCAATTGTGGCAACAGGGACGGGTAAAAGAATACCACACACAGCTAACAGACATCGTGCGCAACTATCTGGAAGAGACTTATAACATCCCGTCGACCGAGATGACTAGCGACCAAACGCTCGACGCATTCCGCGGATGTGCTGCATACACCGAGGAATCCTCGTCAATATTGCAACAGATGTTGCAGACTGCCGACATGGTGAAGTTCGCCAAATCACAGCCCCAACCCTACCAGCACGACCTGTCGATGACTCAGGCGGTGAATTTCGTGAAACTCACCGCGCCAAAACACGAGGAGCAACCCGTCGACAACGAACAACCTAAAAGTACACAAGACGAATGAAGATAACATTTGCACATCCATATCTGCTACTGCTTCTGCTGGTCATACCGCTCCTAATCGTGTGGTATGTACTGCGCTATCGCAAGCAGAAACCCGCATTGCAGTTCTCGAACATCAGCCTGTTCAAAGGTATTCATAAGACTTTCCGCCAACGTGCCTACCCGCTGCTGTTCGCATTAAGAATGGTGGCAGTGGGCGCAATCATTGTCGCCCTTGCCCGTCCGCAAAGCAAACTCAGTCGCCAGGAGATGAAGGTGGAGGGTATCGACATAGTGTTGGCGATGGACGTGAGTGGCAGTATGCTGGCCGAAGACTTCAAACCCAACCGTCTAGAGTCTGCGAAGAAGGTGGCTGCCGACTTCATCGAAGGGCGTAAGAACGACCGCATGGGACTGGTGGTGTTCTCGGGCGAAGCCTTTACCCAAGTGCCCCTTACTATCGACCACAGCGTGCTACTGAAACAACTTCATGAACTGAAGAGCGGCATGATAAAGGACGGTACCGCACTAGGCGACGGCTTGGCCACCGCCATCAACCGCATCAAAGACAGCGAGGCGAAAAGCAAGGTCATAATCCTGCTCACCGACGGTGTCAACAACCAAGGTGCCGTAGACCCGCAGAGCGCGGCGGAAATAGCAGCACTATACCACATACGGCTCTACACCATCGGCGTAGGTACCCATGGACTTGCTCCCTACCCATTCCGCGACCAATTTGGACGGACTCACTATCAAAATATCCCTGTGGAGCTGGACGAACAACTGCTGACCAACATGGCAAAGTCCACCATCGACGGACAGTACTTCCGCGCCATCAACAAAAGTTCCCTCCAAAAGATATTCAAGCAGATTGACGAAATGGAGAAGAGCAAAATCGATGTCACCCAGTATGCTCAGACCAAGGACGAGTACTTTGGATGGCTCATACTGGCAGCCATTGCACTATTGCTCGAAATCATTCTCGGACTCTTCTACTTCCGTAGCACCCCCTAAGTTGAAAGTTGAAAATTGAAAGTTGAAAATGATACACTTCGAACACCCCCAAATACTATGGTTCCTGCTCCTCATACCAGCATGTGTGGGAGCATGGATCTGGCTACAGTACCGCAATCGGAGACGGCTTGAAGAGTTTGCCGACCGTGGTATGTTCGGACGGCTGATTCCCGACGCATCCAACTGGCGTCCCTCCACCAAATTCGGCCTCATCATGCTGGCTGCCGCTTTCCTCATCATCGCCATTGCCAACCCTCAGGAAGGTAGCAAGATGGTTAAAGGCGAACGTCTGGGCAGCGACATTGCCATCTGCCTCGACATCTCCAACAGTATGATGGCTGAAGACATTCAGCCCAACCGTCTGGAACGCAGCAAACGCACCGTCGCCAACCTGCTCAACGCCTTAGGCAGCGACCGCATCTCGCTAGTGGTCTTTGCTGGCAGCAGTTACGTGCAGATGCCGCTCACCAGCGACTACAGCGCAGTGAAACTATTTCTCGACCAGATTGACTGCTCGCTTATCAGCGCACAGGGCACCGCCATTGGCGATGCCATCGACAAGGCGATGGAGACTTTCGGCTATGGCGACCCCGACCGCGAGTGGGTGAAGAACCAAGGTCGTGCCATTGTTGTCATCTCCGACGGTGAGAACTTCGAAGACGATGCCGAGGCCGCTGCCCGCAGGGCTGCTGCACAGAATGTGCGTGTCTGCACCATCGGCATGGGGCTCACCGAAGGCACACCCATTCCCGAATATCGCGGCAACCAACGTGTGGGCTACAAACGCGACAACAGCGGCAACACCGTCACCACCCACCTCGACGAGGCAACGCTCACCGCCATCGCCCATGCCGGCAAGGGCATCTATGTCCGTGCCAACAACATTAACTCAGGCATACAAGACATTGTCAAACTCATTGAAGGTTTGGAGAAAGACAGCTTTGGCGAAACACTCTTTTCCGAATACGAAAGCCGCTACCAGTACCCTCTTGCCGCCGCACTGCTATGCCTCATTGCCGAACTGCTCATCTTCGAACGCCGCAACAAGAAGTTCAACCTCGACAACGTGATTAAGTAATCCAGACAATATGTACCGTAAACTCCCCATCATACTACTATTCCTGTTCCTGCTGTCGCAAACGGCAGGGGCACAAAACAGCAACGCCCGCAAGGATACCCGCAAGGGCAACCGCGAATACAAAGCCAAACACTTCGACCGCGCCGAAGTGGACTACCGCCGTGCGCTACATCACGACAGTACGGCATACCGTGCCCACTACAATCTTGGCAACACCCTCTACCGTCAGAAGAAATATGAGGAGGCCGCCCAGCACTACAGTCGCGCCCTTGAGCACCCCGACCTAGATAAAAAGACACGCAGCCGCATCCTCCACAACCGTGGCAACAGCAACCTCAAGGAGGGACTGCAGAAAGAAAACCGCGCCGAAGGAATGCAACAGTTCCAACAGGCGGTGAACGACTATCAAGAGGCCTTGAAAATCAACCCCAAGAACGACGACACCCGCTACAACCTCTCCTACGCCAAAAAACTGCTACAGCAAGCACAGCAACAACAGCAACAGAACGGTGGCGGTGGTCAAAACGACCAAGACAAGAAAGACAACAAGGACAAGAACAAGGACGGCAATAACGGTCAGGACAAACAACAAGACCAAAACAACCAGCAGAACGACCAACAGAACCAGCAGGACAAAAAACAGGACCGTCAACAACAGAAACAGCAGCAACAACGGCAAGAGCAGAAGAAGCAGGATGCCGAACGCCTGCTAGAAGCTGTAAAAAACAACGAGAAGAACACTATGAAGGAAAATGCCAAGAAGCTGGAAGTAGCTCCCGCCGGCAGAATCGAAAAAGACTGGTAACAACGTAATAATTGCTTGATTGCTTGAATGTGTTATTTAAACTAAAAAGTAAAAACTAAAAAAAGTTGCCGCACCCGGATAATTTTCAACTTTCAACTTTCAATTTAATTAACGAATTCAAATAATATGAGGAAAAAAATAGCAATAATCTTCTTATTAGCGTTATCGCTCACCGCAGCGGCACAGGAGCTCACCGTACGTGCCCCCGGACGTGTCGATGTGGGACAACGATTTGAAGTCCGCTATGAGGTCAACGCTCGTGCCAACGACTTCCGTGGACCCAATTTCAAAGGTTTCTCGGTGCTTTCGGGACCCAACGCCTCGCACATGTCCAGCACCCAAATCATCAACGGACAAATTTCCAGTTCCATCACCACCGGATTCACCTACATCATCCAAGCCGACATGGAGGGCACCTTCAACGTAGGTGGTGCCAGTTGCAATGTCGACGGCAAGCGGGTGTCGTGTCAAGGTTTCTCCATCAAAGTAGAAAAGGGCAACCCAAACGCCCAGCAGCAGAATGCCCGCAACGCCTATGGGCAGCCTCAAAGGCAGCAGAACCAGCGCACCACACAGCCCGCCCAATCCGACAACATCGACAGCCGGTCGCTCTTCGCCCGTGCCAGCATCAGCAAAAACAGCCCCTACCAAGGCGAACAGGTTATCCTGACCTATAAAATCTACACCCAGGTATCACTCCAACAATACCAAATTGACAAACTGCCCGGCAACAAGGGCTTCTGGAGCGAAGACCTCACCAAAGACGGCAGTGTGAAGCAGTATGAAGAGACCGTCGACGGCCGTCGCTACATGGTGGCTGAAATCCGTCGCGGAGCCCTCTTCGCCCAAGAGAGCGGCAAACTCACCATCGAGCCGCTCGACCTCGACGTGCTTGCCCTCGTCCAACGACAGCGTCAGCGCACCGGTTCCATCTGGGACCTCTTCGACGACCCCTTCTTCAATCCCACTCAGGCCGTCCAAAAGCACCTGCGCACCAATAGCATCAACGTCAACGTCAAGCCGCTTCCCACCGCTCCTGAAGGCTTTAATGGAGCTGTAGGCACCTTCACTGTCACCCGCGAGGTAGACACCCGAGAAGTGCGCGCCAACGAAGCCATAACCTACCGCCTCACCATCAACGGCAATGGCAACCTCATGCTCATCGATGCTCCCAAGATTGATTTCCCCAAGGTCTTCGAAGTCTACGACCCGCAAATCAACGACCACATCACCCGCAGCAGCTCAGGCATCAGCGGTAGCCGCACATTCGAATGGGTGCTCATTCCCCGCAACCAAGGCGACTATGAAATACCTGCCTTCGACTTCGTCACCTTCGACCCCTCCGCTGGACGTTACGTCAAAAAGCATGTCGAAGCCATCCCCGTCCACATCAACAAAGGCGACCCCAAGTCAATGAAAAACGTCACTAGCAACAAAAGCGACGTCAAGCTCCTCAATAGCGACATCAACCACATACACACTGGCAGCACCTCCTTCACCAGCAGCCACGACTCCGCTCGTCCTGCCTGGTGGTTCTGGACAGCCCTCGTGCTCATCGCCGCAGTCTGCACCGCACTCATCCTTTACTTCCGCCACCGTCTGGCACAACAGCAAGACATTGCCGGTATGCGCCTGCGCCGTGCCACCAAAGAGGCACGCAAACGGCTCAAAAAAGCCGCCACCCACCTCAACGACGGCAACGACAACCTCTTCTACGAAGAAATCTACAAAGCCATTTGGGGCTGCCTGGCAGATAAGTACAACATCGAATTGGCCAGCCTCAGCAGCGACACCGTCCGCGAATGCCTCATCAAGAAGCAAGTAGGTGAACAGCAGCAACAGCTAATCATGTCCACCTTGCAGGAGGTCGACTTCGCCCGTTTCGCCCCAGGCGATGCGACCGCCAAGAAACAACAAATATACAACCAAGCCCTGCAAATGATAGTAATGCTTTAGTCTATGAAACATCACCTTTTAATATTTAGTCTTTACCTTATAGTTTCAATCTCCGCCATTGCCCAAACACCCGAGCAGTTGATGCAGAAAGGCAACGAGGCATACAGCCGTGGCGATTACGAGGCAGCTGCCAATGCCTACGAAGTGATTTTTGCCACAGGCCTGCAGTCGGCCGAACTCTACTACAATCTAGGCAACGCCTATTACCGTATGGACGAACTGGACCAAGCCATTCTCAACTACGAATGCGCCTTGCGCCTCAGTCCCCATTTCCGCGATGCCCGCGAAAACCTCGACCTCTGCTACAGCAAAACCGAGGACCGTATCGAATCCCTACCCCAAATATTCCTAGTCCAATGGGCTCAGGCTATAGTGAATTGGTTCAGTCCCACAGGATGGCTCGTCGCCATCATCATCCTTTTCGCACTCCTTGGTGCGCTCGTCGTCATCTTCTTTGTCAGCTCCGACTACGGCTGGCGCAAGCGCTCCCTATTTCTCGGCATTCTCGTCAGCCTGCTGCTCATGCTCTCCGTGGGTTGCACCATTGCCTCATACGTTCGGTACAACCGCCACGACAAAGCCATCATCACCAGCCCCATGATAGTGTTGAAAGGCTCGCCCGAAGCGCACAGCATCGACAAAATGATACTCCATGAAGGAACCCCTGTAAACATCGACGAAACCCTTGGCGACTGGTACAAAATCCATATCGCCGACGGCACCACCGGCTGGGTTGAGTCGTCCGACATAACCATCATTTAACCCTTTAAAACCACACCGCAATGAAACACCTGTTAACATTCAGCCTCTGCCTCTTAGCCCTGCTCCCTCTTCGTGCACAAGAGAAAGTCGAGTATGTCGACGACGAAGAATGTGGCTGCGAACTCGTCTTCATCGACGGCATCCAAACCACCCAAGACGGCGACCGCTTCGGCTTCAAGCGCGAGGACGGCACCGTCATCGTCCCCAACAAATACATGTTCGTCGACCATTTCCACGGTCCCTACTGCAAAGTCTACCTCAACTACGACAGCTGCGGACTCATCAACCGCGAAGGTGAAGAAATCATCCCCTGCATCTACGATATGGTCTACTACCCCACCGACGGAATGATTATGGTTGCCTCCGACAGCCTCTATGGCTATTTCGACACCTTGGGTCACCAGCGCATCCCCTTCCGCTATCGTGCCGCATCCTCGTTCAACGAAGGCCTTGCCGTCGTGGCTGTCGACATCGACAGCACCCTGGTTCAATACGGCTACATCGACTGCCAAGGCAACACAGTCATCGCCCCACAATACGACTACGCCTTTCCCTTCTACGAAGGCTTCGCCGTGGTGAAGAAATACGAACGCTACGGCCTAATCAACCGCCAAAACAAAGAAGTCTTCCCCATCAAATTCGAAATCCTCACCTCCATGTTCGAAGGGCGCGTCTTTGCCGGTGACGACGACGGCCTTGCCATGTACGACAACCACTTCCGCCAGCTCACCCAGCCCATCTACACCGCCCTCGTCGGCAAGACCGAAGGCCGCATCCTCGTCATGCGCGACAACAAATACGGCTACCTCGACGAGAATGGCAACGAAGTCATCCCCTGCCAATACGACCAGGCCGGACTCTTCAAAGACGACCGCACCTTCGTCTCCCAGGACGGCAAGTGGGGCATCATCAACAGCAAAGGCAAAGTCATCCTCCCCATCGAATACGACAACAGCGGCTACCGCGGCGAAGCCTACATCTACCACGACAGCCTCGCACTAATTGAGAAAGATGGCCGCTACGGCTACTGCGACATGGAAGGCCGCCCCGTCATCTGGCCCTGTTTCGAGAGCGCCTACCAATTCACCGACGGCCTCGCACCCGTAAAGCTGGGACAGTGGGGCTACCTCGATACCAAAGGCGACTTCTTCATCTCACCCATCTTCGACATGGCCTCACCCTTCGAATACGGCCGCTCCGAAGTGATATACCAAGGCGAAATACACAAGATGAACACCGAAGGCCGCTGTGTCAAAAACTGCAAAAACGCTCCCCGGTCATGGCGAAAATAGCAACCCATCCCGCCACCATCACCGCTGTGCGGCATGGCAGCGTCACCGTACAGCTCCACGTAGTCAGTGCCTGCGCCTCCTGTGAAGCCCACGGCCACTGCGGCTTTGCCGACAGCAAGGAGAAAACCATGGACGTCGACACCCCCCAATGGCAACACTACCGCACGGGCGACCACGTCACCGTCGCCATCCACTCCAACCGAGGCCTACAGGCAGTACTCATCGCCTACCTCATCCCCGCCCTGCTGCTGCTCGCCACCTTTGCCACACTCACCGCCCTGCACCTCTCCGAAGGCTGGGTAGCCGTCGTCACCCTCCTCGCCGTCGCGCTCTACGGCCTGCTCCTCTATGCCCTGAGCCACCGTCTGCAGCGCAAGTTCACCATCACCATCCTGACAAAATAGCCACACAACGTAATAATTGCTTGATTGCTTGAATGTATGATTGCCTGAGTGGCTGCCGCGGTCAAATTACCCAAACACTCAAGCAATCAGACAATCAAGCAATATCATGAGTGTTTTTACTCAATCATTAACGCAATAAAGTATTTAATCAATATTAATATTTTTATTATTAAAAAAAAATCCGTATTTTTGCATCTTCGAAAACAACGTACCACAACCATCTATATAATTGTGGCGAAGAGATTTGTTATCAAGATTCATATATACAAACCCAACAAAACGATATTGATGAGAAGAATACTATCTGTTTTGCTTTTAATAGTGGCCGTCCTATGGAGTGGCAGCACCAACGCCAAGCCTGTGGACAAAAGTACGGCACTCAGAGTAGCCCAGAACTACTGCGCACAACAAGGTGCAAACCACCTGCAACTAGTCGACATATCAGAACATCTCCCCTACCGCGAATTCTATACCTTCGTAGGTGACAACGGCAAGGGCTTTGTGTTGGTCTCAGCAGACGACTGCGTACTGCCCATCTTGGGCTTTTCTGCCAACAACAATTTTAGTGCAAAGGGAATGCCCGTTCATGTAAAGGAATGGCTGGAAGACTATGAGAACCAGATTCACTTCTATCGTACCCTGTCGGGTCAGCACATCCAATATTCCAACAATCCCGGCGACAGCATACGTAAAAGCCGCTGGGACGGCCTACTTAGCGATAACCCACCCATGCCACCACAATATACCTCAGTTGCCCCATTGCTAACCACACAATGGGGTCAGCGTTCTCTGTACAACAGCCTCTGCCCTTACGACAGCATCCATAGCGAACGTACAGCAGTAGGCTGTGTGGCAGTGGCAATGGCGCAGGTGATGAAATACTGGAACCATCCCTCTTCTGGTTATGGCTCTCATTCCTACACCCACTCCACCTATGGCAATCAGAGCGCCAATTTCGGCACTACCAACTATGCCTGGAACAGCATGCCCGACAGCCTCACCACGTCGAGCAGCACCACTGAGGTGAATGCTGTTGCCACATTGCTATACCATTTAGGTGTTGCAATAGAGATGGACTATAATGTGTCGAACGAAGGCGGCAGCTTTGCGTATACCATCAACGAAGCCAGCGCTCCAACCCTCTATGGCACCACGTCAGTGCCTTCCGCCGAGAATGCGCTTCGCTACTACTTCAAATACCGCAGCAACGCGCATCATCTCCTCTATAGCGACGGTTCCGACGCACAATGGATCTCGATAATGCAGAACGAACTAAACAACAGCCGTCCAATCATCTATACTGGACGCGACTCGACAGGCGGACACAGCTTTGTGTGTGACGGATACAACAACAGCGGCCTATTTCACTTCAATTGGGGTTGGCGAGGCCAATACGACGGCTATTATGCCATCGGCAGCCTCAACCCCAGCGCAGGCGGCACTGGCAGCAACAGCACATACACGTTTAACATCAAAAATTGTGCTATCGTCAGCATTCGTCCCAACGAGGATTTTGGCGACACCACCACTGTAGCGGCTTCGGTACACGCCAGCAGCATTGGCTACGGCACTGTGACAGGCGGAGGCACATATACGGGCACCAACAACACGGTGGTGACAATCTCTGCCACCGCCAACGAAGGATACCGCTTCACCGGATGGACAGACGCGTTCATGTACAATCCTCGCACTTTCTACGCCAACGGTGGCAGCTACACCATCCGTGCCAATTTTGTGCCATTGAGCGGCGACACACTGGGATATTGTAAAAACCGCTGCCTAGGCAGCTACGGCAGCTCTGGCACCTGCGTATGGGGCATCAGAATACCCGCTGCCAACCTAACGGCTGGTCACGACCTGACCAAGGTGATGATGTTTATCAGTGCCAGCGGCACCTACACGCTGAAGGTGTACACTGGCAACACCTCTGCGACCACCCTGTTGCACAGCCAGACCTTCACCGCCAGCAGCAGCCTCATCAACCAATGGTGCGCGTTGACACTCTCGTCGAATGTCGCCATTAGCGGTTCCCAGCCCATATGGATTATGCTGGAGAGTGCGGCCTCCTATCCAGCCGCTGTCACTTACTATGCCGGCAACAACGACAGCCGCGTGTGGGGCAGCTCGTTCGGCACCCTGTCGGGAAACTTCAGTTTCATGATTAAGGGCATCTTCACCAACGGTGGTGGCACCACCGTTACATACGGCGATACAGTGTCATTTTGCGACACAGCCTCCTTTGAAACTGCTGTTGGCATGGGTAGCACACAGCCCTTCGACTGGGCCGTCAAACTGCCTGCCAACATGGTACACCACCGTAGTTATGTGAGTGACGTAATGCTGTATGTGCCCAGTGCAGGAACATACACACTGAACATATATCGTGGCAGCGCCACCACCTCCATCACACAGCAGGCCACACAAACTGCCACATTCAGTAGCAGTGCAGCAAACAGTTGGCAGACCATTCACCTTGCCACGCCCGTTGCCACCAACAGCACCTTACCCATCTGGATTGCCTTCCACACTGACAACATACCTTATCCTGCTGCCTCATGTGCCTATACAGGAGACAGCAACAGCAGCCTTGTCTCAATCGATAATGGCAGCTCATGGCTCTCACTAGGCACAGCCACAGGTGGAACACTCAACCGGTCTTGGATGATACGCGCCATTCTCTCCGACAGTGCCTCTTCTTCGGTGATAATCGATGGTCCCAGCTCGGCCAACGTGAACGTGGCCACTACTTTCACTGCAGCAGGCCCATCGACCGCCACTTACAACTGGACACTCACAGGTGCTGCACACTCCTCCACCTCAGGCAATACTGCAACAGCCACATGGGTTACGCCCGGTTCCTACAACGTCATTGTTGCTGCCAACAATGGTGGTACTATATTGCGTGACACACTGCCAGTCACCGTGTTCGGTTGCACAGTGAACTCTTTCCCTTACACCATGGGATTTGAGAGCAGTGAGCCTCTGTCATGCTGGAACAATATCGACAACGACGGCGACAGCCACACTTGGCAGCATGGGGCAGCTAGCTTTGGCAGCAGCCGCGCACACAGTGGCACCGACTTTTTTGCATCCGCTTCGTATATCAACAATGTCGGAGCCCTCACACCCGACAACTGGCTGGTCACTCCCCAGTTGCAACTGCAGACAAACAACGACTACACCCTCTCTTGGTACGATGCCACAGTTGACAGCACCCACTATCAGGAGCATTACTCCGTGTACGTCTCCACCACAGGCAACAACGTTGCCAATTTCACTGCCACACCCGTCTTCACCACCACACTCACCACAACCGACTACACTCAGCGGAGCATCGACCTCAGTCCCTACGCCGGACAGAACATCTACGTGGCATTCCGGCATAACAACTCGTCTGACGCCTACGGGCTGTTACTCGACGACATCAACGTCACCGAGAGCACCCATTCCAACACCTACTATACCCTCACCGTGCAGAGCAACAATCTTGAGATGGGCAGCACCACCGGCAGCGGCACTTATTTGGCAGGCACCGTCACCACCATCACTGCCACCGCCAACAGCGGCTACCGTTTTGTGCAATGGAACGACGGCAACACCAACGCCATCCGCACCATCACCGTCAACTCCGATGCCACATACACCGCCTATTTCGAAGCCACGACACAATACTTCACCATCACCGTACTTTCTGCTGACGAGACGATGGGCACCACCAGTGGCAGTGGCACCTTCGGAGCCGGCACCGTTACCACTATCACCGCCACAGCCAACAGCGGCTACCGCTTTGTGCAGTGGAACGACGGCAACACCAACGCCATCCGCACCATCACCGTCAACTCCGATGCCACATACACCGCCTATTTCGAAGCTGTGATACAATACTTCACCATTACCGTGCTCTCCGCCGACGAGACAATGGGTGTTGCCTCAGGTAGCGGAGCCTATCCACAAGGCGGCACTGCCACCATATCGGCACACCCCTACAACGGCTACCAATTCACTCACTGGAACGACGGTGTCACCGATAATCCTCGTACATTGGTTGTCACCGCCGATGCCACCTTCATTGCCAACTTCACCACTACTCAAGGTATTGACGAAGCGTCCACCGATATCCTCATCACCACCATGCCAGGCTACTCGGTGCAACTGATAGGGGTGGAAAATCGCACTATCGAGGTCTACGACATGATGGGTCGCCGCCTATTGAGCCAACTCTGCACCGACACTCAAGCACTCTTCCAGCTCCCCACCGCAGGCGTATACCTAGTAGTGGTCGACAAGACCACAGCACAACGCGTCGTGTTGATACGCTAAACCTCATTCTATGGGAGCTCTCCAAGCAGAAACCCCACAATACATCCCACACAAGAAACGGCATTGCAATAGGAGAAGCAGTGCCGTTTCTCGTCTAAGATAATTGGATTGCTTGCTTGTCTGATTGCTTGATTGTTTGAGTATTTTCACTCAAGCATTTACACATTCAATCAATAATTAACACATTATAAATCAACACATTTTCATTGAAAGAAAAGCCCTAACGGGCTACCTTTAGCGGCTGCCTTAAGAAATTCCTGCTGCCATTTACCACATCTTACCGCATCTTACCGAAATCTACCGCATCTTACCGAAACTTACCGCATTCTACCGCATTCTACCGAAACTTACCGATTAGGGGGTCGTTTGCCGTTCCCTGGACGGCAAACGAACGGTTAACGAACGGCAAACGAACGGATAAATGCTGAGGGTAACTAGTAGCAAAAAATGTCCCGGACACTCAGGTGATAGGCTTGTGGTGAGAGGTATGAAATAAATATTCACAATTCACCGTTGATTTTTTTTTGAAACGACGGGCGGCTGTTTCGATAAAAAGATATACTTTTGCAAATTGAAAAAATATCATTTGCGCAATGAGAAACAGTCATTTCAACCTACGTAACATCACCATTCTATGCCTATTGGCAGTGGCATTCGTCGCACCCACAAACGCTCAGCCTCAATATCCTACGAGCGAGCACCAGTACAACGACGACATCCATACGTTCATCATCAAACGCCTCCGCCAGAATGCCCAGCAGCGGGAGAAACAGATGAACAAACAGATACAGCAAATGCTGATAAACCTGCCAAACGCCGAAAAATTGTACGACGAGACATTTGTCCGCATCAATACTTCGGTAGTGGAAGACACTACCGAGGACGGCAAGCCCGAAATAAATTACGTGTACGACATATCCTACAACTGCCACCACTTCGAGGGCACGGAGGACGACTACCCGTCGGCAGCCTACACGTGGAACACCTCGAACAGCTGCCGCGCCATCTGCAACCTCACCAAGACTATGATTGACGAGCAGCTGGGCGACATCTT
The DNA here is from genome assembly GCA_947306225.1 of uncultured Bacteroidales bacterium. GTDB lineage: Bacteria > Bacteroidota > Bacteroidia > Bacteroidales > P3 > Colimorpha. The sequence goes on from CAMZFW010000003.1 coordinate 44,964, forward strand.
TGCCGCAGGACGCAAGACCACCATCACTATCACCTCGACGACCGATGCCGCAGAAATCAGCCATATCGACTACAAGGGCGAGTATGGCGACCTGCGCTATATGCCGGCGGTGTTTAACGATGAGAATGTCCGTATCTCGGTGGACCAGAAGGAGGGTATCACCACCAACGCTCAGTTGGCCTACCTGCGCGCACGGGGTGTGCGTTCTTATATTGAGAATAATATCAACGCATTGAAGCAGACCGAGAACGAGTACCTGTATGTGACCCGCTGTTTCGACATGACGGGTCCGCACTACCGCCGCAGCAGCCTGAAGATTGTGGTGCATGGAGCCTTCGACGCAGCCGCCCGCAACATGGAGGCAGCCCTGCTGAACGACGAGTACGTGGACTTCAACATTCCCTCCATTGAGGAGAACAGCAACAGCAAGACCTACGCGCTAATCATTGCCGACGAGGAATACACCGCCCCTCTGCCCAACTGCGACTTTGCAAGCAACGACGGCGATGTGCTGCACGAATATTTCGTCCACACGCTAGGCATCCCCACCCGCCATGTGAAGGTGCTGCACAATGCCGGACGGCAAGAGATATACAACGAGGGCATCCACTGGCTGAAAGACATCATCAAGGCTCAGAACGGCGATGTGCACATCATCATCTACTATGCCGGCCACGGCATCTGCAACCCC
>CAMZFW010000004.1 GCA_947306225.1 uncultured Bacteroidales bacterium
GGATGACATAGTCAAAGCCGGTAATCTCGGTGATGGTGTCCTTCATGTGATAGAACGAGCGGGCGCCGCCGTAGCTCTCGTCGCCCATCATCATGGCGCTCCACTGACGGTCGCTCATGGCACCGGTGCCAGAGTCGGTCAGGAGGTCGATGTAGACGTAGTCGCTCTTCAGCATAAAGATGTTCTGGTGGGCTTCTTCGAGCCATTTTTCGCGCTGTTCGCGGGTGGATTTCTTAATGGGTTCGACCATTTTGATTTTCCACGCTTCTGCAAATGGAAGTTCCATAATTATTATATTTTTTAATGATTATTAATAAAAATTGATTGCCAAAATATGCTTTTTTGCCCCTAGGGGTAAAAATAAAACGACCACGGAGAGCAGGCTCAATCCATGGTCACAAAACAGTCATAAACATCTCTTTTCTTAATGTTTAAGAAAAGGATACGAGGGCTTATGTGTAGACTGTTTGTATTCATATTTTGGAATTGCAAAAATACGCATTTTTTTTTAAACGGTGAAAAATATTTTGGTAAAGACCGTCAATAAAAGAAATGACCGCTCATTTTTGTCTTCTTTTCTCGAGTTTGAATAGTATTCGCTCGAGATAGTACACCAACTGATACGCCCACTTGTGGTTTCGAATTCGGCGCATCATCATAATATCCTTGATGTATTTGTCGTAATCGGATAGAAAACACGGGGGAACTGTGTCGGACAAAACCAATCTTCGTTCCCTATCCCGTAGAGTTAAATTAGTTTCACTGATACCCGTCATGTCAAAGATTGAAACGTTTGTGTCGACAATTACGGGTTTAATGCCATTCATGGCAACCACCAGCATAAACCATTTCCAGTCGGAAACAATCTTAAGGGACTCATCGTATAATCCATATTTATCGAAAAGAACCTTTTTAATATAGGAAGACGGGTGGTCGAGAGACGAGGTGTAAAATCTTAGAAACGAGTAATTATCGCTGATGGGATTTATATAAATAGAGCCATCAGGCATCCGCTTGTACATTCGTCCTATGAGTATATCGGGATGGTTGTTCTTCTCTATTTCACTGACCATTCCCGCCACCACATTGTTATCAAATAGAATGTCCCCGCTATTGAGAAAATGCAGGTATTCGCCGCTGGCCTTCACAATTCCTTTGTTCATGGCATTATAGATGCCCTTGTCGGGTTCCGACAGCCAGTTGATAGGGCGTGTCTCGGCATACCTTTTAATCGTATCCACACTGCCATCGGTGCTGCCACCATCTACTATGACGTACTCAAAGTCCTCGTAGGTCTGGGAAACCACGCTCCGAATGGTTTCTTCCAGTCCTTTATTGTTATTCCAGTTGATGGTGATTATGGATAGTGTCATAACGAAATCTGCATTCAAAAAAAGCAGAACAACAGGGTTCTGCTTCACAAGCTTCAATGCTTGCGGAAAGGAAGGGATTCGAACCCTTGAAGCGCTTTTAACGCTTACTCGCTTTCCAGGCGGGCCTCTTCAACCACTCGAGCACCTTTCCGTTGGTTAAATTTCAGTTCGTTTTCGGGGCTTTCCCCTCGGCGAAATCGGCTGCAAAAGTACTACTTTTTTTACAAATAGCAAAAAAAAATGTATCTTTGCAATCAAAGTTTTTTTGGGAAGTATAATTAATCTTATTAAAAATGAAGAAATTATCTATTTTTGTTATGGCTATCTCAATGCTTGCAGCGGTGGGATGCAAGAACAACAAATCGGAAGAAAAATCCGAACTTCAACAAAAAGTTGACGAGTATGCCGAGTTTACCCTCACCACTGATTTGAGTGTGCTCAGCGACAAGGAAAAACAACTTCTCCCCATCTTCATCCAGATTGCCGACATCATGGACGAACTCTACTGGGAACAGTACTTCGGTGCTGAAAACCGTGCCAGCCTCGACACCATCAGCGACCCCCACATGAAGCAGTTTGCCCTCATCCAGTACGGTGCCTGGGACCGTCTGGGCGAAGAGAAACCCTTCATCCCCGGCTATGGTGAGCGTCCCGCCGGTTGCAATTTCTATCCCGTCGATATGACGGCTGAAGAGTACGACGCCCTTGCCGACCCCGAGAAGAGCAGCCAGTACACCGTCATCCGTCGCGACGAGAACGGTGCCCTCAAGGTGGTGCCCTACCATGTCGAGTATGCCGACCGCCTTGCCAAGGTCGACAGCCTCTTCGGCCTCGCCATCGACCTGGCCGAGGATCCCGGCATGAAGAACTACCTCATCGAACGCCGCAAAGCCATCATGACCGACGACTACTATGCCAGCGACGTGGCTTGGATGAACATGAAGGAGAGCAAGCTCGACTTCGTGGTCGGCCCCATTGAGAACTACGACGACGGCCTCTACGGCAACAAGACCTCCTACGAGTCGTTCATCCTCGTCAAGGACGTAAAGTGGAGCAACGACCTCGCCAAGTTTGTCGGCATGCTGCCCATGCTGCAGCAGGAGCTGCCCTGCGATCCCAAATACAAGCCCGCCATGGAAGGCTCGGCCAGCGACCTCAACGTCTACGACGTTATCTACTACGCCGGCGACTGCAATGCGGGTTCCAAGACCATCGCCATCAACCTGCCCAACGACGAGCGCATCCACAAGACCATGGGTGCCCGCCGTCTGCAGCTCAAGAACGCCATGCAGGCCAAGTTCGAGACCATCCTCATGCCCATTGCCAATCTCCTCGTCTGCGACGACCAGCTCGACAATGTCAACTTCAACGCCTTCTTCAGCAACGTCTGCTTCCACGAAGTGGCCCACGGCCTAGGCATCAAGAACACCGTCACCGACGGCAAGAGCATGCGCGAAGCCCTTGGCAAGGAGTACAGCAAGTGGGAGGAAGCCAAAGCCGACATTTGCGGCCTGTTCCTCACCACCAAGCTCATCGAAATGGGCGAGATTACCAACTGCACCAAGGAAGATGCCTTCGTCACCTTCATCGCTGGCATATTGCGCAGTGTCCGCTTCGGTGCCACCGAGGCTCACGGCATCGCCAACATGATGTGCTTCAACTACCTTCAGGACCAGGGTGCCTTCACTCGCAACGAGCAAGGCAAGTATGTCATCAATGTCGAGAAGGCCGAAGAGGCTATGAAGAGCTGGGCCGCACTCATCCTGCAGGTTGAAGGCGAAGGTGATATCGAGTTTGCCGGCAGCTATGCCGCCAAGAATGGCACCATCCGTCCCGACCTCCAGAAAGACCTCGACATGATTGCAACCAACAACATACCTCGTGACATCCGTTACAACCAGGGCTTGAAAGCTCTCGGTCTAGTAAAGTAATAGATTTGTTTTCATGTTCTTACGGGGCATCCTCCTTTGCAGGGTGTCCCTTTTTTCTTTGCGTTCCATAAACTTTTTTCCGTCATCCGTACCACATTGTACCGCATCCTACCGCATTGTACCGCATTTTATCGATTCTTACCGCATTCTACCGCATCTTACCGATTCTAGCTCATAAAGGGGTCGTTTGCCGTCGCCTGGACGGCAAACGATCGGATAACGAACGGCAAACGAACGGATAAGTGCTGGATGAAGAGAGGCCTTTTTTTGGCAGAAAGAAGATTGGGAGACGAGGGTGACGACATGGGCATAGGGGAGGAGAGAAGGTCGGAGGGCGGGTGAGGGGAGGGGAAATGAAAATGTAAAATTAAAAATTATATAAAAAACCTTTACGTTTCTATAAAAATTCGTATATTTGCAAATTGGATTTGTGCAGAGCATATAGTGCAATGCACGGAATATAGGTTGATTACGCTACCGCCCTTGGATAGGGGCGGACGTAGAATTGGGAAAGAACAAACCAAGAATCATCCAGAAGCTCCATGCCGTTGCATAGGAGGAAGGGAGAGATTGTGCCTATATGAGAGGGTAATTCATGAAGAAACGATGGTGTGTGTTAAGCATGGGCGGCGGATGAATGGGAATGAAAAAGGGAGAGTAGCGAGGGGTGTGTGAGTGTGAGAAATGGGAATGAGAATAGTCAATATACGCTAGAAGTGAGGAGAGATGACAGACGAAGGGAAGTCAGGGATTGAACGGTGGTACGCGGTGAAGGTATACTATAACAGGATGACGCCGTTGCGAGAGCAACTGGCAGCGGATGGAGTGAACTACTTTATTCCGAGTATGATTACTTCACTGCTGTTCTTACAGACAAGTGCTGAGTACCTGGCGCATTTCGAGGATAGCTATCATGATAGGTTGTGGGTGTATCGCGATCCGCTGACGCGTAAGCCTTCGATGATTCCCGACCGTGAGATGGAGGTGTTTATCTTTGTGTGTACGGCAGGCCAACAGGGTCTGTGCTATTTGGGTGACGACAGGCCCGAGTATCATCTGGGCGACCGAGTGAGGGTGACAGAGGGCCAGTTCAAGGGTGCCGAAGGATATATCAAACGAATTAAGAAAGACCGCCGTTTGGTGGTGAGCATTAGAGGTGTGGCTGCGGTTGCAACCACTTATATACCGCCTCAGTTTTTAGAAACGATTAGCGAATGAGGAAACCACTATTTCCGTTGAATCCCATCAAGGAGAAGATGTACCTGCCATCGGGCAATTTTGTCGAGGCGGGGAGTGAGGGTTGTGATGATTTGACGGCGGACGAGATAGAGAATGCCGATGTGCGCAGGGTTTTCGAATATGTGGAGTCGGAGCCGATTAAGCAGGTGTACAGATGGTTTGCGGACCATCGTGGCGAGTTTGCTCCCACCACGTTGCTATGGGGTGTGAAGAATAATGGGGGTGACCCGATTCCGAGGTGCGAGGCGGAGGGAGGCTTGTATGAGGCTATCTTTGTGCAGAGACCGCTGCATACGATATATGAGTTGGATAAGTTTTTGTTTAGCGCCAACGAGAATCTGACGCAGGGAGGCTATCTGGTGTGCTGCTGCCGCACGTCGTCGGTGAAGAAGGCGGTTATTTACAACCGCTATCCGAGGGGGATACGGCGGATTTATTATGGTTTTCATTATCTGTGGCACCGGGTGTTCCCGAAGGTGGCGGGTTTGAAGAATATCTATTTTGCAGTCACCAAGGGTCGTAATAGGACTTTCCACCGGGTGGAGATTTTGGGACGTCTGTACCGTGCAGGGTTTGAGGTGGTGTATGAGAATACGGCGCACGGAGAGTTCCGAGTGATAGCCCGCAAAGCGAAAGAACCTATAAGGGAGGGTATCCCGAGTTCGTCGCCCATCGCCAAGTTGCGTCGTGTGGGCAAAAATGGTAAGATTATCACGGTGTATAAGTTCCGCACAATGTATTCGTATAGCGAATATCTGCAGGAATATGTGTATCAGCACCGCCGATTGGATAAGAGTGGCAAATTCTACCATGACTACAGGGTGAACACGATGGGGGCTTTTTTGCGTAAGACATGGCTTGACGAGCTACCGATGGTGGTGAATATGCTGAAGGGTGAATTAAAGTTGGTGGGGGTGAGGCCATTGTCAAGGCAATTCTTCAGCCTGTATACTCCTGAGATGCAGCAGTTGCGCATACAAACGAAGCCAGGATTGCTGCCGCCACTCTATTACGAGAAGGAGCAGCCTGAGACACTGGAGGGTATCCAGGAGTCGGAACGCAGATATGTGGAAGCCTATTTGAAGCATCCCTTCAGAACGGACTGGAAGTATTTTTGGGGCATTGTAGGGAATATTTTCCTTAAGCATAAACATTCACATTAAAATAATACAGAGTTTTCAATAATGAACGAGACACAAGAATGGACAACCGTCATTCAACCGAAAGACAAGTTGCTGTCGGTTGATTTTAAAGAGTTATGGAGGTATCGTGATTTGTATACGCTGTTTGTGAAGCGGAATATTATTACGCAGTATAAGCAGACAGTGTTGGGGCCGCTATGGTTTGTGATACAGCCAGTACTGACGGTCATTATGTACATGGTGGTGTTTGGCGGTATCGCGGGTATTGCTACCGACGATATACCTCAGCCGTTGTTTTATTTGGCGGGTACCTGTATGTGGCAATATTTTTCGGACTGCCTTGGAAAAACATCTAATACGTTTGTAAACAACAGCGGTCTATTTGGAAAGGTCTATTTCCCACGATTGATAACGCCATTGTCCAACGTGACATCCAACCTATTGAGATTTGGCATCCAGATGAGTCTGTTCATTGTGGTGTATGTCATCTATGCAATACGCGGTTGTAATGCTCATTTGACGTGGTACCTATTGCTGTTCCCTCTATTGGTAATGATGATGGCGGGACTGGCGTTGGGGTTCGGTCTGGTTATCTCCAGTATGACTACGAAGTATAGGGACTTGCAGATTCTGTTCTCGTTTGTGGTGTCGTTGTGGATGTATGCCACACCTATTGTATATCCGTTGAGCTTGGTGAAGGGCAAGGTGGCAGCAGGTTTTGACCTGTATACCATCATGCGCCTGAATCCAGTGACGCCAGTGCTTGAGACCTTCAAATATGGTGCCTTGGGTGCGGGTGAGTTTATCGGTTGGCAGTGGTTGGCATATAGTTTTGTCTTTATGGTAGCGCTACTTGCCTTGGGCGTGGTCATCTTTAACAAGACTCAGAAGAGTTTCATGGATACGGTGTAAAAGTATTATGAAGTCGGCACTCATAACAGGTATAACGGGACAGGACGGAAGCTATCTTGCAGAGTTCCTCTTGGAAAAGGGGTATGATGTGCATGGTGTCATACGTCGTTCGTCGGTTGACTATCGTGAGCGGATAGCGCACTTGGAGGGTCATGAGCGTTTCCATCTGCACTATGGCGACATGGGTGACACGCTGAGTGTCATTCAGGTGGTAGGGAAAGTGAGACCGACTGAGATATACAACTTGGCGGCGCAGAGCCATGTGCAGGTTAGTTTTGATGCTCCTGAATATACAGCCAATGTCGATGCGACAGGTGTGTTGCGTATTCTTGAGGCGGTGCGTCACTGTGGATTGGAGAAGAGTTGCCGTATTTATCAGGCGAGCACATCGGAGCTGTATGGTCGTGTGGTTTCGGTGCCGCAGAACGAAGAGACTCCGTTTTATCCATACAGTCCGTATGCTGTGGCAAAGTTGTATGGATATTGGATAGTGAAGGAGTATCGTGAGGCATACAATATGTTCTGCTGTAATGGCATATTGTTCAACCATGAGAGCGAGCGGCGGGGAGAGACGTTTGTGACGCGTAAGATTACGCTGGCGGCGGCGCGTATCCGCCAAGGCAGGCAGGAGAAACTGCTGTTGGGCAACCTGTCGTCGTTGCGCGATTGGGGCTATGCCAAGGACTATGTGGAGTGTATGTGGATGATATTGCAGAACGAGAATCCTGAGGACTTTGTCATTGCCACAGGCGAACAGCATAGTGTGAGAGAGTTTTGTCAGCTGGCTTTCCATTATGTAGGCATCGAGTTGCGTTGGGAAGGCGAAGGTATTGACGAGAAAGGTATTGACAAGGCTACGGGAAAAGTGCTGGTGGAGGTGAGCCCCGATTTCTACCGTCCCACTGATGTGGTAAACTTGCTGGGTGACCCGTCGAAGGCGAAGCGAATGTTAGGCTGGAACCCATCGAAGACACCTTTTGAGAAGTTGGTGAAGTTGATGGTGGAAAATGATATGGCAAAGGTAGCCTCCGACGAAGCGGCAGCAAAGGTACGCTGCAACCTCGCCGAATACCTCGAAAAAGGAATAGTAAAATGAACAAGGATTCCAAGATATATGTGGCAGGCCATCGCGGCATGGTTGGTTCAGCCATTGTGCGTGAATTGCAGAGGCAGGGCTATACCAACATTATCACGCGTACGCATGCAGAGTTGGATCTTACACGGCAGGAAGCAGTGGAACGTTTTTTTGAGGGAGAAAGGCCTGAGTACGTTTTTCTGGCGGCAGCCAAGGTTGGCGGTATTGTTGCCAACCAGAGTGCGTTGGCCGATTTTATGTACGAGAATATGATATTGGAAATGAATGTCATCCACTCGGCATGGCGCAATGGTTGCAAGAAATTGGAATTCTTGGGGTCGAGTTGCATCTATCCCCGATTGGCACCCCAGCCTATGCAGGAGAGCTGCCTGTTGACTTCGGAATTGGAAAAGACTAATGAGGCTTACGCCTTGGCAAAGATATCGGGACTGAAATATTGTGAATATCTCAATAGACAATACGGCACAGACTATATCAGTGTGATGCCGACTAATTTGTATGGTCCAAACGACAATTACCATCCCGAACATAGTCATGTGCTCCCAGCCATGATACGACGTTTCCACGAGGCGAAGGAGGCAGAGCTCAAAGAAGTGGTGTGCTGGGGCGATGGGTCACCGCTACGCGAGTTTCTCTATGTTGATGATTTGGCTAACTTGTGTGTGTTCTTAATGAACCATTATAGTGGCAACGAGACAGTCAATGCCGGCACAGGTAAGGAGATTACCATCAAGGAGCTTGCCGAGCTGGTGGCACGAACCGTTGGCTATCAAGGAACGATAAAATGGGATGCCAGCCGACCTAATGGTACCCCCCGAAAGCTGCTCGATGTCAGCAAGGCGACGCGGCTAGGATGGACATATAAGACCGAGCTGGACGAAGGCATCCGTCTGGCATACGACGATTTTTTACACTCACCCTTACGGGCTGAAAGATAATATTATGGCAACAGCAATCGAATTCAACAACGTCTCAAAACAATACAGGTTGGGACTTGTCTCCACACGCACCCTCAGTCACGACCTACAACGTTGGTGGGCCGTCAGCGTGCGCGGCAAAGAAGACCCTTATCTCAAAGTCGGCTCCGTCAATGACCGTTCCACGAAGGCCGACAGCGAGTACGTATGGGCACTTCGCAACATCGATTTCAAGGTCGAACAAGGCGACGTAATCGGCATCATCGGCCGCAACGGCGCAGGCAAGAGTACCCTGTTAAAAATCCTCTCCAAAGTCACCGGGCCCACCACCGGTACCATCAAGGCTCGTGGCCGTATCGGCTCGCTCCTCGAAGTAGGCACCGGCTTCCACCCCGAAATGACTGGTCGCGAAAACATATACCTCAACGGTGCCATTCTCGGCATGACCAAGGCCGAGATAGCCCGCAAACTCGACGAGATAGTCGACTTCAGTGGCTGCGCCCGCTATATCGATACGCCTGTCAAACGCTACAGTTCAGGCATGACTGTGCGTCTTGGTTTCGCTGTCGCCGCATTTCTGGAACCCGAAATACTTGTGGTCGACGAAGTGCTGGCAGTCGGTGATGCTGAATTCCAGAAAAAAGCTATCGGAAAAATGCAGGACGTAAGTCAGGGCGAAGGACGTACAGTCCTTTTTGTCAGCCACAATATGGCTAGCATACAAAGACTATGCCGTTCCGGCATACTGCTGGAAAAGGGCTCTGTTTCATACGCAGGAACTGCCGCTGAAACCATCTCTAAGTACCTCTCTGAACAAGTCGTCCAGTCCGAGTACCAAAACCCCAACCCTCAAGCTAATCAGAAACTCGTACTCCTTTCGGCAAACGTTAGCCCCAAGACAGGTAGCCTCATATATACTACCACACCCATCCAAATCCGTTTCACCATACGTGTCAACCAACCGGTTGGCCATATGGTTGTGGGCTTCAACCTTATGAGCTCTTTCCAATATCCCTTGGCGAGAGCCGATTACAACGACCAAAATGGTGCTTATTCCCTCGACCCGGGCGAGTATGAGTTCCTTTTCGAAATACCAGCTAACACCCTCTCCAACGGCGACTACAAAATAGAATTCGACGTGGCTGAAAAAGGTGTTAGAAACTATGCCGGTGAGCAATCGGTACTGACGTTCCATGTTGACATAGACGAACACAGCCACGCCAATACCTTCTCCGAAAACATCAGTTCTAAGATGTCCATCATTAGAGAAAACTGGTTGGTCAAATACGAGAAACAGTGAGCATAGAGCGTTTTCTCAACTAGAAACTCCCTTCGAAATGGTCTCCGTCATTATTCCCAATTACAACCACGCCCCCTTCCTAGGCGAGCGGCTTGACACAGTCTTCTCGCAAACCTATCAGGATTTCGAGGTGATAATTCTCGACGACCGTTCCACCGACAATAGCCTCGAAATACTACAGCCCTACGCCACCCATCCCAAAGTGTCGCACTTTGTGGCGAACGAAGTCAATTCGGGTTCACCATTCAAACAGTGGAAACGAGGAGTGTCGTTGGCAAAAGGCGAGTGGATTTGGATAGCGGAAAGTGACGATATCGCCGACCCTACGTTCTTAGAACGGATGATGCAGGCCGTTGCCAAACATCCATCAGTGGGGTTGGCGTACTCCTATCTGCGATGGATTGATGCCGCAGGCAAAACCTTAGGTGTCGACCAAGTCGATGGCGCAACGCATTACTATACAGGCAAACAGTTTGCTGTCCAGAAACTGCTCTACACTACCACCATCTACAATGTCAGTTCATGCATCTTCAGGCGCGACGCATTCATGCAGGTCGACTGCTCATTCTTCGAAACTATGCGCTGTAGCGGTGATTACGGCTTCTATGCTCAGATGGCACAAGTGACCGACGTGTTAGAAGTGAAAGAAGTCCTGACAGGATATAGGCAGCATGCCTCCAACACTTCGCGACAGATGATGAAGGCAGGAGTCTCGTGCCAAGAAGACCTCGCCGTCCTAAACCTTATTTGCGACAAATACAACATCCCTCAGTCAAAATACGCAAAGTTCTGGGCGCGTATGCAATCATTTCATCACCTACCCTGGAGTATCCGGACTACGATATTCAAAGCATATTGGAAAAAGCACCCCCGCATAGTGCTTTGGAGTCTCTACTACTTAGTATACAATCTTTTGAGAAAGATATGGCGCAACATCAAGCGTTAGACAATACCACTAGGCAGATACCCCTGCTCAGCTATATAGTGGTTGCCCACAACCATGGACAGTGTATACGCCGTTGCCTAGACAGCATACTGTCGCAACAAATGAGATTCCCCTACGAAATAGTTGTAGGCGACGACAGGTCAACCGACGACACGTGGGCGATATTGGAAGAATATAAGGATAAGTATCCTGACATTTTTACCATCTATCGTGTTAACTCCGACGACTGCAACCCACTATCATCCTCCGACAGAGCCAGCTATAACAGGGGACACGCCTACAGGTTGATTAAAGGGAAATACTATGCCGAAGTGGATGGAGACGATTATCTCCTACCGGGCGACACCTACCAAAAGCAGGTCGAACTGCTGGAAACCCACCCTGACTGCTGGCTCTGTATGCAAAACATGTCAATTGTGGAAGGAAAAGAATCTAGTGACGGACTTTCGGGAACAGTGTTCAGCGCGGCGAGAAAGTGGTTTCCTGACAACAAGTTAAAGAACATGCAGATAGTAACAGCCGAGAACTACCTTTCACATCCTGACCTCTTTTCTCAGCATCAGTCTTTTGTATACCGGAGGCATCGTGACAGTAGTCCTATTGACCTATTAGGACTAGACTACGAAGACACCACAGCCACACTCTTCCATCTCCAATTTGGTGACATTATATACCTCAACCAGTCTGGCTACCAGTATATCAGCTACCCTCAAGGCATCAACCGACAGCTCAGTGATGATGACCGTCTGGTGCGGCTAGCTCTCCTTCCATTGATGCACACACACTACTTCCCTCAATTTACCCGTCCGATACTTCTGGCTGCGATGCCCGAGCTGAACCACCTGCTCAAAGTCACCGTCGGGAGACAGATGTGCTTGTCGGCTGAAACACGCCGCGCACTCACCCGATATAAAGGTTTCCTATTCCACTATTACACACACGACAGACACACTATTGTACAGCAGTTTAGAATCAGATTCGCTCGCTACGTGGTGCTACTGATAAACCGTCACAAATGTACGTCACCCTTTTGGACAAATCTCTCGGCACGGATACTCAGCTAATCACCTCATGCACAACCTTGACTGCACTATACGCTATGGAAACTACGTCATAAAAAACCATTGGGCTCTCAGCCTCCTTAAACACACCTTGGCAAAATATGGAGTCGACTCAGGCTTAGAGATAAAAGCATAGATGGCCTCCCAAACCATAGATGGACGGCTGTTCGCCGACATCAAGCGACTTGTGGACATAACTAACAAAAGCTCTGCCCTTAGCGGTAAAGTCGTTTTGGCTCTGTCTGAGTGCAATATTGTGGCAGCATCAACAATTCCGACCGCGGTGCCGACCGTCATCCCCATCCTGCATACCCTGCCCATATCTAGATTCAAAACACTATTCATTACACAACACAATTGCGAGCTGTCCACGCTATTGCGGATTCTGTTCCACAACATCCCTCTCACCGATAGCACCGAGTTATACTACACCCATTTTGATGCCGTCATGCGTAAAAACCATCGGCTCCGCATAGCTCAAGCACTATAGTAGTACTATAAGACACACAAACATTCTGACTACAGTCGACCAGTTTTACACATTGTTGGTCAATTAATCACTTCCCTTATCATGCGCCTTGCCATCATGCAGCCCTATTTTATGCCTTACATAGGCTATTTTCAGGCGATTGCTGCGGTTGATAAATACATTCTCTATAGCAACCTTACCTTCATCAAAGAAGCTTGGATGAATCGTAACAGGCTCCTCATGCGTGACGGCACCGTGGTACTCACCACCGTGCCCCTCCGCTGCAAGAGTTCCCATACCATGATTTATGACGTAGAAATAGACAACACCAAGCCTTGGAAAGAAAAACTGCTCCGCACCCTGCAGATGTGCTACAGCCGCAAACCCTACTACGATGAAACATATACGCTCATCGCCGACTTGCTAGCACCTGAATATTCGCTGCTCAAAGACCTCAACGCTGCAACCATTGTTGGTATAGTCCACCATCTGGGCATTGACACACCCATCGAAACCGACAACAGCCGCTTCCTCGACATGGAACAGCAATTGCAAAACATTGAGTCGGACTACTCCCCACTGCCTTATCTCACAGCCACACGCCCCATACGCAAAGTGGCACGTGTCATCGAAATGTGCCGTCGCGAAGGTGCCGACCACTTCATCAACGCCATCGGAGGACAACAGCTATACTCTCCAGAAGAGTTCGCGCAATACAGCATCCGCATAAACTTCGTCCAGACTAACCCCATCCAATATAGGCAGGACACCAAAACTGGTCAGTTTGTCCCCAACCTCTCCATCATCGACGTTCTGATGAACAATGGTCGCGAAGGCACGCGGTCACTCCTCACCCAGTACACACTAGTTTGACACCATGTCTACCACTCCGCTCGTCAGCATTTGTTGCCTCACCTACAACCATGCGCCCTTTCTTCGAGACTGTCTAGAGGGCTTTCTTGCCCAACAGACTACCTTTCCCGTCGAGATACTTATCCATGACGATGCCTCCACCGATGGCACCGACGCCATTATCCGACAATACGCCCAGCAGAACCCCGACATTATCTTCCCCCTTTATGAAACCGAGAACCAATACTCTCGCGGTCTTGCTGGTAAGATGGACATTCTCTACAATTATTCTCGTGCCCGTGGTAAATACATAGCCTACTGCGAAGGCGATGACTACTGGACCGACCCTCTCAAACTACAGAAACAGGTCGACTTCATGGAGTCTCACCCAGACTACTCTGTCTGTTTCCACCGATGCAAACGGCTCAACATCCACACTGGCAAGACTGTCAACGACCGTTGCTGGCGATACCTCTCGCAGGGACAGGAAGGCACCGACATCACCGTCGACATGTACCTCAGCAGTTGGATCACTCAGCCTCTTACCATGCTCTTCCGACGCGATAAATTCGACCCCCAATGGCAACAGTGTTATCGCTACTATCGCGACATGCATGAAATATACCATCTCCTTAAGGCGGGCAAAGGTTATCTTTTTGCCTTCTTTGGTGGAGTCTACCGATTACATCCAGGAGGTATCGCTTCCCAAATTTCGCAGGCGGAATATTGCAAGGTGTCGCTCCCGATAGACCGCGAATTTTACCACAAGACACATCATCCGCAGGCTCGTCGCATATATGGTGCCACCCTGCAGAATTGTGTGAATGTGTATGCCAGCACCAATAAATGTAAGGCAGTGTATTACGCGTTGGCTGAATTATGGATAGACCGTAGGTACAAATCTTTTGGGAAGAATATTATTAGGATATTCAATGGGAGATAGCTTTTCATATCACATACTGGCTCCGTTGGCACAGAGCGTCAATCGTTATGCCGACAACGCTGCGTTGTGCATTGCAAGTACGAGCTACACCTATCGGCAGCTGGCTCAGCGCATTGCTGCTATACGTCGTGGCATTAGGCAGCAAGGATGTGCGGACATTATAGTGGCTCTGGTCGTGCACGACGATATTGACACGTATGCCTCAATATTCGCCCTATGGATGGAGGGGAAGGCATATGTGCCACTGCATCCCAACCAGCCGTTGGAGCGTAATCTAGGCATCATACGGCAGGTGGAAACTCGGACTGTGCTCGATTCTGTTGACACCTCGCCGTTCGATGCCGTCAACACTCATAACTTTCTTGTTGACGACGACTGGCAGGGAGAGTGCGAGAACTGGGAGGCGTCCAACGACGATGCATTGGCGTATGTCCTCTTCACCTCGGGTAGCACGGGCGTTCCCAAGGGTGTGGCTATCAGTCGTAGGAATGTGGCAGCCTTCATGGATTCGTTCTGGCAGACGGGCATCAGTGTCGGTCCCGACGACCGCTGTCTGCAGGCGTTTGATCTCACGTTTGATGTAAGTGTGCAGTCATTCCTCGTCGCGCTTACACATGGTGCCTGTCTCTATACGGTGCCATATGGTATGGTCAAGTACCTCTATGTCGCACAGCTTATTCAGCAGGAAAGGATTACCTTCGGAGCCATGGCTCCGTCAATGCTCACCTATCTGCGACCTTATTTCGACGAGTTGGACGGTAGCAGTTTGCGTGTCTGCATTCTCACCGCTGAAGCTTGTCCCACAGATTTGATGGAGGATTGGTACAGATGTGCTAAGAATACTGACATATACGACTTCTACGGTCCAACTGAGGCAACCGTCTATTGCACCTACTACAAGCTCTCACGCCATAGCGAAAACATCTCTGAAAACGGTATCATCTCCATAGGCCGTCCCTTAGCCAACGTACGTGCAATTATAGTGTCGGAAGAGGGCACGCTAATTACTGGTCAGGAGAAGGGTGAGTTGTGCGTCAGCGGCGACCAAGTGACGCAGGGATACTGGAACAACCCTGCTAAGAATGCCGAAGCGTTTTTCGAAAAGGAGGTCGATGGCATCGTCCGACGCTACTACCGTACTGGCGACTTATGCTACCGCCATGCTAGCGGCAATATCATGTACTGCGGACGCATCGACCAGCAGGTGAAGATACAGGGCTTTCGTGTCGAATTGGGAGAGATTGAATACCATACTCGCGAGTACTACAATCGGCAGCACCGTGCCGTTGCGATTGCCTTTGAGAACGCTGCGTCGCTAACGGAAATTGCGCTCTTTGTGGAGAAAGAGGAGGAGAATCCGTCTCAACTACTCGCCTATCTCCGTTCGAAACTCCCTGCCTATATGGTGCCAGCGCGCATCGTCTACTGTCCGTACTTCCCGTTAAATGCTAGCGACAAGATAGATAGAAACCAATTGAGGCATGAATTTGGGGCTAATTAAGATATTATGACAAAAGAACATGTAGTTGAAAGACTGACTCCGATGGTTCGTAAGGCATTTGGGAATGCCGAATTGGTAGTGGAACCAACGATGAGTGCTGAGACGGTCGATGGATGGACATCGATTGCCTTTATGCGACTGCTGTCTCAAGTGGAGCAGGACTTTGGCGTTAAATTCAAAATCATGGAGTTGGTAGCTATTCGCACGTTGGGCGATTTGGTGGATGCCATTGAGAAAAAAGCGAATTGAGTATGACGGAACGGGTGGAATTGCGGCTCTATACCGCCGCACAGTTGAAGGACTGGTTGCTGCTAGGGCATATTGCCGAAGGTCTGTCAGACGAACTGATAGACCGAACTCGAGCCTATGCATTGGTGAATAACCCCTTTGTGTCAGATGAGATGGTGCTAGTCTCCGCCCTATTTGTTGACGGTGAGTTGGCTGCATATACATACGTCTTTCCCGACAGAATGGAGCGGCCTTTTGGACGTACCTTATACTTCGCCACCGCCTTACATGTGAAGCCTAAATATGAGGGTAGGGGCTATGCTTATTGTGTGGTTGCCGCCATCTGCGAGTTGTACGGTGACGACTATTTAGACTTAGACGCTGCCGAGGCGACGGTGGAAGTGATGCGATATCAGGGAATGAAGGTGAGGTACTTACCTCAGTATGTGTTGAGACAGAAGGCTATAAGTGGCAACAGCATTAAGGCGAGGATAGCGCGCGTATGGGAGTACTTGTGTCGGAATCAACGCTCGAAAGAGGCTCTGTTGCGGAAGCAGTTGGCGCAGAGCGATTACGAGCTGCAATATGTGAACTATCTGGATGATGCGACGTATGCCTTTATAAAAGAACACGCTTGTGGTGACCTGTTGTTGCGAAGGAGGGAGACGTTCGACTGGATATTACAGCATCCACTGATGCAAGAGTCGCCATTGCGGACAAGAGTGAGAAGCAGGTGTTGGTTTGCATCGGCAATGACAGTGTTTAGATTATACGGTGTGGTGGTGCGGAAACATGGTACGATGGTGGGCTTTGTGATATTGCGTGCCTCGCAACACGAGTGGGCGGTGAAGTATATCTACTATGACCCGGCGGCAGCAAGGGATGTTTTTCTGGCTGTGACAGAGCATCTAGTGGCGCAACCTAAGGCAGTTTTCACGACGGCAAACAGGCTGCTGCACGTCTTTGTAGCACAGTATGGATTGTTTGCGTGCGATGAGGTCTATCAGAAGTCGTTTGCCTATCCGTCCAATTTTAATCATGATGAGACATTGGAAGTGCAGGCTGGCGAGGGTGATAATGTGACGTGAAATGTATGATGTATATTGGGAAGATAAAACACAGGATAGAGAAGCTTTGTTGCTCACCGATAGAAGTGTTTGTGTTTCACGCTGTGTCTGACAATTTCGACGAACGTGAGAACAAACGTGTCGATTGGTTGCAAACTGCGGATTTCGAAGGGCGTATATTGTCATTAAAGGAACAGTACCGCTTCATCTCGTTGGATGAGGCGTACCACAAGCTTCGCTGGCAATGGTTCAGAATGAGGCGGTATGCTGTGTTGACATGCGACGACGGTTATGCTTCCGTGCTTGGGGTGCTTCCCTTTCTTGAGAGGGAACGTGTGCCGGTGACACTTTTCGTTAATCCGAAGTATCTCGACGGTGTTAGTAAGCGAGATGGTTACGCAACAACACCGCATTACATCACACGCGAGCAGTTGTGGATGTTGGACACTAGGCTGGTGACGGTGGGAATGCACGGCTATAGACACGACGATGCCACTCGACAGAGTGCCGGTGAGTTTGAAGAGTCGGTGAACAGATGTGTGGAAATTTTGCGAACGCACCCTAGATATATTCCTTTTTTTGCTTATACATGGGGTCGTTGTAACGATATGACACAGCGTCTGCTCAAAGAGAAGGGAATCGTGGCTGTGTTTGCCGACGGCGAGTCGAATTATCGCTTCCGTCAAGGAATAGGGAGGAAAGTGTTGTGACAATTAAAAATAAGTGCTATATAGTATGGCCACGCCAGTATTGTTGATTACCTTTAACCGTCCTGAGATGACTCAACGGGTGCTGGAAGCGTTACGCGCTTATCAACCAGATAGATTGTATGTGTTCCAAGACGGAGCGCGTGCCGGAAACGCAACAGATCAAGAGCGTTGCGCGACTGTGAGGCGGGTTGTAGAGGAAATGGTAGACTGGGAGTGCGACGTGCAGAAGTCTTTCTCGGAAGTGAATCTGGGTTGCGGTCCCGGACCCGCTACTGCGTTGACATGGTTTTTTGGCGAGGTAGACGAAGGTATAGTGCTGGAAGACGATGCTGTGCCCCATCCCCATTTTTTTCAGTACTGTAGCGAACTGTTGGAGCGATATCGTGATGACGCATCGGTGATGGCGATAGGGAGCATGAATGTCGATACGCGACGATGGGGCGACGGCAGTTACTATTTTTCTATGATGAACCGCAACTTGTGCGCATGGGCAACGTGGCGCAGAGCATGGGAACGATTCGACTTGCATCATCGCGGTGTCACGCGGAGGAAGCTGTCGCGTGCGTTGCATCACTATGGGTGCGGTGTGCTGGAACGGGAATATTGGTGCGACAGGCTGGACGAGGTACACCACGACGGCGTAGGTGGCACGAGTTGGGACATGCAGTTCCTTATTTCGATATGGCTACATCACAGTAAGGGCATCGTACCTAACACTAACTTGTCGAGCAATATCGGGACGGTGGTCGATGCGACGCACGGTATGACGCGAGGGAATATCATTGATAACAGGCCTTCGTTTCCGATATTACCTTTGGTGCATCCGACTGATGTCAAGATACAGCGCGAAGCTGACAGAGAGTTTCATTTTCGCTATTTCGAGACTGCGAAAACGCATTGGGGAGGGGTACATATAGCATATCATTTGTTGAACAAGAGGTTGAAGAAAATAGTAGGACATCAAGGCCCGTGGAGGAGGCGAAAATGAATATCAAATACCGTATCCAGAAGCTGTTGGGCAGGCTGTTTGACTACCCCATAATACCAGCAGGCAAGTCGGTGGGGTATTCGTTGGTGCGGTCGGAACTGGCACGATGTCAGTTTGGCAGGCACAACAAGGTCACACCACCCTATTGGTTGCATGACGTACGACTAGGCGACTACTCGTATGTGTCGGCCAATGCACACATGGCAAGGGTGACGGTGGGGAAGTTCTGCTCCATCGGACCCAATTTCTGTTGTGGCATGGGCATGCACCCCACTACAGGATTGTCAACAGCTCCAATGTTCTACTCCACGCTAAAACAGAACGGTATGACGCTGTGCAAGCATGATAAGTATGAAGAGTCGAAAGATTCGTATATTGGTAACGATGTCTTTATTGGAGCCAACGTGACAATGCTCGATGGAGTAAAGATAGGCGATGGAGCGGTGATAGGTGCAGGGGCAGTAGTGACGAAAGATGTGCCTCCATACGCGATAGCCGTAGGCGTACCTGCCCGTGTGATTAAATATCGTTTTGATGTGCGACAGAGGGAGTCCCTGCTGCAGTCGCGGTGGTGGGATTTATCGCAAGAGGAACTGGCGCAGGTGGAACATTTTTTTGAGGACGTTGACGGCTTTTTGGAAAGGAAAAAATAAAATACAGCCATGGTGCGTTTTTCAGTAGTGGTACCTCTATATAATAAGGAAGAATATGTATCCCGTACTGTCAGAAGTATTTTTGCACAGACCTTTCAGGACTATGAGTTGATAGTTGTCGACGACGGTAGCACCGATGGCTCCCTTGAGATGGTTCAGAAAGAGCTAGAAGGACATAAGGAGAGCAGAGTGGTGCGTCAGGACAACGCGGGCGTGGCAGTGGCACGTAACCATGGTGCCCAATTGGCTAGGGGTGAATATATATGCTTCCTAGACTCCGACGATTGGTGGGAACCCACCTTTCTAGAAGAGATGGACCGTCTGCTAGCTTCATGTTCGGATGCTGGCATGTATGCCAGCGGGTTCTATCTAGTGAAAAACGGTAAGAAACGTGTCGCCCCCATTGGCGTGAGTAGTGATTTTGAGCGAGGTTATATCAACTACTGTCAGACATACGCAAAGACACTCTGCATGCCTGTCACATCCAGTTCCGTGGCCATACCACATAACGTATTCCATACTATGGGCGGCTTCAGGAAAGGGCTGGTAATGGGCGAAGACTTCGACTTATGGATTAGGATAGCGTTGAAGTATCCTGTGGCATTGGTAAACAAACCCCTGTCAAACTATTTCCAAGATCTCCCACCCAACCGCCGCGCCACCCGCAGGTTGCATAAGCCCGAAAATCACATGTTGTGGAATCTCGACTATCTGGCGGAAGAGGAAATACGTAATGCCGACCTGAAACTGCTGATGGATCGCCTCCGTGCCAATGGGCTCTACCGATTTTACCTTTCTCGGCAATACCACGCCGAAGCCCTTGCCCAACTGGCAAAAATAGACTGGACGCATGTGCCGAACAGCATATACAAGTTTTACCACTCACCCCTATGGTGGCAACGTCTGCGTTGGGGATTCCGTACCAAAGCGGCAAGCTTGAAAAATGTAATAAAAAGAACTCTCTGAAATACTCACATGATACCATTTTTTCCAAAACAGTTCTCTACAAGGGCCATCCTCATATACATAATGTCCCTAGCTGCGGTGTCGCTCGTATTCTACCGATACATGATGGGACTCGAATTTATCACCATTGGTATTGTATGGGTGCTCATCTTCTTCCTCCTTTCCCACCGCTATACCTTTCAGTGGAGCACTTTCGAAGAAGGCAAATACATCCGTAAGCTCTTCTTTACAGCTTTATTACTGAGGTTGATATGGGTCGTAGTCTCCTACTTTTTCTACCTTATAAAGACAGGCACTCCCTTTGAGTTCGGTTCTAGCGATGCCATTTCGTATCACGATGAAGCAGTGTGGTTTCACGAGATGGGTTGGTCGGTAACGTTCGACTACCTCAAAACGCGTGCCATCGGTGACAGAGGCTACTCTTTCTACCTAGCCGTTCTCTATAGCGTTATCGGTCCCAATATCTTCCTCACCCGTGTCATAAAAAGCCTTCTCAGCTCTTGGATGTGCGTGATGGTCTACCGGATGGCAAAGCGC
This sequence comes from uncultured Bacteroidales bacterium, assembly GCA_947306225.1. Taxonomy (GTDB): domain Bacteria; phylum Bacteroidota; class Bacteroidia; order Bacteroidales; family P3; genus Colimorpha. The sequence goes on from CAMZFW010000004.1 coordinate 20,832, forward strand.
AATCTGAACGACGAGGTGGCACGCATGGCGGGTATCTTCTGCTGTTTGATGCCGAACCTCATCATGTATTGTGGCTTGCACCTCAAAGAGACAGAGATGATATTCCTCACAGTGGCTAGTCTGGAAAAAGCCGACAGTATGTTGCACAAAGGTTCGCTCAAAGTGTGGGATGTTGTCATTGAGGCATTGCTCATTATCAGCATTTTCTTCTTTCGGAGTGTCTTGGGCGCAGCTGTTATTTTTGCCATCTTCTCCGCCCTCGTATTCACTACTAACCGTCTTATGGGTAACTGGAACCGTGTGGTGCTCATCACATGGGCTATCATCGGGCTGGCTGTGTTGGCAGGCGGTGCCATTGCTAACGAAGCGCGAGGATTGTGGGAAACCCGTTCCGAAAATCAGGCGGCAAAGCGTAACTATCAGGTATACAAAGGATATAAGTGGGCACAATATGCCACTGGTGCAGTTATGGCTCCTATGATATTCGTCCTACCTTTTCCTACTATGGTCGATGTCGACGAGCAATACAACCAGCAGTTGATGAACGGTGGTAACTATGTGCGTAATTTCCTTGGGGTATTCGTGCTTATCGCGCTGTTTGACGCACTTTTCCGAACAAAGAACTGGCGTGACCTCTCGCTTATGGGTGCGTTCGAGGTGGCCTATTTAGGTATCATCTCGTCAAGCGGCTTTGCCAATGCAGAGCGGTTTCTACTGCCAGGAGTTCCCATACTACTCGTGATGGCAGCCTACGGAATATCACTCGTTTCAGCACGTAACTACCGATGGGTGAAGATATGGTACTGGGTAGTGCCCATCATGGTCTTCGGTTGGGCATTTTTTAAGTTGGGTACCAGAGGTCTGTTCTGAAAATAGAAATCATTAATTATAGATAATAACCATGAAAACAGTAGGTCTGCCGATTTCACATAAGGAGAACGAGCGTCGTCGCGCGTTAGTGCCTTCCGATGTGTTTCTCATCAACCATCCCGAACAGATATGTATTGAGACCGGCTATGGAGATGTGTTGGGTTACTCCGATGACGACTATCGGCAGCAGGGCATCCGTGTGGCCAACCGAGATGTTGTGCTGGGTATGGACATTGTCGCTGACCCCAAAATTGGTGATGCGGAGTACCTGTCGCAACTGAATGGTCAAACAATTTTTGGCTGGGTACATGCCGTGCAGAACCGCGATATCACCGATAAAATCATTGCTCACAGACTCACATCCTACGCATGGGAGGATATGTATGAGAGCGGACGGCACAGCTTTTGGCGCAACAACGAGATTGCTGGAGAAGCAGCTGTATTCCATGCCTATATGTGCCATGGTGTTTTTCCTTACAACACTCGTGCTGCAGTGCTCGGACGGGGAAACATAGCACGTGGTGCTATCAAGACACTCAACTATATGGGTGCTGAGGTGCGCCAGTACGACCGCAAAACCGAACGGCTCTTCCAGCAGGAATTGGATCAGTTTGACGTTGTGGTCAACGCCATCCTTTGGGATACTTCACGTCGTGACCATATCATCTATCGCCACGACCTCAATCGCATGAAACACAACGCGCTTATCATCGATGTGTCATGTGACCGAAACGGAGGTGTTGAAACTAGCATTCCTACTACCATCGAAAAACCCACTTATCTTATTGATGGTGTAACCCACTACGTCGTTGACCACACCCCGTCGCTCTTCTGGAAGACCGCCACCGCCACGCTCAGTGCCGAATTTGTCAAGTATGTCGATTACTTCATTGAAGACATTCCCCTCCAAAACGAAGTCCTTCGCGGCTGTCATAACTTCGAAAAAGGAGTAATCTTAGACTCCCGTATTATCAACTTCCAAGGAAGATAAAGCGTCGTAACAGTCATTAACTATCTATTAGAACATACTTATGAAAATAACTATCACTGGCGGTGCCGGCTTTATCGGTTCCAACTTATGCGAGTATTTTGTGGACAAAGGTCATGAGGTGGTATGCCTCGATAACCTCTCTACAGGCTTTCGTCGTAATATCCAGTCATTGATGGAGAAGGAACACTTCTGCTTCGTAGAAGGCGACATACGTCACCTCGACACCTGTCGCAGAGTGGTGGAAGGTGCTGACGTGGTTCTTCATCAGGCTGCGTTGGGTAGCGTGCCGCGTAGTATCAATGACCCTATCAATACTAATAGCAACAATATTGACGGATTCCTCAACATGCTGGTAGCTGCACGTGATGCGGGCGTACACCGCTTTGTCTATGCCGCCAGCTCTTCCACATACGGCAGTAGTCGCCAGCTGCCTAAGGTGGAACATAACATCGGACGTCCACTCTCCCCATACGCTATCACTAAATTTGTCAACGAGCTGTACGCCAATGTGTTTTCTGATTTGTATGGTATTGAAACAATTGGACTGCGCTATTTCAACGTCTTTGGTCGCAGACAGGATCCCAACGGTGCTTACGCAGCAGTAATTCCCTTGTGGGTCAAGGCTCTGATAAATCACCAACAACCCTATATCAATGGTGATGGCAACTATTCGCGCGACTTCACCTATATTGAAAATGTGATACAGGCCAACGAACTGGCTGCCACCATCCCTTCCGACATCCTACTGAAGCGTGCGTCGCTCTATAACAAAACGCTACCCCCAGATGCGCCCACTGACATGGTCTTCAATGTGGCGTATGGGGGGAACACAACTCTTAACGAATTGTTTGCCTGCCTGCGCAGCAATCTAGCACGCTATGACAGCTCCATTGCCAACGTCCAACCCATATATCGTGCCAACCGTCCCGGTGATATACCTCACTCGCAAGCCTCCATCGATAAAGCTTGCCAGCTGTTGGGCTACTGCCCGCAGTATGACGCGCAGCGAGGTTTCGAACAGGCGTGCGAGTGGTACTGGAATAATCTGAGATAGAGATGAAAGTAGTATTTGTGGCTAGTGGTAACAAGGCGGTGGGTACGGTGAGTGCCTTTGTTAGTTCGCAATACGAGTCGTTGCGACTCGCAGGACTAGACATGGTGATTTTTCCCATCCGAGGTCGTGGGTGGAAATCGTACGCCAAATCGATAGTTGGTCTGCGCAAAACCCTCAAGCGCGAACGCCCCGACATCGTCCATGCCCATTACTCTATATGTGGACTGGTGGCTGCGTTTGCCGCTTGTGGCACCAAGACCAAAGTAGTGGTATCTATCCTAGGCAGCTTTCCCAGGCAGTCGTTCAAATTGCGATGGGTTCGCTTCTTCATTCGACACGTATGGGATGCCACCATCGTAAAGTCGCAGCGAACGGCTGACCAACTGGGAATGCCGCTGCCCGTCGTACCCAATGGAGTTAACCTCAATCAGTTCTCATTGATAGATCAAGAAACAGCACGTCGGCGATGCGGATTCAAGGCTGGGAAGCGGTATGTCGTCTGGTGTTCAAATCCTGCGCGGAGCGAAAAACGCTATTTCCTCGCTCAACGGGCTGTTGCCCTGTTGAGTGACCCCGATGTGCTACTCGTACCCGTTTTCGATAAGGCACACTCCGACATGGTTGACTACATGTGTGCTGCCGATGTGCTACTACTCACATCGGTAAGCGAAGGGTCACCCAACGTGGTCAAAGAGGCGATGGCGTGCAACTGTCCTGTGGTCAGTACCGACGTGGGTGACGTGGCGTGGGTCACAGGCGGCATAGACGGCACTAAAGTCGTACCCAATGGCGATGCAGAGGCACTGTGCGAAGGACTCCAATACGCACTGGCTTTCAATCGAAGAACTGAGGGACGGCATAGGATAGAATCGTTGGGGTTGACAACAGAACAAACAGCTGTAAAAATAATGGCAATATATGACAGTCTATAACTATTTAGACAGATACCTCTTCCTGCCTTTGGGCGACTGGGTGTATGGGAGCAATGTAGCGGCGAAACTCGAAGAGACGAGGCTCAACGAAACACTCTCCGAGGCAGGACTGCGCGACCTACAGAATCGCAAGCTTCAACACTTGGTAAAACACTGCTATAATACCGTGCCTTACTATACGCGCTTATTCGACTCCTACGGTATCAAACCTGAACAGATTCGTTCCCGCGAAGACTTACATCTGCTGCCAGTGCTCACCAAACAAATAATACGTGACAATTACGACGACATGTTCAGCACCGCAGTCAACCCCAAACGCCTTCGCAAGTCATCAACTGGAGGTAGCACTGGCACACCGCTCAAATTTTGCACCGATGCTGCCGAATGGAGTAGTTGGAAAGCCTCAACCCTCCGCGCATGGGAATGGTATGACCTACATTTGGGCGACAAAATATTCTCCCTCGGAGGTAGTTCCATCAATAAGCGCAAACAGCTACTATCGCTAAAAGGCCTCTATGACCGAGTCATTATGCGCAACCACAAATACAGCAGTGCCGACGTCACGGACCAAGCAATGCAACGCAATTACGAGGCACTTATGGCTCTGCGGCCCAAGGCTGTACGCGGCTATGGTTCGTCGCTATACATATTAGCGCGATTTATCGAAAACCGAGAACTGCCCCTCTGTCCTATAAAGGTGGTTCTCACAACTGGCGAAGTGCTCATGCCCGAATACCGACGCAAACTGGAACAAGTGTTTCAGGCACCCGTATATGACGAATATGGGGCTAGCGACGGAGGCATACTCTCGCATGAGTGTCCCCAACGCGAAGGCCTCCACATCGCCGAAGACCTATGCATAATCGAAATCACCGACAAGCAAGGTAATCCTCTGCCTGTAGGTACCACAGGATTTGTATGCACTACCGACCTAAACAACTATGTATTCCCCTTCCTACGCTACCACGTCGGTGACATGGCTTATATCAAACAAACCTCATGCTCCTGCGGCCGACACACCAGACTCATCGGAGAAGTTATGGGTCGTGCAGGCAAATTGATGTATAACAAAGCTGGCATCCCCATTTCACCAACCGTACTCCCCATGATGTTCTACCCCGAATTGAACTACCATAATTTAGAATATCAGAAAGTATACAATAAGATAGACAAATTCCAAATCCGTCAGGATTGTCAAGGAGATATAACCATACTCCTGAAGCTTAAAGATCCAGAGGAACAACACGAACAGTTTGACTACATAGTCACTAACTATCGCAATCATTTTGTAGGTTCGCATATATCCCTTGAGTTTGTTGACGATATACCCTGTCTCCCTTCAGGCAAAGAAGACTACTGCGTGTCGGAATATGAATATAATGATTAGACTTGTCCAATTGTTAATTGCTATACATAGAATTAAATAGCCCCAAATATGCCCAAATTCGAACAACGAACGCCTTTGACGATTATCCGCGGGGTGTGGATTAGACTACTATCCATACTTACAATGTTCACATTCCCATACTTTGTCACAGTAGCCTGCCACCGTTTGCGTGGGGTTAAAGTGGGAAAAGGGTCCCATATCTCCCGTGGTGCCTATCTTGACGACCACAACCCTGAGTTGATAGAAATAGGCAAAGGCGTATTTGTCACGCAAGGAGTGATGATACTCTGCCATCAGCGTGACCTCTCGTTTTATCGACCTGGAATGTTTGTCATTGACTGTCCGTTCAAGGTGGGGCATGTGGTTATCAAAGATGGTGCCCATATTGGTATTGGAGCCATCCTTATGCCAGGTGTGACAATTGGCGAAGGCGCAGTCATCGGAGCTGGCAGCGTCGTCACGCACGATATACCACCTTACAGTGTGGCTGTTGGGTCTCCAGCCAAAGTTATTAGGACATTCAATTAATACATATCTAAATATTATGAGAATTTGGATAGATATCACCAATACTCCTCATGTAATAGTATTAGCACCTATTATCAGGCATCTGGAAAAAGATCATGAACTGATAATCACAGCCCGCGACTTCTCCGAAACTGTCCCCCTGTTGAAACAAAGGGGTATTGATGCCACAGTTTATGGTTCCTATAAAGGGAAGAGTAGGATGAAAAAAGTAATAGGCTTGTTCAGCCGGATGGCTGTACTGCTGTTCAAAGTACCTAAGTTCGACTTTGCCTTGTCGTTAGGGGGTAACTATACCTCTACTATTGCCTTTTTGAGGGGAAAGAAGTCCATAGTGTTTAGTGACAATGACATTTCTTTCAAATATTTCTCGTACAGGTTGGGCCATTACTTTATTTTTCCTACATACTTCGACTACAAGAAGGTTCAAAAGAGATACCGCATTCGAGAATCTCAAATATTTACCTTCGACGGATTTAAGGAAGATATATATATAGCCGACTTCATACCCGACAGTCGATTCATCGACCGCCTACCCTTTAAGGACTACATAGTAGTGCGACCCGAAAATCTTAAGGCCTCATATGTGCCGAAAGGGAGTAAGACGATAGTCCCTGAACTCTTCACGCGCTTTGCAGAGCATAGCATACTCTTCTTGCCAAGATATGAAGAAGAGAAGCAGTATGCTGAAGGACATTCCAACGTATGGTATCCCGAAGGCCCGCTGCCAGGCTTGGACGTATGCTACAATGCGAAAGCTGTGCTGACTGGGGCTGGCACCTTTGCAAGAGAAGCGGCCTTGATGGGAGTGCCTGCAGTCAGTTTCTTCCCCAGTGAGACATTCCTTTCGGTCGATGTCGAATTGCAGAAAAAGGGTCTTGAATACAAATCAAGGAATCCCAACGACATATACCATTACGTGAAAGAAGCAAAACGCAGTTGTGGCTCGACGCAGCGGAGTGCTCGAGTTCAGAAGGAGGTTTTTGACATCATAGATACGGTATTGGGTGAGAATGGAGAGCTGAGAGTTGGCTGATACATTCGGATAACTCTCTATCGTAATTTTCAACTCTTAATTAAAAAACATGAAGAAGATAGCGTTCATACTCTACTATGGTTTTGCCCAATTTTTGCCTACTAGCAGGTTTCCACTATTGGGGGGACTGTCGCGCAGAATACGGGGCGGGATATGCAAGATGCTGTTTGTAAATGCAGGGAAATGGATTAACATCGAGCGGCGAGTGTATTTCGGCAAGAATGAAATATCGATAGGTAATGGTTCCGGACTTGGCGACAATTTTAGGATAACGAACTCATCTCTAGTTGTGGGCGATAACACCATGATAGCAAGGGACGTACATGTCGTTGGTGGCGGGCATGTCTTTATGGACAAGTCGAAGACAATCGGCATGCAAGGCTCTCGTCCCAAGACGAGCCTTACTATTGGTAGTGATGTATGGATAGCTGAACGGGTGACGATACTCTCCAATGTCAGGACAATCGGCGATGGCGCAGTAGTGGGTGCGTGCAGTGTTGTCACGCGCGACGTACCGCCATACGCAGTGGTGGCAGGCAATCCTGCCCGAATAATAAAATACAGACAATGATTAATGTAATAGGACTAGGATATATTGGCCTTCCCACAGCCCTCATGATGGCATCGCATGGGCTCGAAGTGGTAGGCACGGACTATAGCAACGAATTGGTGGCGATGCTGAATGCAGGCAGCACCACGTTCAAAGAAGAAGGATTAGTCGAATTGTACGCATCAGCAGTACGAGCGGGCATCAAATTCACTACCGAATATCAGAAGACGGATATGTACATAGTGTCCGTGCCTACCCCGTATGACAAGTTTTCGAAGAAGGTAGATGCGAGCTATGTGGTAGCAGCGGTAAGAGAAGTCATGAAGGTTTGCCAAAAGGGAAGTGTCGTGGTTGTGGAATCGACCATCTCACCGGGGACGATAGACAAGTACGTACGGCCAGTGATTGAGTCCAACGGATTCAAGATAGGCGAAGACCTGCATCTCGTTCATGCTCCCGAACGCATCATCCCAGGCAACATGCTGTACGAGTTGGTTCACAACAACAGGACGATAGGTGCCGACAGCCGTGAGGTGGGGGAGCGCGTGCGCCAATGCTACGCCTCGTTCTGTCAGGGTGAGATAGTTGTCACCGATATTCGCACAGCCGAGATGACCAAGGTGGTGGAGAATACCTTTCGTGCGGTGAACATCGCTTTTGCCAATGAATTGGCGCGCATATGCCGCCACGATAACATGGATGTGTACGAGATAATCCGTATCTGCAACAAGCATCCCCGCGTTAATATACTACAGCCAGGACCCGGCGTGGGCGGCCATTGCATCAGCGTCGATCCGTGGTTCCTCGTGGGAGACTACCCGCAACTGGCCAATGTAATCAGCGAGTCGATGAAAACAAACGATACCCAACCGTCCTTTGTGTTGGAGCGTATACATGAAATCATGCGCCAGCAGGGCATTACAGATAGTAATAGAGTAGGGTTGTATGGCATTACTTACAAAGAAAATGTAGACGACATACGCGAGAGCCCGACACTTCAGCTGCTTGGCATTCAGGAACACCATCTTGCCTCTCCATTGAAGAACTTCGACCCATTCTTTACGAACAAAGTTGTTGCTCCTAATCAGATTCTTGACTTTGACCAATTCTTAGATTCTGTGGACATGGTGGTGATAATGGTTAAACATAACCATATTATGAAGAATTGGAGTAGGCTGAAAGGGAAAGTCATTTTAGACTGTCACAATGTCTGTCCCCTCGAAAACGTATATCACATCTAATATGTAGACGATGAGAAAGGTAATGATAGTCTTTGGTACGAGGCCTGAAGCCATTAAGATGTGTCCGTTAGTGCGAAAGTTTAAAGAACGTCCTGACCACTTCGAAACCACCGTATGCGTGACAGGGCAGCATCGCGAGATGCTCGATCAGGTGCTAAGGATTTTCGAAGTAGAGCCCGACTATGATTTGAACATAATGAAACCTGGGCAGGACCTGTATGACGTAACATCGAGGGTGTTGCTTGGAATGCGTGACGTGTTGAAAGAGGCGCAACCCGACATAGTTTTAGTGCACGGCGATACCACCACTAGCATGGCAGCTGCACTGGCTGCATTCTACCAACAAATACAGGTAGGGCACGTCGAGGCAGGACTTCGCACATATAACATCTATAGTCCGTGGCCCGAAGAGTTGAACCGTCAGATAACGGGACGTATTGCCACATACCATTTTGCGCCCACAGCCCTTAATCGACAGAATCTTCTAAAAGAGAATGTGGACGAAAGTAAGATTGTCGTTACAGGAAACACTGTCATCGATGCCCTTCATATGGTGGTGGAAAAACTTAGGAACGACACGCGCCTTGCCGAGGAACAGCAAAAAATACTTGCCGACGCAGGTTACGGAATAAAATCTCGCGAGGATGGCAAAAGTCTCAAGAACAGAAACGATTCCAATAACAACCCTGTAGGTCACAGACTGGTGCTGATAACAGGTCATCGTAGAGAGAACTTTGGCGAAGGATTTATCAACATGCTGACCGCCATGAAAGACCTCTCCAGGCTGTATCCCAACGTGGACTTTGTCTATCCGATGCATCTCAACCCAAATGTTCGCAAACCCATTCACGAGGTGTTCGGTGAAAACCTTTCGATATATCCAAACTTTTACTTCATCGAGCCACTCCAATATATTACCTTCGTCTATTTGATGGAGAAAAGCTATCTGGTGCTCACAGACAGTGGCGGAATACAGGAAGAGGCACCGGGATTGGGCAAACCAGTATTGGTAATGCGCAACACCACCGAACGCCCTGAAGCCCTTGCCGCAGGCACGGTGAAACTCGTTGGTACAGATTACAAGCTTATTGTAAGTGAAGTAAGTCGGCTTATTGAGGATGCAGACTATTACAATAAAATCAACAAAGTGTCTAATCCGTATGGTGATGGTAACGCTTCACAACGGATAGCTGATAAATTGATTGAATCTCTCTGATTTGTAGTTGATAATTGAGAGTTAGATGATATGTCGGGAAAGCTCCCAATCCGTAGCGTTAACTGATTATTATTCACATATTAACATATACAAGAATATACAAGAGTTCCTTATTCATATGGATTTTACTCTTCAGAAGTATAGCCAGTTATTGAAGGCACTTAAGGCGAGTGGCATTTCGTTTCAGCTGAGGCATGATGTCGATCTGCGTCCGCACAACTCATTAGTGGTGGCAGAGATGGAGAATAAGTTAGGACTTAAGGCCGTATACTATTTTCGAATGGTTCCAGAGAGTTACAATAAGGCAATCGTTAAGGCAATTTATGCTTTGGGACACGAGATAGGCTATCATTACGAATCGCTCACGACTTGCCGGGGGGATATAGAAGAAGCCTATCGCGACTTTTGCGACAATTTAGCGAAACTGCGCCAGACAGTCCCGATTAATAAGATTTGTATGCATGGTTCACCTCGTAGTCCTTATGACAGCAGAGACCTCTGGAAGCACTATGACTATCGTTCTCTAGGGATAGATTATGAGCCCTATTTCGACACAGATTTCGCACACACATTATACCTTACCGACACTGGCCGCCGATGGGATGGATACAATGTCAGTGTCCGCGACAAAATCCCCCAATACCAAGAACTATGGGAGAACAAAGGACTCGTGTTCCACACAACTGACGACATAATAAAACAGCTCAACAACCCCAGTTCGACTCTCCGCCAGTCTCGCTACGCCATGCTTATCACCACCCACCCTCAACGGTGGAATCCTTTTGGGCTTGCCTATGTCAAAGAGTATGTCATACAGCTGCTTAAAAATAGTGTCAAGAAATTATTAGTAAAAACAAAAAATAAAAAATAAAACATTCTCGACTTTCGACTAAAAGGAATACAATAAAAAAAGTGCATCATCGTTATTAATCAATACAATTAACTAACATACTATGAAAAGAATTTACAAGTTACTACCCTTTTCGTTATTGGCGGTATTGCTATTCGCCTCCTGCCTTACCCCTGCAGAAGTGAACTACTTGCAGGACATGCGACACGGCACTCAGATTGAGCTTGAAAATGCCTTTCAGGCGCGAGTCTGCCCATACGACGAGCTGGACATCTATATTTTTTCGTCGGACGAAGAACAGGCAAAACCATTCAACCTAAGTTCTTTTGCCTCAGCAACGAACCAAACCTACCGCCGAGGAGCTTATCTGGTGGACGTGAACGGCAACATTCAGTTCCCAATATTGGGAACCTTGCATGTTTCAGGGCTGACAAGGCTGGAATTGCAGGACACCATCAGCCGCCTTCTAATTAGCAATAGCCTGTTGACCGATGCTGTGGTGGTTGTGCGGTTCTCGAACTTTAAGATTTTCTTCCTCGGTGCCGAAGGTGGTAAGGCTATCACCATCAGCAACGAGCGATGCACATTCCTCGAAGCTTTGGCATTGGCAGGTGGCTTGAATGCCTACACCAGTCGCAACAAGATTGCCGTGATGCGTGAAGTGGATGGAAAGATGGTGATGCGTTACCTTGACCCCCGATCCTCGTCTGTCTTCCAAGACCCATTCTTCATGCTGCAACAAAATGACTTTATTATCACCCAGAACTATACTAAGGAAACCCCACGCCGTGAGGCGAGGAACTTCGCATCGTGGCTGTCAATAGGATTGTCGACACTCACATTCTTCGTCACTATCGCGGGCTACCTCAAACCGAACAATTAAAAAAAGGTGATATTAGTGAATAGTGGTTAATGAAAAGTGAATAGGTAATCCATTAATCTAATCACAAATCAATCAAGCAATAACAAATCAGACAATCAAAAGATATGGAAAATATATCTAATAAGACAAATCAGAACCCAACGCCGAACTATTCCGACCTGTCGTTCTTGGATGAGAAGCAGTCGGTCTCGTTTCATATTAAAGACTTGGTGTTTCTGCTGCTGCGCAACATCCATTGGCTGTTAATTTTTGCGTTACTCGGAGGACTGGTCGCTAACTTTCTGGCGCGTCGTCAGGATAGAGTGTATCAGAGTCAAGCGAAGATACTTATTCGTAGCGGCAACGACCTCGGCATTAGTGATAACGATACACGCGAGCTGTCTATTAAAAATGCCTTGGGGCTCCGTTCGTTCTATTCGAGTACCATCAATAATGAGATGATGATACTCACTTCTAAGTCTACCATCCAGAAAGCAGTGGAAGAATTGAAACTGAATGTAGTATATAGTACCGAGACTCGTTTTTTGAAGCGAACGAAGAACCTTTATGCCATTTCACCAGTGGAACTGGAATTTGATTCCAGTGGGTTTATGCTGCCCGACTATCTGGTAATGAAGGTTGTGGACAAAGAACATGCGTTGTTGCGCCGCCCAGGTCACCACTCTTTGCTGATACCGCTCGACAAGCCAGTGATGACACCGATGGGTAGGATGGTGGCGCATAAGACGTGGGCGTTTGTTGATAAGACGGTGGGTCAGGAAATTCATGTCGAACATAGCGACGTGGCGGCAGTGACGGACTACTACCGTTCGAAGTTGGTGGTGAAACGCAACGATGAGCGAAACACTATCCTTAACCTCTATATGAAGGACTATTCGCCCCAACGATGTGCCGACTTTATCAATGCTGTGATTCGCGTCTATAATGAAGGTGCGGTAAACGATAAGAAGCGCATCATCAACGACACATATAACTATATCAACGAGCGTATCAGTGTCATCAGTAACGACCTTGGGGCACAGGAGTCAGCCATTGCAGCCTATCGCAGCAGTTCGGATGTGATGGCATCGAGTGCCTTCGGAGGTGGATATGTAAGCGCTAGTCTGCAGTCGGACAACGCGGCAGTGCGCCTACAGAACGAGTTGGGCATGGCGCGTGACCTGCTGTCGGACATCAAGGCGAGCGATGGCACGGAGGTGATACCGATGGGTGCTATCTCGAATGGAGTGGTAGCATCGTATCTGACAAAGTATAACAGTCATGCCCAACAAGTGGCTCGCTATAAGGAAATGGGGACGGTGAATAACCCTGTCGCTGCACGCGCCATTGAGAACCAGAACCAGCAGAAAGAGGATCTAATTAGTATGACCGAGGGCTATATTTCGTCGTTGGAACAGCGCATCGTCAATGAGCGCGCCATCGCCAATGAAGCTTCCGCAAGGGTTCGTTCCGTACCTCTTAAACAAGTGCATCTTGAAGAATTGCAGCGTAACCAGAAGATTAAGGAGGAATTGTATGTGTCTTTGCTCACCCGCCGTGAAGAGTTGATGATTAGTAAGCCGTCCTTAGAGGGCTATGCCAAAATTATAGACCCTGCACCGGTGAACAATACACCCGTGTCTCCCAACACGTCACACATGACCTTTGTGGGTGCGTTAATAGGTTTGTTGGTGCCTGTGGCGTTCTATCTGTTGCGTAAGCTGTTCGATACGCAAGTGAAGAGCTATGCCGATATCGAATCCGCCACGTCAGTCCCATTCTTGTCGGAGATACCGGCATTGCCGGACGATGACGACCGCAATATTGTAATAACGGAGAAAGAGCACGACGGCATTGCCGAGTCGTTCAGGCATCTGCGTGCCAAGATTGACTTTCTCAGCGGACAGCAGGGTCAGGCTAAGGTGTTGCTGTTCTCGTCACTTGTTCCAGGATCGGGCAAGACATTTACCACTAGCAACCTTGCCGCCAGTTTTGGATTGGCTAGCAAAAAGGTACTGCTGATGGACTTGGATTTGCGCAAGGGTTCACTCACCCGTAAGTTCTATTCGCGCAAGAAGCCGGGTATTGTTAACTACCTTACTGAGAAGATGACAGATATCGACAGTCTTATTCAGCATGATGTGGTGGCCCAAGGTGTTGATTCCATCTTCTCGGGTCCGCTGCCGCCCAACCCCGCTGAGTTGCTGGGTTCACCATTGTTCGACAAGTTAATGAACTACCTACGCGGACGTTATGAGTACATCATCCTCGACAGCACGCCTGCTGGCATGGTAGTAGATACTGACATAGTGAAGCATGTGGCTGATCACACGGTATTCTTGATTCGTGCCCGCAAATTTGATAAGCGCATGTTGCTGGACATTGAGAGACTCTATAAGGACGGTGCCTTCCCCAATATGTACACCATTCTGAACGATGTGAAGTATGACAAGCAGCCGTTGTATGGCCGCAACTACGGTTATGGCTACGGTTACGGTTATGGTTACGGTTATGGTTACGGTTATGGCTACGGTTATGGTTACGGATATGGGGAGACTACGAGTCAGAATGATGATGACGATGAGGGCATCCAGCCTACCACCGACAAGAAGCGTAGAAGAAAGTAACTTCTTATTTTTGGTTCAAAATGAACGTTACATCCCCGTTGATGCCCGATTTGGACGAGTTCTCACACATGCTCAAGGAGTTGTGGGAAAGCCGTTGGATTACCAATAATGGACGGTTTCATCAACAGTTGGAGGAGGCTCTTCGCAAATATCTCAAGGTGCCTTATATCAGTCTTTTCACCAATGGAACGCTTCCGTTGTTGACAGCATTACAAGCTCTGCGGGTCAGTGGCGAGGTGATAACGACACCGTATAGTTTTGTTGCTACCACGCATAGTATCTGGTGGAACGGTCTGAAGCCAGTTTTTGTGGATATCGACCCAAGTAACTGCGGGATGGATCCCGATAGAATAGAGGCAGCAATTACCCCTCGGACTACGGCCATTATGCCGGTGCATTGCTATGGAAAGCCGTGCGATATAGTGCGGATACAGCAGATTGCTGACAGGTATGGGCTGAAAGTGATATATGATGCGGCACATTGTTTTGGTGTTGAGGTGAATGGAAAGTCAATACTAGAGTATGGCGACATTTCTACACTGAGTTTTCATGCTACGAAGGTGTATAATACTGTGGAGGGTGGTGCCATGGTTGTGCATGATGCCACAATGAAGCAGCGCATCGACTATTTGAAGAATTTCGGTTTTGAGAGCGAGACGGAGGTGATAGCCCCCGGTATCAACAGCAAGATGGACGAGGTGCGTGCCATTTACGGCCTGCTGAATCTGCAGTTGGTGGATGCCGCCATCGAGGCACGTCACAAAGTGGCAACCCGCTATCGTGAGACGTTGCGCACGGTGAAGGGAATCCGCTTCTTCGAAGACATGCCGGGCGTGAAGCACAACTATAGTTATTTCCCCATCTTTGTAAATGCCGATGAATATGGCATAACGCGCGACGAGCTGTTTTTTCGGTTACGCGAACACGGTATTGTCGGCCGCCGCTATTTCTACCCACTGATTAGTTCGTTCAGTACCTATAGGGGGTTGCCTAGTGCGGCCACAGAAAATCTGCCTAATGCGACACGTATAGCCAACGAAGTTATTTGTTTGCCGATACACCACGAGTTAACAGCAGAGGATGTGGATCGTGTACTGGAAATAGTGGTTGGGTAACTACCAACAAGAAGACGATGATTTCTGAGACGCCGCTAGGGATTTCGGTTCCTAGCGGCGTTTTTTTTCGCCTATTTGGAGAGCAAGGCTATGCCGCTGCTAGTCACGGTTCTGGTGTATATCAGAACTGGATGAAGGTGATAATTGGGTTTTGATGCTATGGCAAATGCCGTCCCAACCCTCGTTGATGTCGGTAATATGGATTTATAGAGTGTCCAACGAGCGTATACCATGGTAGTAGTTCTTTACGTTAATCCATATCTTCTGAAGTTGTTGTCGGTCATTTTTTTCTGTTCATATTATACATTTCATAATTCACAAAATAAATGGCATATACTTGAACAATAAAAGAAGGACATTAGCGTTATAATCGTGGTCGTCAAAGCAAATAACTGGCGAGGCGGTTAAAGTAGGCTCTCCGTCCAGCCAGTTTGAATAAAAAATGAATTTTTAGAATATACCTATAATGTCAACTACCAAATGTGTCTTTATTAGTTGTCTTAATTAATCGTCTATGCTATTTAATTCTATAGAATACGCACTGTTTTTGCCAATTGTGTTTATCCTGTATTGGCTGTTTTCTAAACAGTATAAAATACAGAATGTACTAATTGTTATAGCAAGTTATATTTTTTATGGCTGGTGGGATTGGCGTTTTTTAATACTGATAGCTTTCACTTCTCTGTGTAGTTGGGGTAGTGGTATACTGATTGAAAAATCGAAAAGCCCGAAATGTTGGTTGGCAGCCAATATTGTCGTCAACCTTCTTATTTTATGTATATTCAAATATTATAATTTTTTTGTATCTTCGTTTGGAGATTTGTTTAATCTAAAGTATGATTCGTTATTGTTAAAGGTAATTCTTCCTGTGGGTATTAGTTTCTACACCTTTCAGGCTTTGAGTTATAGTATTGATGTATATCGTCATAAGATTAGTTCCACACGCGATATTGTTGCTTTCTTTGCTTATGTATGTTTCTTTCCTCAGTTAGTAGCAGGTCCAATTGAGCGAGCGACAAATTTATTACCACAATTCCAACATAAGCGTAGTTTTGATTATGATGAGGCCATAGATGGAGTCCGTCGTATTCTTTGGGGGCTTTTCAAGAAAGTAGTTGTTGCCGACAATTGTGCCAAATATGTGGATGTGGTTTGGAATACTTGTTCCTATCAAAGTGGCAGTACCGCTTTGTTGGCATTGATACTATTTGCCTTTCAGATATATTGCGATTTTTCAGGTTACAGTGATATTGCTATTGGCAGTGCTCGTTTATTTGGTATTCGATTGAAGGATAACTTCCGTATGCCTTATTTATCTAGGTCGGTAGCCGAACTCTGGAAGCGTTGGCATATATCACTCAATACTTGGTTTGTCGACTATGTATATATTCCTCTAGGTGGTAGTCGTGAAGGTCAGTTCCGGACTATCATAAACACTTTTGTAATCTTCCTACTCAGTGGGTTGTGGCATGGCGCCAATTGGACTTTTGTTCTTTGGGGGGCTTATAATGCTATCTTGTTTGTCCCACTTATCTTGTTGGGCAAGACTAAGAAGTACCAAGATGTGGCCTCGTGGCATGAATTACCTAAGATATTGTTCACCTTTAGTGTTTTTGTGATAGGATGGGTGTTTTTCAGAAGCCAATCGATGAGTGTGGTTCAGGATTATTTTACTACATTGTTCACCCACCCATATACTCTTCCGATGATGAGGGTGGGTCTGAAACGCACTATAGTCATGGTTGTACTACTGGTGGTTGTCGAATGGCTTATGCGTCGACGGAATCATGCTTTGGATATAGCACATCTCCCAGTGGTTGCCCGTTACATGATTTGTTATGCTATTATCATTATAACTATGGAATTTGGTGCCGATAGTCAATCTTTTATCTATTTTCAATTTTAATTGTATAATATGAAGCGTTTTGTTGTCACAATTATTCTTTCCTTAGGCATACCTGTGCTGCTCTTGATTATACTATTCTGTGTTACCGACCCGTACCGTACTATTCACAAGTTTGACCCTGCCAATGCTTACGACGATGCAAGAGAGTATGTTTCTACAGAATTATTTCTTCGCAATAACCCTATACAGCATTATAACGCCTTTGTCTTTGCCAACTCTAGAGCTGCTGCCATTACAACCTATCTTTGGCGAAGCTTGATTGGAGATGATGCGCGCCCATTTCTTTTTCAAGCATGGTCAGAAGATGTTGAAGGCATACAACAGAAAGTTGATTTTGTGGACCGTATGGGGAACGACTTAGACTATGTATTGCTTCTGGTAGACCAATCTACTTTTCCAACCAAAATCAGCCGCAAGGGGCTTCTTTTCCTGCGCCATCCCCTCCTATCAGGGCAATCTTGGATAGGGTTTGAAGCCGATGTTTTCAAAAACTATATTCAGAAACCCTCACAATGGATTCAGTCATGCAAATCTTTTATCAAAGGTGAGAAAATACCACTCTCATGTGATACGCTTACCAATGATGTTTTTGATTATTATGCCGATATATGGGATGATGACTTGCAACCCGACAGTCTCAATGCTTGCTCGCCTATTGTGCGTGAATCGTTTATTGAGGAGGCTCGTCATTTGGATGATAGAAATATCCGCACAAGCCGTCCTTTGATTACTGCCCAATATGAAGCGTATCTTCGTCATATCAAGAGTGTGTTTGATACCCACCAGACACAATATAAAATCTTGATTATGCCTGCATACATATATAAGAATAAGCTATTTAATAATCAAGATTTAGCTCTTCTTAATGATATTTTCGGTTCTGAGAATGTATATAACTACATGCAGAAGAACGAGCTAACTACCGATTATAACTATTATTTCGATCCCGCACACCCTGGCTTGCTTGCTGGTTCAATTATTCTTAGAGAAATTTACAGCTCTCATATGAATTGAAAATTGAAAAATAGCAATCCCCTTTCACATACCAATTTATCAACAAACAACGGAATAATAATACTAAGTGGTGAAATCTGAGCATCCGATAATCCGAAAATTTGAAATCTTGTTTGTCGTCAGCCTGACGCTTATGTCTGTCAGTCCGCTGAAAGCTCAAAATTGGCCTGAAAACCATGGTATCGTGGACTATTCCTCTGAGCCAAAACCACTCTCCCTCCAAGGGCAGATTGTCGTGCCCACCGATGCCGACTCCATCGAACTCCTCACAGCGCGTCTGCTGCACCGATACTTAAGGAACTATGTCATCATCCCCGAGCCTGCCCATTCCGACTCGCTCTATTCTTTCTTCAATCCCAATTATGGCAACCTATTGCCCTCTATCTTTGTGGGCAAGACCCATTTGGCCAACTGGTGCCTCACCCGCAAGGACGACATACGCGACGACGGTTTCATCCTCAGGAGCGACGGTCGGCTGGCAGTCATATATGGCCTGCAGGACAAGGCAGTCTACTACGGTGCCTGCCGCCTGTTGGAATTGAAAGGCTACCGCATGACGCACCACCAGATACCCGATGTTGCCCCCAATATCCAACTAGGTCTGCCCATAGTCGACGAGGTGAACAACCCCAGCTTTGCCTACCGCGAGATATGGTACTACACCCCCCACCACAGCCAAGACTATGCCGACTGGCGCGCCCTGCATCATCGCATCTGTGTCGGCGACAGTGACCAATACAGATGGGATAGCCGTTTCTCAGGCCCACTCCGCTGGGCAGAAGAAATGTACGTTCACACTTTCCAAAAGCTTATCCCACCACGGCTATATTTTGACCGCCACCCTGAATGGTTTACCGATATAGGCGGACGGCGTGTCCGCGACGGGCAGCTATGCCTCTCCAACCCTGAGGTGCTCGACACCCTCTGCGCCAACCTTGCTAAGATGATGGCCGACCAGCCCGAAGCTCAGATATGGTCGGTGTCGAACAACGACAACTACAACGTCTGCCAGTGCCCCCATTGTCGCCACATGGACTCCCTCTATGGCGGCCCCAGTGGCACACTCATCCATTTCATCAATCAGGTGGCGCGTCGTTTCCCTAACAAGACTATCTCCACCCTTGCCTACCAATTCACTCGCCGGGCACCTCAGCCCGTGAACGGACATGTTGAGAAGCCCGACAGCAACGTCAACATCATGTTCTGCTCCATCGAGTGCGGGCGCGAGGAGGCCATTGCCACTGCCCCTGCCGAGGCCTCGTTTCGCAAAGATATGGAGGACTGGGTAGCCCTCACCTCCAACATCTATGTCTGGGACTATGTGGTGCAGTTCCGCAACATGTGGAATCCTTTCCCAAATCTCCATGTCCTGCAGCCCAACCTCAAATACTTCCACGACCACGGCGTGCGCCTGATGTTTGAGCAGGGTACAGGAGCCAACAACGTGACCTCGTGGATGGAACTGCGCGAATACATGCTTGCCAAGCTGCTGTGGAACGTCGATGCCGACCCCGACTCGTTGATACACGACTTCTGTACCCACTACTATGGTTTCGCAGCCCAACCTGTCGAAGAACTCTATCGCGAGATGCATCGTTCCCTCATCGCTTCAGGCCAACGGTTGGACATATATGGCTACCCCGTTGACGCTGCCCAAGGCTATCTTGCCCCAGGGCAAATTGACAAATACCAAGCCCTTATCGCCGCCGCCTACGACAGCCTGAGCCGTTACACCCCCACCAGCAACATTTACCACTACCCATACGGCATTTTCACTGACCAAGTGGTGCGCGACCGCATTCGTTTCCTCGAACTCTCTATCGACTATGCCATTCTCGAACTCACCATGGCCGGCTATCTTCCCATGGACAGCACCTTCGTCTCTCGTGCCGACCGCTTTGTAGCCGATGGCAAACGGCTTGGCCTCAACATCCTCCACGAAATGGGCTACACCCTACAAGAATACCGCACCGACATCGACAACTTCCTTGCCAAAACCTCCCAGCCCAACCTAGCCCGCCATTGTCCTGTTGCCCTCCTTCACCAGCCCGACAGCCAATACTATGCTGGCGGTGCGCAGGGGCTTACTGACGGCCGTGCCGGCATACTCGACTACCGCCACTCGTGGCTCGGCTTCTATGCCGACACCCTCGATGCCGTCATCGACCTCGGCAGCCGCAAACGCCTGCACCAAATCCAACTCGACTTCTTCTATTTCCCCCTCTCATGGATTTTCTTCCCCCAGTCCATTAACTATTATATCTCTAAGGATGGAAAACGCTGGCAGCTTGTCGGCACACACCATCCCGACAACCCCGAACGCCTTGCTGTGCCAGAAATAAGGACCTTCGCCACTTCCCGTTTCAATCACCGTGCCCGCTATGTGCGTGTTCAGGCCATTCCGTTGCCCACCATACCCGTCTGGCATCGCGCCACGGGCAACCCTTCTTGGATGTTCACTGACGAAATCATAGTAAAGTGAAGATTGAAAGATGAAAAATGAAACTTTTCGGGGGTGGTAATTAGTCACTCCCGCGAGATTTCAATTTCCTTTTTTTACATTTCAGAACCCGTTTTGTCCGTTTCGGGACAAAGCGAGAGTTTCTTGTCGAATAATGTGTGTACTTTTGCATTCGCAAATCTGAAGAAAATGAGACGTACATTCATTATCACAATCCTATTGCTTTTGTCGCTGTCGGCGACGGCGCAGCAGCTCACCCTGTCGCAGTGCCACTACCTTGCCACGCAGAGCAATCCCACGCTCAAGGCGGCACAGGAACGCATCGATGCCGCCGATGCCCTGCTGGGCATGGCTTTCTGCCAATTTCTCCCCAAAGTGGATGCCCTCGGCACCTATGTGTGGAACCAGAAGAACATCCACCTCCTCAGCGACGAGCAGGCGTACGACATCAACCACATCGGCACCACCGTCGAAAACGACATTGAGAACAGCCTTAGCGACTTCTTGGCTTCGATAGGTGTCACCAGCCCCACTTTGGCACAGAATGTCGTGCAAAATCTGGGCGGCATGCGCCTCGAAGAAAATCTCAACAATATGGGTCAGAAGGTGACCGACGCCATGAATATCGACATGCACAACATAGTGGCAGGCAGTGTCACAGTGGCGCAGCCGCTCTACCTTGGAGGCCGACTGTCGGCACTCTACCGCTCGGCTCAGTATAGTCGCGACATGCAGCAAGCGTTGGGCAACAAGGTCTACGACGGACTCCTGATTGCTGTCGATGCTGCCTACTGGCAGTATATTTCGCTCCAACACAAGCAGCAACTGGCACAGCAGTACTACGACCTGTTGCAGAACCTCGACAGCAATGTGGTGGCGATGGTCGATGCCGATGTTGCCACCCGTGGCGACGTCACCAAGGTGCGTGTCAAACTCAACGAAGCACGCATGAACCTTACCAAGGCTGACTGCGGGCTGGAGTTGGCGCGGCTGGCTCTGTGCCAAATATGCGGGCTAGACCCAAACGGTGGTTATGTATTTGTTGAGGACAGCACAATAGCCACCTACAGCCCGTTGGAGCATATAGACATCGAAAAAATATGCGCCGCCCGCGATGATTACCGTGCGCTTTGCGATGCAGAAGGAATAGCCAACCAAGGTGTGCGCCTGGCCAGTGCGGGTCTGTTGCCCAACGTGGTGGTGACTGGCTCGTACGTGGTGAGCAACCCCAACCTGTATAATGGTTTTCAGAACAGCTTTGGCGGCATGTTCACGGCTGGCGTGGCGATAAACATTCCGCTAGGCCATCCGGGCGACATCTATGCCCTCAAAGCTGCCAAGCACAAGCGTGCCGAAACCACCTATCAAGTCGAGGAGTCGAAGAACCTTATTCGTCTCGAGGTGAACCGCCTTAATCATCAGTTGAAGGTGGCAAACCTTAAACTACAGCAGGCCGAAAGCGACCTCGACAATGCCGAGGAGAATTTGCGGCTGGCCGACGAGTCGTTCGAAGCCGGGGTGGTCAGCAGTACCGACTTGATGGCAGCGCAGACTGCCTGGATGAAGGCAAAGACCGAAGTGCTGGATGCCGAGATAGAGTTGCGGCTCGACCACCTCTACTTGATGCAGGCAACTGGGAGAATTGAGAATTGAAAATTGAAAGTTGAAAATTGGCTGCCGCCATTAAACTTTAAATATTAAACTTTAAACTCTAATATATGAATAAGGAACAAAAAAGTCTATGGCTGGGAATCGGAGTGGTCATCGCAGTAGTGGCGGTGGTGGCGATAATAGGCATATTTGCCCTCCAGCCCGAGCCCGAAATGATTACTGGCGAAGTATGCGCCGACGAATACCGTGTTGCCAATAAGGTGCCTGGACGTTTGAGTACCCTCTTTGTGGAAGAGGGGCAGCAGGTGCGCGCTGGCGATACGCTGGCTTATATCAGCAGCCCTGAGGTGGATGCCAAGATGCAGCAGGCGCGAGCTGCCCGTGCCGCCGCCACCGCGCAGAGCAGCAAGGCGCAGAACGGTGCCCGAGAGCAACAGGTGGCATCCGCCTACGAGATGTGGCAAAAGGCAGAGGTGGGTGTTGATATTGCCAAGAAGTCGTACGACCGTGTGCAGCAACTCTACGACAAGAAGGTGGTGTCGGCACAGAAACGAGATGAGGCTGAGGCACAGTACAAGGCTGCGGTGGCAACTGCGAATGCAGCCAAGTTGCAGTATGAGATGGCTCGCGAAGGGGCGCAGAACGAGGATAAGGAGGCCGCCAACGCATTGGTGCAACAGGCACAAGGTGCTGTGTCGGAGGTGGAGGCGTATGTGCAAGACCGCTACCTGTTGGCTCCTTGTGATGGGGAGGTGGCTGAGATTTACGCCAAGCGTAGTGACTTGATTGGCACGGGCTCGCCCGTGATGTCTATCCTCGACATGAGCAATGTGTGGATTTCGGTTAGTGTGCGCGAAGATATGTTGGGCGACTTGCGTGTGGGTTCGTTGGCCGAGATAAAGATTCCAGCCTTGGGCGACCAAACTTACACTGCCCGTGTCACCTATCTCAGGGCAATGGCTTCGTATGCCGTGTGGCGTGCCACCAAAATCAATGGGCAGTACGATGTGAAGAGTTTCGACGTGAAGTTGGTGCCGCAGGAGCCTATTGACGGCCTGCGACCCGGCATGACGGCAATAGTTGTGAATGAGTGAATTCGTTAATGCGTTGTATTGGTAGTCCTGCTAACACATTCACAATTATGAAAGCCTTTTATAGTTCACTGAGGCGTGAGTTTCGTCGTATACGTTACGAGGGTCAGAGTCGTTATCTGGTTCTGACCACGTTGGGTGTGGTGTTCTGCTACGTTTTTTTCCTCACGCTGATGGATGAGGGGCAGCCACAGCGATTGCCCATTGCCATAGTGGATCAGGATGGCAGCTACCTTTCGCGGCGGCTCTGCCATGAGATTAATGCTACGCAAGGTGTGAGGGTGGTGGCGGTGTATGGCAGCCATACCGAAGCCCGCCAAGCCATGCAGCGGCAGGAGATATACGCTTTCCTCGAAATACCCGAAGGCACTTACGACGAGTTGCTGTCGTTCACCCGCCCACATATTGTGCTGTATAGCAACAATGCCTATCTGCTCAGCGGCTCGCTGAGCTACCGCTCGTTGGCGACGATAAGCAAGCTGGCGTCGGGCGCAGTGGAGCGCGAAGTGTTACGCAAGAAGGGCTATGGCGAGAGGCAGATAATGGGGTTCATACAGCCCATAGAGTTGGATACCCACCTCATTAGCAATCCCACGGCCAACTACCAGCCCTACGTGCTCACCACCATGCTGCCCGGCATGCTGGGCTTGTCGGTGTTGCTGCTGACGGTCTATATGGTGGGTAAAGAACGCAAGAGTGGCACTATGCCCGAATGGCTTGGCCAATCGCCCTATGCTGCCTTGCTGGGCAAAATGGCACCCTATACCCTATGGTTTTCCCTGCTGGGTGTGGTGGGGAACATGGTGCTGTTTGGCTGGTGCCATTTCGAGCTGCATGGCAGTTTTGGGTTGGTGGTGGTGTTCACGTTGCTGCTGGTGCTGGCAATGCAGTCGACGGGTGTGTTTCTTGCGGGGATGATTCCCGAGCCGCATTTGGCCACCTGCTTTGCCGCCATCTATGGCACGTTGGCATTCACCATGGCGGGATTCTCCTATCCTGTTACCAGTATGCCGCCCGCGCTGCAAGCGTTGAGTCAGCTGTTTCCGCTGCGCCACTATTATAAGGCGGTGTCGGGGGTGTCGTTGTTCGGTTGCGGGATGGATATATGTTGGGTGCAAGTGTGTGGGTTGTTGCTGTTTCTGATTGCAGGCGTGATAGGGTGTTGGCGTATGAGCAAATTGAAAAGTGAAAAGTGAAAATTGAAAAGAATGTGTTAATGTGTGAATGCGTTAATGTGTTAGTCCTTGGTGCATCAAAGACTCACGAATTAACGAATTGTTTTGTCTAATCACTATTCACAAATCACTAATAAAACACTATAGTTATGAAACTGTTGAAAGATTTGTGGGACATTTTTGTCATCGAGGTGCGTCGTGTGCTTCACGACAAGGGGGTGGTGCTCATTTTCTTTATAGCCACGCTTATCTATCCGTTGATATTCGGAGCGATATATAAGAACG
>CAMZFW010000005.1 GCA_947306225.1 uncultured Bacteroidales bacterium
CGATGGTGTTGATGACACGGCCCACGAGACCCTCGCCCACCTTGATGGAGGCGATACGCTTGGTGCGCTTCACCGTGTCACCCTCGTTGATGGTACTCGCCTCTGCCAGCATCACCACACCCACATTGTCCTCCTCCAGATTCTGCACGATGCCCTGTTCGCCGGTAGCGAACTCCACCAGCTCGCCCGACTGGGCGTTGTTGAGGCCGTACACACGCGCAATACCGTCACCGACGGTCAGCACCGTGCCCACCTCCTCCAGCGCTACGTCGAGGTCGACGTCTGCCAATTGTTTCTTCAGGATTGCCGATACTTCGGCAGGTTTAATCTCTGACATATTATTAATTTTAATTCTTAATTCTTAAACTTTTAATTCACCTACAGCTTGCTCTCGTACACATTCTCACCAAACTCATGCCGCAGTTTCATCAAGTAGGTGCTGATACGGGCATCGTACATTCGGTTGTCGAACTCCATAGCCAGACCGCCTATAATCTTCGGGTCGGTCTTCGCCACCAGTTCCACCTCCTTGTGCGTATAGTCCGCTATCACCTTCGTCGCCAACGCGCGTGTCACCTCATCCACCGGCTGTGCCGTCGTGATGTGCGACAGCACTATGCCTCGACTCTCACGATACAGGCCCATATATGCGGCGCTGATACCCTTCAGGTTCACCGAACGTTTCTTGCGCACCACAAAGAGTATAAACGCCATCGTGGTCTTGCACACGCTCGCCTCGAACAGGTCGGTAACTATCGCCGCCTTCTTCGGTGCCTTGATTTCCGGATTGCGGAACACCGCGTTCAGCTCGCGGTTCTCGGCACACACGGCATTCACCAGCCGCATATCCTCCGACACCCGCTCCTGCTCCTGCGTCTCTTCGGCCAGCAGAAACAGTGCCTTAGCGTAATTTATATTGATTCTATAATCTTGCATTCTTCTTCTTTAAAGTAAAAGGCAGCAACTTGAGCGGCAAGAACCTTTTAGTTTCCACCTTTTAGTTTCTAGTTTTAATTCAGGTGTGCGTTCTCCAGCTCGCGCTGTATCAGGCTGTCGGCCTTCTGCCTGTCGCTCAATTCCGACTTCATCAGCTTCTCGGCGATGTCAATCGACAGCGATGCAATCTGATTCTTCAACTCGTGCATTGCCTTCAACTTCTCATAGTTGATGTTCTCACGAGCGCTCTCCACAATGCGGTCGGCCTCCTCGGTGGCCTTCAGGCGCGCATCCTCCACAATTTTCTCGCTAGTGAGCCGTGCGTTGCGCAACATCTCGTCGCGTTCAGCCTTAGCCTCCTTCAGCAGGTCTTCGTTATGCGCCACCAGCTGTTTCATCTCCTCGCGAGCCTTCTCGGCAGCATTCAGCGAGTCCGCTATCGCCTGCTCACGCTTCTTCAGCGACTTCAGCAGCATGGGCCAGCCCCATTTACCGAGTATGAACACTAGGACACCGAACGACACCAGCATCCATACAAATGTACCCAGACCGGGATTAATCAACGGATTATTCATCTGTTATATTTTCTTTGTTGTTCCAGTATAATTTGTTAGTTTAGCTTTAAACAGGATGTTGGCACCAATCGTGCCAACATCCTATTTCTCATCGGAGGTCTTACTTGAGGACAACCAGCAAGCAGACAACGACTGCGAAGAAGGCAACACCTTCAACCAGTGCGGCGGCGATAATCATGGTCGAACGGATGTCGCCACCAGCCTCAGGCTGACGGGCCATGCCTTCCATGGCACCCTGACCAATCTTACCAATACCCAGACCCGCACCGATGGTGGCGAGACCGGCTCCGACGGCTGCACCGAAATAACCCCAGGCCATCTGGGCAGCAGCTTGTAACAAAATGAGTAATGACATAGTTGTGAATTTTATGTTTGTTAATAAGTTTATTTATTTCTTTTTCAACACACTACACACACCCTCCTTCCATCGTTCACACACTCAAACGAGGAAACAAAATTAGACATTTTTTTTCATCTACACAAGTTTTTAACACTTAAAATCAAAAAAAATATTCCAACTCATTAATTATCAACATCAATATTTTCACCCCACACCTCAAACTATGAGCAATTCCACGTATCGGCCCAAATCGGGCATGACATTAGGGTTTACATCTTCCCTTTAGCACTTAACCGTTCGTTAACCGATCGTTTGCCGTTCGTTTGCCGTCCAGGCGACGGCAAACGACCCCCCAATCGGTAGAATGCGGTAAGTTTCGGTAAAAAGCGGTAAGATGCGGTAAGTTTCGGTAAGATGCGGTAGAATGCGGTAAGATGCGGTAAAAAACAGAAGAAAAATCTTCCGCTCGCGTGTGGATTATCTACGATGCAGGCACCTATTCAAGGGCGGAAACGAGGCGGTGGAGGGCTTCGAGAAGAGTGGCTCGAGGACAACCAAGATTGAGGCGGAAACAGCCGCTGTAATCTTTACCGCCAAATGTGGTGCCGTCGTTGAGTGCCAGATGGGCTCGGTGGACAAGACGGTCGCGGATGTCGTCGTGGTCAAGTCCCAAATCGGAGAAGTCGAGCCAAGCCAGATATGAGGCTTCAGGAAGTATGGCGCGAACTTTCGGGAGGTGATGCGACAGGAAGTCTCGAAGGCAGTCGACATTGCCTTGCAAATAGTGCAACAGCTGACGCAGCCATTCTTCACCCTGAGCGAACGCCGCCTCTGCACCGACGAAGGCAAAGATATTGCCGTTGGCAAGCTCATAGCCATCGAGATAGCCGAAGAAACGCTGGCGCAACTGCTCGTTGGGACAATAGCAGACCGAGCTGCTGAGTCCGGCTATGTTGAATGTCTTGCTGGGCGCGACAAAAGTAATAGAGATATTGCGCGCATTGTCGCTGACCGTACTGAAACTGACGTGGCGATGAGGCGGAAGGGTGAGGTCGGCATGTATCTCGTCGGAGATGACATTCACATTGTTGCGATAGCAGATGTCGGCAATGCGACGGAGGGTCTCTTCGTCCCAGACGGTGCCGCCGGGGTTGTGGGGATTGCTGAGGATGAGCCAGCGGCATTGATGCGCACGCCATTCGAAGTCGTCGAAGTCGATGGCAAAACGCCCGTCGACCACTTTGAGAGGGCTGCAGACGAGCTGGCGATGGCTGTTTTCAGGCAGAGCCAGAAAGGGTGGGTAGACGGGGGTGGTGACGAGGATTCCATCGCCCGGATTGGTCATTGCCTGCAGTACGAAGGCGATGCCTGCCACGATGCCGGGAATGAAGTGTAGTTCTTGGCGGTCAGCGGTGATGGCATAATGGTTCTTGAGCCAGTTGGTGACGGCCAGCCAGTAGCTGTCGGGGGCAGTGGCGTAGCCTAGCACCTCATGGTCGCAACGACGGCGCAAGGCTTCCATGACAAAGTCGGGCGAACGGAAGTCCATGTCCGCAACCCACATGGGCAGGAGGTCGTCGCTGCCAAAGAATTGCTTGAGAGCATCGTGCTTGACGCAATTGGTACCTTTACGGGGAATAATCTCGTCAAAATTGTATTCCATGATAGTAATAAAAGGTAGTGTAGTGAGGGGGAGCCGGGCTACTGTTTGACAAGGTCGATACTATAGTGCAGACCCACATTTTCGCGACGTGCACGCGCCATCTTAATAATGAGATAGGCGCAGGCGATAAGGTTGCGCAACTCGCTGAGTTCTTCGGTGAGGACAGAGCGGTTATATAGGTCTTCCGTTTCGCGGAAGATGAGGTTGAGTCGGTCGAAGGCGCGTTGCAGACGGAGGTCGCTGCGGACGATGCCGACATAGTTCCACATCAACTCCTGCAGCTCGCGCTTGGTCTGGGTGATGAGCACCATTTCTTCGTTGAGCACCATGCCTTCGGCGTTCCAGTCGGGCACCTGATGGCAGAATTGGCGTGTTTTGACGCGCTCAATGGCACTCATAGCAGCATTATGGGCGTAGACAACTGCCTCCAGGAGTGAATTACTGGCGAGTCGGTTGCCGCCATGCAACCCTGTACAGGAGCATTCGCCGGCGGCATAGAGGTGATGGATGGACGACTCGCCGTCGCGATTCACCTTGATACCGCCACACTGATAGTGCGCAGCCGGACGGATGGGAATCATATCCTTCGTGATATTGATACCCAGCTCGAGACATTTGGCATAGATGGTGGGGAAGCCTGTAATGAGCTCATTCTTACCAATGCCGCGGGCATCGAGGTAGAGGTGGTCGACACCGGCAATCTTCATCTCGTTGTCGATGGCGCGTGCCACGATATCACGCGGGGCAAGGGAGAGGCGCTTGTCGTACTTGTGCATAAACTCGTTGCCCTTGAAATCCTTAAGGATGGCACCTGCGCCACGCATTGCCTCAGTGATAAGGAATGCGGGCTTCTCGGCAGGGTTATACAACGAGGTGGGATGGAACTGCATAAACTCCAAGTCGGCAAGTACGCCACGGGCGCGGTGCACCATTGCCACGCCGTCGCCCGTCGAGACGATGGGGGTAGTGGTGGTGGTATAAACGTTGCCCATGCCTCCAGTGGCGAGCAGCGTCACCTTGGCGAGATAGGTGTCTATCTGGTTGGTCTTGCAGTCAAGGGCATACACGCCGTAGCACTCAATGTCGGGCGTGTGCTTGGTGACACGCTGCCCGAGATGGTGCTGGGTGATGATGTCGATGGCGAACTGGTGTTCTTTTATTTCAATGTTGGGATGGCTGCACACAGCCTCCAATAGGCCTCGCTCAATCTCGGCTCCCGTATTGTCCTTGTGGTGAAGGATTCGGAACTCGGAGTGCCCTCCCTCGCGATGCAGGTCGAAACGGTCGCTCCCACGGCTTTTGTCGAAGTTGACACCATACTGTACCAACTCACGGATACGGTCGGGAGCCTCACGGATGGTCATTTCCACCACCTTGCGGTCGCAGATGCCGTCGCCGGCGATAAGGGTGTCTTGGATGTGCTTGTCGAAGCTGTCGCTGTCGTACATCACGGCAGCAATGCCGCCTTGGGCATAGCGGGTAGAGCCTTCGGCTGCCTCACCCTTGCTGAGGATGCATACCTTACCGTATGGAGCAACTTTAAGGGCGAAACTCAACCCAGCGATGCCCGAGCCGATGACAAGAAAATCGACCTCGTATCTCATATCGGAATAATAACTTCCTGCTTAATAGCCAAAGGACATGCGAAGCATGGGCCAGTAGATGATAAGGGCTGCTATGGATGCTATCACGGCAATGATGAAACAGGCAACCAAGAACACCATCAAATAGTGCCACGTGTAGCGTGTCTGACGTAGGTACTCCACCGAGGGGAGTAGGTCGTTGTTGATACGCACTTGGTTGGCTGCATGGACAGCACGACGCATACATACGATGCCAGGCAGACATGCGGCAGCGAACAGAATGAGGGTGATGCCGGCAAATCCTAACACATTGTCAAGATAATAGGGTGCCGCATCGTCAAGGTTGCCACTGATAAACACAATCAAGATACCGCCCGCGACCAAAAAAAGGACACTTAGGGCAGCAAAGATGGAAAAAATGTTCATCCACTTACCGGCACGGACGATGTGGTTCTTACTGTTGTTCAAAAGGATAAGTTCGTTCTCTTCCATAACGTACATGTGATTATTATTTTGCAAATATAACACTTTTTTTCAAAACCCAAAGAAAAAATTGATAACGTGAAACAGGTTTTCCCATTCTGTCGCACTGCCGTATGTCGAAAAAAACTCTGTATATCGAAAATATTCTGTATTTTTGCAAAAAGTTTAAGGAGCTGTTTGTAATATTCCATAATTAGCAATGAAGCGTTTTTACATACATATAGTTGGGATTGCCCTGTTGACAATGGCACTGGCAGGGTGTCGACACGGAGGGCGACCCGAAGGTATGAACCTACAGTTGCGCGGACAAGTGGACAGCCATAACAAGGCTTCGTTTATGAACCGTTACCAAGACCCACAGCGTTCCATCAATGAGGCATACGCCGCTTTGGGGGTGGTACACGACTCGTTGCCCAACTATCTTGACGGTTGCCTGCGGGCATACAACAACCTTGCTTTCGGCTATTATATGCTGGCACAGCACGATTCGGCAGCAGCGTACATCGACAGCGTGCTCGCCATAACCAAACCTTCTGTAGGAGACAGGCACACCCGAACGAGCCCTAACAGCGAAGTTGAGCAATTGGTGGCACAACTGATGGAGATACGCCTGCTGCAACGCAGCTGCCGCATAGCCGACTCCTATCAACTGCTTTACGACATTGACCGTTCTGCCCTATTGCGGCGTAAGAGTGAGAACTATCTGTACTCCTACGCGCAGATGGAATACTACATCACCTCGTTGACACTCAACTATCACTACCGCAATAGCGCGGTGGCATCGTCGTCAGGCACACTGCTCGATATCAGCACCCAGAAGACCTTGGCAGACATGCTGCAGGACGTGGAGGATGCCCGTCCGGACCTGAAATGCGACTATGCTGAGGACATGTCGTTGAACTACGCTCTTGCGCATAGCTACTACCGTCTGGCTTCCGCGTCAGGCAGCGACTCGAAGCTGCTTGCCAAAGCATACCAGTATCTGGCCGAGAACTTGAAGATAATGAGCCGCCCCAACCAACAGAGCATCTACCATCTTGCCAACGTGTTCCAGCTGCAGGCGTTCATTGTTGCCGACACCAACATACACCCCGACAGCTATCAACGCCTCTGCTCGGCACGTATTGCCGAGCTGCGCAGGCTAGGCGACCAACTCTATCCGCCCGATTCACTGGAACTGACAGGAGACTATGGGCTGGACATGTTCAAAGTCTCGACAGACCTCTTCTTCCAGACCATTGACCCCTATCAGCATCTAGGGGCCGTGGTGGCCGCTGCAGAATACTGCCTACGCGAAGGCTACTACGACTTGGCATATAACTACTATTCCCGTGCGTTGGCTGACAGCAGTTGGCACGACGGCATGGCACCCAAGTTCGAAGCCATGTTCTACGACGGGCTGATACGCATGGGCTATTCCGACTCGCCGGAGGTGAACCGCCGTTGGTACGCCCGTGAGATGGAGCTGCTGACCTTTATCCGTCAGAACGAGAGTGCCGACGCCATGCTGCAAGACCGCCTGATGCAGTCAGAAAGCCGCAACCACAACTACGGGCTGGCCATCGTTGTAGGGTCGGTGTTTATGCTGCTATTGGGCACGATGGTGGTGCTGCTGCACCGCCGTTCCAAAGTACTGCGGGCCGAGAAGGCAGCCTTGCAGAAAGCCAAGCAGCAGAGCATCGAGCGTATAGCCAATGTCGAGACCTGCCTCTCGGTGCTGCGTCACGACATCAACCCATTCCTTACCTACCTTACTAATAAGAATATGAGTGCCGAGATGCGGCAGGAGGTGCTAGACCAACTGCTGCGCACCTTCGCCAACATCAAAAGTTGGACCAACCTCTCTATCCCTAGCGGGCTGCAGTTCCAGCCGTCGGTATTCCCGTTGGACGAAGTGTTTGAGAGTGTTGCCGCATCATGTGTGAGATTGGAACACGATGTAGACCTCATCTTCTACCCCACTACGCTCAAGATATATGGCGACCGCCAACTGGTAGAAATCATGCTCCGCAACTTGGTGAATAATGCTTTGCAGCACACCTTATATGG
Organism: uncultured Bacteroidales bacterium; assembly: GCA_947306225.1. Taxonomy (GTDB): domain Bacteria; phylum Bacteroidota; class Bacteroidia; order Bacteroidales; family P3; genus Colimorpha. The sequence continues at coordinate 7,630 of CAMZFW010000005.1, forward strand.
CAAAGTGACCATCTACTCGGAAGTATATCCCCAAGACCCTCGTTTTGTGCATATCGAAGTGGATGACACGGGCACCGGCATGGACGACGAGACCCTCGAGAATCTCTTCCGTGCCGACAAGAAGGTAAATACCTCCAGCAACCCAACAGCAGACCACGGGACTGGCTTCGGACTGATACTATGCAAATACATCATTAAACGGCACGACGACAACACGGTGCGAGGCTGCCGCATCTGGGCAGAAAGCGAACTCGACAAGGGAAGCACTTTCCACTTTCTATTAGCAGGTGACGGCAACGAAGATTGGAAACCCGAACCACGGAGAATCAACTAGTACGAACAAAGAATATGGAACCTATCAAGATAATGATTGTTGACGATGAGCCTATTATTCGTAAGGCTCTCAAACTGGAACTCAACAGCCAACCACACAATGTGGCCTGTGGCATGAACGATGACGGCGAGGTGTCCTACCGTGGCGTGACGGTACTTGACACCTTTGCCAACGGTGCCCAACTGATGGCGGCACTCGACAGTCCCGTCGAACACGAGATGCCCGACTACCTGCTCCTGGACATCGAGTTTCAAGGCGAACCCACTGGCGGTATTTTCATTGCCGACCGTGTACATAAGAAATACCCCAACATCAAGATAGCCCTCTTCTCTGGCCGATTCGACAACCCCCTGCCCGACGAGGCGGACCGCCAAGACCGCATGATGGAGATAGCGCGTGTGCTGTTCGAGTCGCTGCAGCACGGCGTTCAGGCGTTTGTGAGCAAGAATGCCGCGGGCGGCTTCTCGGTGGAGAATGTGCTTCGCGCCATCGAGTCGCTGGAGCGCGGCGAACGCTACTACTTCAACTACCCCGTGATGCTGACACTCAAAGAGGCGGCGGAACTGTACGTGAGGCGGATTGCCGAGCAAAAGTGTAACGTCGTCATCAACGACATCGAACGACGGCTGTTATTGCTAGAGGCAGCGGGCTGCACCGCCTCCGAAATAGCCTCTACACTGAACGAAACCGATAAAAACATTCAGGAACGGCAGAAAGAGCTGTCGCGCAAGTTGGACATTGTCAACAAGTCCGGTGCCCGCATAGCCAAGGCCATGCAATACGGACTGATTGATCCAAAGGAGATTAAGTATCTAAAGCGGTAGCCATGACCTTTTCTACTGCCAAAATGGTGAAAAAAGCGTACTTTTATGTCAAAAATAGCCCGATAGGCATCCCATTCTTTTAAATATAACACACACAACTATAGTGCTATAAAATAAAATAGTAAAAAATATTTTGCCAATTGGGAAAATGTTCGTACTTTTGCAACCGCTTTTGAAGCAAAAAGGTCGTTTGGCCGAGGGGCTAGGCACAGGTCTGCAAAACCTGCTACTCCGGTTCAAATCCGGAAGCGACCTCAACAAAAAAGAGACTCCTGCAAGGGGGTCTCTTGTTTTTTTATGGACTTATGTATAATTCAAAAAAATATGCGTATATTTGTTGTCGGATTATCAGTGTGCGTATCGCATATATTTATCTGAATTCCACTTTATTATTTATACACTTTATTATAGATGATACAGCAGAAACAGAATTATCAGCAACCCACTATCAGCGTAGTGTGCTTCCGTGTTGAACTGGGTGTTAATGGAAGTGGTGATGTCACTTCAACTTCACCCAATTTTGAGACTATATATGAGAACCGAACCCTCACCAATCAGGGCTATGGAAGTAACGACTATGGTGGATTTTTTACAAACGAGTAAAAACTAATGACTATGAAGAAACTATTGATATGCTATATGCCCGCAATATTGGCGGTGTTGTGTATGACTTCGTGCCAGAAAGATAAATTGCCTGAAGACGGCTGTTTCAGAGCCAGAATAGAGAACCTCCATACCAAAGATGCGAAAGTGACATTCGACATGACGAACGGCTTCGTCTGGCAGAGTGGAGACCAGATAAAGGTATGCAGACAACAATCTACCAATAGCGACAGAGTATACATAGGCACATATACAATAAGACCGACCTCAGTCAACAACCAATCAGCTCAAGCTCAATTCGATTACAATAACGTTTCGGGTGAAAATGATGTAACAACCAGTGGCGATAACGACTATTATGCCTATTATCCAGCAAGCATCCGAGGAACAACAAATACGCTTAATTCAAATAGTAAAATCATCATACCCACAATACAAACGGCTTCTGAAGATGGCAAAATGCAGGGCTTTCCTATGTATGCCAAATCAAGTACAACAGATTTGGATTTCAAATGTCTATGCGGCATATTGCGACTACGACTTTCTAGTACCACTAGATGCCAAATATCAAGGATTACCGTGACAACCGACGACAACCATCCTATTGCAGGTACCTTCACCATGCAGACAAATACTGAGAATCCCCCATATATTGTTACTGGTACAATTGTAAGCAATACAGGAAAGAATACCGTAACTCTGACCTGTCCTACTCCACAGACAATAGACAACACTGCAAAAGACTTCTGCATCTTTCTCCCCACGGGTGACTATCCGAAAATGGAGATACGAATTTGGACAAGCGATGACCATTTATGTAAGAAAGTGTTTAATGGAACAAATGGGAGTAAAGACACTCCTTCTACAATCAACATTTCTCGGAGTTGCTATACATCAGTCACCCTTAGTGAGCTAAATTTCAATACGGTGGGAAGAGGTCAATTTACCATAAATAGTAATGGTGATAAAGTCATGTTCTCACCAGGAAATCTCCAATATGATAACAACAGCAATAATTATTTGTTTGCAGACAACGATTATGAATACAGAGGTACTGCTAATTTATCTTCAAACGTAGGAACTCCTAATAATTACAACGGAGTGATCGACTTGTTTGAATGGAATACTTGCAATGCCGAAATAAACATAGCTGGAAGTAACTGGCGCACTCTAAACAGAGCGGAGTGGCGCTATCTAGTAAACACCCGCAACACATCTGCAATTGGAATAGCAACTGATGCCAGATATGCCAAAGCGTGCGTAAACAATGTTTACGGCTTGATTATATTCCCTGACGAATATGAACACCCCAGTGATGTTACCCCAACCTCATGGGTAAATAATGCTAGCAACCAAAGCTGGAATTATAATAACTATACTATAGAACACTGGAATAAAATGAGAGCAGCTGGAGCAGTATTCCTTCCCGCTGCGGGATTCCTTTCATCTAGCAGCTATTCCAGTGGTAATGCCTATGGATACTACTGGTCGAGCTCAGAAAGCGGTAGCAATGATGCGTATTGTTTATATTTTGGCGGAAATGATTTTGGTGCTTCACATATTGAGCCACGAACAAATGGTCTAAGCATCCGACTCGTTCGACCATACTAACGTTGCATAATGCGAGAGCAAAGAATGCTCGCCTTCTTGGCCGAGCCTAAACGACATCAAAGAATGTAATGAATTATTATTTGTGTAATTTGTGTTCGTAAAAAGATGAATCTTTTAAAGACGACAAAAAAACAAGGTGAAATAAGAACAAAACGAGCTACCCAAACGGGCGGCTCGTTTTTTGCATTTATGGTCTATGATATTCGGTCAATAACTTGCGGTAGCCTCTTTTCATTTCCGGGGAGTTGGTGAGGCCTTTCTCAATCACTCATATTGCCGGAAAGGATAGCCCGAAGCTGTTTCGTGTCGCGGCGGTTGTTCCACAACATAACCACTTTCACGACATCACTTTCAATGATGTAGATGGCACTGCTTTTCTTCAATGAAAGCGAACGATATTCCAATCCACTATTGGACTCTGTGAATATCGTGCGACCTAACAGCGGAAACCGTGACAGGTTGTCAACGTCTTCCAGAATCTCACCATTAACACGCACTGCGGTGGTCAGACCGAACTTGTCCACAATGTAGCGGAGCACTTCGGCGAGGTCTTTCTGTGCCTGTGTTGTCCATTCAACCAGCATAGGAAGCGAGCAGCTCGTTCATACTCTTCATTACCTCGCTATGCGGCACGGTGTGGTCTTTCCCACTGTGAAGGTCGGCTACGCGGCGACGGGCCTCTGCTATGGCTTCTTCCTCGGTATAGACACAAGGGAAGTCATCCAGAGGCTTGTCGGACGTCAGCTCCAGGGTGGCAACGTCCACCAAGTGTTGAACCCATTGGTTGATGGCATCCATGCTGGAGAAGGCGGGATTGCTCCGACGGAGGGCGGCCTCATTGACTTGAACGCTTACTGTACACATACTATTCTTTATTTATTAGAAGCCAGAAGCCCCTCTCGAGACTTCTGGCTTGGGGCGTTTTGCGTAGCATTATTGCTCTCCGCGAGCACGCGGTTACTCTTCCTCTGCGGCGGCTTCCTCGTAGGCTTTGAGCAGTGCCTGCTGGACATCGGCGGGGACGAGTTCGTAGCTGCTGAAGGTCATGGTGAAGGTACCGCGACCACTGGTGAGCGAGCTCAGGGCGGTGCAGTAGCGGTTCATCTCGGCCAAAGGAGCTTTCGCCTTAAGGGTGGTGTACTTGCCCTCGGCATCCATGCCCATGACGATGGCACGGCGACCCTGCAGGTCGGTCATCACGCCACCCTGGCTCTCGGTCGGGACGGTGACAGCAACGTCATAGATAGGCTCCTTAATCTTGGGGTTGGCCAGCTTGAAGGCCTCGCGGAAGGCGGTACGGCCAGCAATCTTGAAGGCGGTTTCGTTCGAGTCCACGGGGTGCATCTTACCATCGTAGATATTGACCACGATATCGCGGGCATAGGAACCGGTGAGAGGACCCTGCTCCATCTTCTCCATAATACCTTTGAGGATGGCGGGCATGAAGCGTGCGTCGATGCTACCACCCACGATGCAGTTGTTGAAGACCAGCTTGCCACCCCACTCCAGAGGATACTCCTGAGTATCGCGGATGGGGTATTTGGTCTGGTTGGGCATGCCGTCGTAGTAAGGCTCGATGAGCATGTGCACCTCGCCGAACTGACCGGAACCACCGGACTGCTTCTTGTGGCGGTACATAGCCTCGGCGCTCTTGGTGATAGTCTCGCGGTAGGGGATGTTGGGAGCGGTGAAGTTGACACCCAGCTTGTACTGGTTCTCGAAGTACCACTTGATGGTGTTGAGGTGCAGCTCGCCTTGGCATCCGAGGATGACCTGACGCAGTTCGCGGCTGTTCTCCAGCGAGAGGCTGCGATCGTAAGTGGCAAGGTCCTTGAGAGCAGCACCGACCTTTTCGTCATCGTTGCTGTTGGCTGCCTTGACGGCCACTTGATAAATAGGTGTCGGGAAGGCAATTTCTTCGACGACATCGTCGGTGTTCTTAACGGTGGTGAGGGTGTGGTTAATCTTCACATCCTTCAGCTTGATGGTGCAGATGATGTCGCCGGCGCAAGCTTTCTCGACGCGCTGACGATCCTTGCCGCTGCACACCAGCACCTGGCTGACGCGCTCCTTGCTCTGGTTGCATGCGTTCACCACATCCTGAGCCTCGGCCAACTCGCCATCGTAGATGCGGAGGTAGGTGATTTCGCCGAGGTTCTTGTCCTTGGCACTCTTGAAGGCGAAAGCAACGGTGGGGTTGGCACTGTCGCACTTCAGCTCCTTACCGGCCTTAGTCTTCTTGGGCTCTGCTACCTCGTTGGGTGCGGGCACGTTCTGACCAATGAACTCAAGCAGGCGGGCGACACCCATATTCTCCTTGGCTGAGGAGCAGAGGATGGGGAAGAGGTCGCGCTTGTCAATAGCCAGCTTCAGAGCCTTAGTCAGCTCCTCGGCGGTGAGGTCGCCGTTCTCGAAGTATTTCTCCATCAGTTCGTCGTCGGCAGCGGCAGCCTCTTCAACGAGGGCTTCACGCATTTCGGCGGCACGGTCGGCGTGGGCAGCGGGGATGTCTTCCTCGGCAACCTTGCCGTCCTTGAAAGTGTACATCTTGTTGGTCACGATGTCCACTACTTGGTTGAAGCCCAGACCTGCGTTGGTGGGGAACTGCAGCACGGTGCACTTAGCTCCGAAGAAGTCCTTCAACTGGTTGACGCTCTCGTCGAAGTTTGCCTTCTCGGCATCGAGATGGTTGATGACGTAGATCATGGGGGTGCCTAGCTTGGCGGCATAACGGTTGGCAATCTCGGTGCCGACCTCGACACCGCTCTGGGCATTGACCACGACCACGGCAGCCTCCACCACATTGAGGGCTGCGGCCAGCTCGCCTTGATAGTCGGCGAAGCCGGGAACATCGAGGATGTTCACCTTCTTGCCACCAAATTCGGTGTACATGAGGGTGGTTTCGACCGAATATTTGCGGTCAAGCTCGATGTCGCGATAGTCGCTGATGGTGTTCTTGTTGTCCACGCTGCCACGACGGTTGATGAGGCCGCCGCAGAACGCCATGGCCTCCGCCATGGTGGTCTTACCCGATTTGGCACCGCCCACAAGGGCGATGTTGCGGATGTCGTTAGTCTGGTAAATCTTCATTGTTTATATTGTATTAATTTATTGTTATCTGTCTATGTGCAAGCATACTAAAGCAAAAGACAAGGTCTTTTGCCCCAATTAATGGAACGGCAAAGATACGAACTTTTTTTGAATTATTGCCATATAGGGGTGAAATATCCATTTTTTTTGTGTACTTTTGCAACTGTAATCGTTTTCTAACAAAGGCATGGGTGTAATTGCAAAACAGAGTATTAAAGGAGCTTTGGCCAACTATCTGGGAGTTCTCATCGGGGCTGTCTCCACTTTTTTTGTGGTCACCGACCTGCTTACCCAAGAGGAGATAGGGCTGACACGGGTGATGGTGGATGCCGCCATGCTTTTTGCAGGCCTTGCCCAGTTGGGTACCAACGCCTCCATCCTCCGCTTCTATCCCCGTTTTAAAGACCCAGAGCACCGCGACCACGGTTTTTTCGGATGGACACTCATCCTTCCTTTCGTGGGCTTCACCATCATCGCCATCCTCTTCTTCCTCTTTAAGGCAGACATTGTTGCCTACTATTCAAAGGATGCCCCACTATTGGTCGACTATGTCTATCTGCTACTGCCCCTCACCTTCTTGATGCTCTACATGACGGTGTTCGAAACCAATGCCAGCGTGCTGCTCCACATTGCGTTGCCCAAGTTTGTGCGCGAGGTGGTCGTCCGCCTGCTCAATCTTGCCACCTATCTTCTCTATGGCCATGGCATTATCTCGCTCGACCTCTTTGTCATCCTCTTCTGCTCCAGCTGGGCAGTTGCCACCTTTATCAACTTCATTTATCTGTTGTCGTTGGGCAGAATCTCCTTTCGGCCCGATTGGCAGTTTGTCGATAAGACTCTACTACGCGAAGTGGGGGTATATACACTTTTCATGACCGCCACCGTGCTGGCGGGCAACATCAAGCTCTTCAACTCGCTCTTTCTTGCCAAAGAGGGACTGAAACTAGCAGGCATCTACACCATTGCATGTTATATAGCCAACGTGGTGGAGATTCCCTACCGCTCGCTAGGAGCCATCTCCAGTCCCATCATCTCGCAGGCGGTGTCCGAGGGCAACACCGATGAGGTGAACCGTCTGGGGCAGCAGGTATCGCTCCACCAGCTGCTAGTGGCGTGTATGTTGCTCTTCTTTATCTGGATTAACCTCGAGCCCCTCTTCGCCGTTATCCCTAACGGAGACCAATATGTTTCCGGCCTTTGGGTGGTGCTCTTTTTGGGCATCGCCAATATTCTCAATTCCACCCTCAGCATTGCCACTAATATCCTCAACTTCTCCAAACACTTCACCTATTCGCTGCTCTTTATCTCCTTGCTCACTGCTGCGGCTATCGGTTTCAACCTGCTACTAATCCCGTCGTTGGGGGTTACGGGTTCGGCATGTGCTACACTTCTGGCATACATCATCTACTTCACTCCATTACTCACCTTGCTGTGGCGCAGGTTACACATCTCGCTCTTCAGCCACAAACAGCTGTGGGTACTGTTGTTTACACTGTCGCTGTTCGGACTCAACATCCTCTGGCAATGGCTTCTGTCGCCTCTTTTCCACACGATGGGGCCAGGACTGCCAATCGTGCTGTTACAGGCCCTGCTACGCACTCTCTTCTTTGCCGTTATCGCCTACTGGGGCATACGTCGTATGCACATTAGTTCTGATGTAGACAATATATTGAGATTTAAAAAGTAACCATACCGTCATGATGTTCAAACGCACACTACCCGTCCTGCTACTTCTTGCAGCCCTAACCATCCCTTATGCCAATGGCCAGGTGACGTTCTCTGCTCCAGGCGGCTTTTATCAGCACACCTTCCCTCTGACGTTGTCAGCCGAGGAGGGTCTGTCTATCCACTACACCACCGACGGTGCTCTCCCTACTACCCTCTCGCCCTGCTATGGGCAGCCCCTGACGCTGTCACCTTCACTCTATTCGTCACGCGATATATACCTCATGCCCGATGCTCCCGAAGCCGATTGGAACCCGCCCACCTCCGTGCGCCACGTCATCGTGTTGCGTGCCGCAGCATTCGATAGTCAGGGGGTGCAGGTCGGTCCTGTCGCCACTCATACCTATCTCATCGCCGACCTCATGGAACATCAGCCCCAGCTGCCTGCCGTCTCGATAGCCCTAGACTATACGCAGCTCTTCGACTCTGACAGCGGTATCTTCAGCCCTAACGGCTTCGACCCCGAAGACGATTTCAATACAGGCAATTTCAACCAGCACGGTCGCGAGTGGGAACGTCTTGCCAGCATGGAGTTCTACAAGTTAGACAATACAGGCTTTGCCCAAGAATTGGGTCTCCGCGTCCACGGTGGCAAGACGCGCCGCCACATGCAGAAACCGCTCAAACTCTACGCCCGTAAGGAGTATGGTAATAAAAAGATAGATTGTCCGCTTTTCGAAGAGTTGTCCTACACTTCGTTCAAGCGTCTGGTGCTAAAGCCCTTCTCTGCCGCATGGACCGATGCTGGCATACAAGACTGGCTGGCATCGCAGATTGCCCGTCCGCTACGTTTCGTATCGTTGGCATCACGACCAGTAACTCTCTATATCAACGGCGAGTACTGGGGAATATACTATCTTCAGGAGGCACCCGACGAGCGTCTTATCGAGCAGCTCGACGATGTGGATGCCGACGACGTGAACATCATCGGCTCATGGCTAGGACTGGTGGAGAATGGCAACAACTCTCGTTTTCGGAAACTCATGCAATGGCTTGAGACAGCCGACCTCTCTGACACCCTGCAATATCAGTATCTCTGTTCGCTCATCGACATCGATGACTTTATCGACTATCACCTTTTCGAGGCGTTTATCGCCAACGAGGACTGGCCTGCCAACAACATGCGCTGCTATCAACACGACAATTCCCTATGGCGGTGGATATTCTATGACGGGGACGGTAGCTTCACCCATCTCGAGCACCCAGTGGACCAGATACTCACCTATCAGGGCGAAGAGCAGTGGCCCAGCTGCAAAGAGGCAACTCTCTGTATGCGCCGATGTCTTCAGTCGCTACCGTTTGTGGAGCGATTCGGCAATAGACTGTACCAACTTGCCAGCACCAATTTCGACTATGCCAACACCGCACCCTTGTTGCAACGTGCCAAGGCGGAGGTGGCATCCGAAATCGAATGGCAGTCGCAGCGGTTCCATTTTCCTGGTGGCACCACTCAGTGGGAGCGTGCCACTGACCGCGTCGACGAATTCCTATCACGCCGCCCCGACATCTTCGTCAGTCAGATAGAAAAAATATTACCCCTACCAGCCGACACCAACTACGTAGTACGCCTCTATCCCAATCCGGCACACCGCCTTGTCAATATCTCCATCAGTGGTGGCGATTCAGGATGGGTGCAGTGTCATATTTACGATGCTCTGGGACGCCAGATAATGCGCCATGCTTTCTTTGCCAATTCACAATGTGCCGCGCAAATACCATTGTCGACCCTGTCAGCTGGCGTATATTCATTACGCCTGTCGAACTCCGACACCACCTATCGGCTGATAGTATACTAATCCTCTACAGTATCATCGTAGCAACGACACCGTTCCAACAAGCGACTGGTAGCCTTCTGGAGTGTAGATGTCACGGTAACGGCAACGATAGACATAGCTGCCTGATGGACATGGGGCACCTTGGAAGGTTCCGTCCCACGGTGTGTCGGAAGACTGTGTATGAAACAGCAGTGTACCGCGACGGTCAAAAATCCACATCTCGAAGTCGATGACCCCCAAAAGCATTGGCGAAAAGAGGTTGTTCTCCTCCCTGTCTGGCGTAAAGGCATTGGGGAAATAGAGGGCTATCTTCTTGAAGGGTATTTTCCTGATAACGGTGTCAATACATGTGGGGGTGAAGGCCTCCATCATCACCACCACGGTATCGGGCCACCAAGGCTCGGCGGAAAAGGTGACACTCTCATTATTCTTATCCTGATGCACACCATTGACATACCAGTGACGACCACCCCAGCCGCCCCAATGGTACTCTCGAGTGCCAGTGCTGAAGTCCTCGACGGTGAAGTCCATGCGGTCGAGCGTCAGTTCGTCGGGCCACGACCGCATGGCACCCACCACTGGCACAATAGGGTATATTTCTCGGCTGCCCGAGTCGGCACATCGGAACGTAGGACCATAGCCTATATATAGATAATAGGTGACGGGCTGCTGCGGATTGACATGCACCCATGGGTTACCCTCTTGACCTATTAGCAAGGTGTCGGCCGGCGACGACGACCACCGAAAAGCATTGCCTACACCTGAACTATAAAGGTCGTAGCCTATATTGCCCTCGCAACGACGGTATGGATAGATATTCGCACTAGGGTACAGCAGCACTGTGAGGCGCAGTACGATGACACTGTCACATTCGGTGCCGACACGTTGCAGGGTGTCGAAAAACAAGCCAGAATAAGAGAGTTCCCGCCCATTAAAATCGAATGTCTCATCCTCGCAAATAGTATCGTACACATACACTATGGTGTCACGGCAGGGCCGTTGCCCATACCCTTGCAGGACAAGCAACATGAAGACTGCCAGCCATGCCAGTGCGCAATACCTATGAGTGTGAAGACTAGACATTGGGGAATGGTAACGGTTGTTTAAATCAAACTCGACTGGATGACCATCTCGTAGAGTTCGCGGGTACTGATGCCCATGGCTCGGGCCTGCTTGGGGACGATGCTTTCGGCACTCTGTCCGGGGATGGTGTTGACCTCAAGGAAGAACAATTCTTTCTTTGCCGTGTCGTAGATGTAGTCAAACCGCACAATACCACGGCAGTCAAGTAGGTCGTATAGCTGCGACGAAACCTGCTGGATATGGTCGCTAATCGCCTTGTCCACTTCAGCAGGCGTGACCTCGTTGCTGAATCCGTCGTATTTGGCAGCATAGTCAAAGAACTCATGCCCACCAGTAGGGATAATCTCAGTAATGGGGAAGACATATTTCTTCTCCTTCGTGCAAAGCACACCGCAGTCGAACTCACGGCCTTGTATAAATTCTTCAACCAGCACCGCCTTATCCTCCGTCAGTGCCTCCTGAATGGCAGGCATCAGGCCTTCGGCTCGTTTCACCTTGGTGGTAGCGACACTGCTACCACCTGCAGCAGGCTTGACAAAGAGTGGCAACGACAACTCTTGCAGCAAGGCCTGTGGGTCGATGGGCTGGTCGGCATAGAGCATCTTTGACTTGGCCACGCTGACCAGACCAAAATTGCGCACTACAGGGTTGCAGTAGCCCTTGTTGAAAGTGAGCGACGATGTGTAGAATCCGCAGGTGGTGTAGGGTATGCCCAGCATGTCGAAATAGCCTTGCAAAACGCCATTCTCGCCAGGGTTGCCATGCACGATGATGAAGGCGAGGTCAAAGCGTTCCACTCCTTCGACAGTGAAGTTGCCACGGTCGACAGCACGGTGGGTGCCGTCGTCGGCAAGCCAGTACCATCCTTGACGGTCGATGACTATCTTGTAGACATTATATTTGTCGTGGTCTAGGTTTTCATATACCTGACAGCCACTATTAATGGAGATATCGTGTTCTCCCGAGAAACCGCCCATCACTAAGGCTATATTCTTTTTCTGCATGTTGTATGTTTATATGAAGGTTTGTAGTCTATTTTTCAATTATCGGCCGGTGTTGCGACTGGCTGTAGGTCTTCTCCTGTCGGTGCACACTGTCGCGTGTCTCAGTAGACATGTATGCCTCTTGAAAACGTTCCCACACGATATCCACTGCCACCTCAGAGGGATGACACATGTCGCGAGCATAGAAACGATAGTCGCGCAACTCGTCCATCAGCAATTCGTAACTGTCGAAATAGTATGTCTGTGGGTTGGCATTCACCATGCTGTCGACTGCCAGCATAAGCGTCGCCTTACTGAGCTGGTTGCCATGGGCCCCGTCTGCCAGATGGCGGATGGGACTGACCGTGAAAAGGGTCGGGCAGGCAAGCCTTGCCGACAGGGTCTGCCACGTCTCCACAATCTCCTGCACCGTCAGCCGCCGACGGTCAAATTCCCGCTGCGGCACCTTGTGGCAGTTCGCCACCACACTGCCGCCTCGTTCAAATACCCATGCCGTGCCAAATGTGACCATCAGCAATGGCTTTCGCTCTATGAAAGCATGTGTCTGGTGGATAGCTTCGTTGCAGCACGACAGACACTGGTTCCTATCAGCGTGCGAAAAACGGCTATGATGCAGCCACGAATGCCATAGCCCGTCATGCCACACCAACTCGTCAGCCTGCATGGGCCGGTTGTCGACAGCCCGTTGCAGACAGGCTGCTATCGACAACGGATTATATAGCGTCCCAAACGGATTGCACAGCAGGTCGAAGCCTGCCGCCTGCAGCTTCTTGCCTATCTCATCGGTGAAACAGGAGCCCAACAGCAGCATCGGCGTGTCGTAACCGATGCTCAATGGCGAGGGCGACATGTCTACAGGCGTCGTCAACTTCATGACCCACTCCTCTTTATCGGTTTGACATCTTGCACACCGGGTATCTGCGACAGTATCGGCATAAATTTGCGTGCATTCACCTTTAGCGTGTTACTCTTCATTGTCAGCCTCAACTGATGCTCGCTGTCTATCACCAATGCCTCCAACGGCACATTCCCCTTGTTTTTCTTCACCAACTTGTCTAGTTCGACACAGAATTCGTGGGTAATATACGACAAGTCGATGGTGAAATGAACCTTCTGCGTGTTTTTATCAAGCACGTCGCCCAGCACCATGATATCGTATACCTTCATCGTCGGCTTCGACTTGTATGGCTCTCCATCCTTGGTGTAGCCCGAGTACTGCCGAATCTCGGCCTTGACATATAAGTGCAGGTCCTTCTTGAAGAACTTCTCATACTTCAGGAACTCACCCTTGTACATCCTGAGGGTATAGGCTCCCGTGTAGTCCTCCACCACCATGATACCGTATGGGTCGCCATTCTTTGCCGAGATACCCGTCTTGGCTTCAGTGACGACACCCCCAAATGACACTATCTTATCCACTAGTGGAGCCAAATCGGCCAACTCTATACAATTTGTGTTGACAAAGTTGTCCAACACATATTTATCTTCGTCAAGTGGATGTCCGCTAAGATAGAACCCAATGACCGAGAACTCCTCACGACACTGCTCTATAACCGACCACGGCTCGCACTGCGGCACTGGGGGCAGGTTCTCCGATTTAATCTCCTCACACATGTCAAAAAGCGATGTCTGCGCATTTTCGGCATCCTCACGGTTGCGTATCGCCCAACGCATCAGTTTCTCAAGAAAAGTGGGTGTGCCCTCGTTGTCATTCTCTTTAAAAAAGTATTGTGCCCTGTGCATCTCCCCCACTCCATCGAAGGCTCCCGCCTTTACCAGCACTTCCACATTCTTCCTATTCACGCTACGCAGGTCCACTCGCTCCAGAAAGTCGAATATATCGGTATAGGGACCGTTCTTTTCTCGCTCCGAGATGATGGCCTCCGATGCCGCCTCTCCCATACCGCTGATGGCCTTCATACCGAAACGAATCTGCCCTTTCTTATTGACCGAAAAATCCATCTCCGACTCGTTCACCGACGGTGCCAATATCTCCAACCCATGCTTGCGACAGTCGTCCATCAACTCGGTGGTACGCTTGATGTCGCTCTGCCCGCTCGTCAGCACCGCGGCCATATACTCGGCAGGATAGTGCGCCTTGAGGTAGGCGGTCTGGTATGCCACCCACGAATAGCAGGTAGCATGCGACTTGTTGAAGGCGTAGGAGGCAAACTTTTTCCAATCCTCCCATATCTTATGCAACTTCTCATGCGGATGGCCGTTCTTTTCGCCACCTTCATAGAAGAGCACCTCCAACTCGTTCATCTTTTCAATCTGCTTCTTGCCCATCGCCTTGCGCAACGTGTCGCTCTGTCCGCGTGTGAAGCCCGCCAGCTGGCGGCTCAGCAGCATCACCTGCTCCTGATACACCGTAATGCCGTAGGTGTCCTTCAGATACTGTTCCATGCAGGGAATGTCATATTCGATGGGTTTGCGTCCCTGCTTGCGGTCGATAAAGTCGGGTATGTAGTCCATAGGACCCGGACGGTACAATGCATTCATAGCTATCAGGTCCTCAAACGCATGAGGCTCCAGCTCGCGCAGGTATTTCTGCATTCCTGCCGACTCAAACTGGAACGTGCCCACCGTGTTGCCCTCGCAAAAGAGCTTGTACGTCAACTCATCGTCCATCGGCAGGTGGTCTATATCCACCCTCACACCGTGGTTCTTCTCTATCATGTCGATGGCATTCTTGATGATGGTCAGGTTCTTCAGTCCCAAAAAGTCCATCTTAATCAGGCCCACCGTCTCCACCACATGCCCATCATACTGCGTCACCAGCACATCTTGCTTCGACTCCTTATCATATATCGTGCACACTGGTGCAAAGTTGGTAAGGTCGTCAGCCCCGATAATGACACCGCAGGCATGGATGCCCACCTGTCGGTTGGTATCTTCCAGCTCGGCGGCGTATGTCAGCATGTTCTTCAGCTCCTCCTGCCCGTCATCCTCCATGATTTGCTTCAGTTCGGGCACATATTTGTAGCAGTTCACCAAGTTCACCTTGGGCGGCTTGCCGTTCTCGTCCTTCACGTTGTCGGGGAAATTCCTGTCGGGTATCACCTCCTTCAACTTGTTCACCACGTTCAGCGGCACCTTCTCCACCCGGCCCACATCGGCTATGGCCGACTTGGTTGCCATAGTACCGTACGTGATAATGTGCGCCACCTTCTCCTTGCCGTATTTCTCAGTAATCCAATCCAACACCCTTCCACGACCTGCATCGTCGAAGTCTACGTCGATATCGGGCAGCGAAATGCGGTCGGGGTTCAGAAAACGCTCGAACAGCAGGTCATACTTCAGTGGGTCCACATCGGTAATCCACAGACAGTACGCCACCACGCTGCCTGCCGCGCTGCCACGCCCAGGCCCCACACTCACACCCAGTTTCTCGCGAGCCGCACGTATATAGTCCGCCACTATCAGAAAATAGCCTGGAAAGCCCATTGTCTTGATAGTATGCAACTCAAACACGATACGCTCACGCTGCTCTTCTGTAAGCGCCGCCTTGATGTCCGACACGTCTGACTCGTCAGACAAATCCTCCCTGTCCGACAAATAGCGTTTTCGCGCACCTATCCACACCAGTTTCTCAAGGTAGTCCGCCTCAAACTTGATGCGGTACAGCTTATCATACCCTCCCAGCTTGGCTATCTTCTTCTCCGCCTCCGCCTGACTCAGCACCACTTCGTGCCGTTCATTTTGGGTAAACTCGTCAAACAATTCCTGCTCCGAAATACGCTGACGGTATTCCTCCTCGCTGCCAAAGTCAGCAGGAATGTCAAACACCGGCATGATGGGGTCACTGTCGATGCTGTACACCTCCACTTTCTCCGCCACCTCCATCGTGTTCTCTATCGCCTCGGGCAGGTCGTCGAAGATGTCCTCCATCTGCTGCGGTGTCTTCAGCCATTCCTGCTTAGTGTAGTGCAGGCGGTCGGGGTCGAAATAGTCCTTCTGGGTGGCCAGGCACACCAGATGGTCATGCGCCTCGCCATGTTCTTCTTCTACAAAGTGTACGTCGTTGGTCGCCACTATCTTGATATGGTGCTTCCTTGCTAATTCCACCAGCACAGGGTTCACCCGCTCCTGCAACACGTATGTTTCGCGGTTGGCATTGGGTTTGTCTGTCTTGTGCCGCTGCAACTCCAGGTAATAGTCATCGCCAAACACCCGTTTGAACCACAGCACCGCCTGCTCTGCCTCATCCATCCTACCTGCCATTATCAACTGCGGAATCTCGCCGCCCAGACAGGCACTGCACACTATCAACCCCTCATGGTATTGCTCCAACACGTTGTGGTCGATACGAGGACGGCTGTAGAAGCCATCGGTGTAGGCTATCGACGCCAACTTACAAAGGTTGTGGTAGCCCTTCATATTCTTCGCCAACAGAATCAGATGGTAGCCGCTGCTGTCCACGATACGCTCACGTCCCGTCTCCGGATTCCGCTCTTTCACATCCTTGTCTTTATCGTATAGGGTGCGACGGGCACAATACGCCTCAGTACCTATTATAGGCTTGAAAAATTGGGATTTAAGGGCTGAAAGTTGGGCATTTAGGTCCGCTAATTTCCTCTCCCTCTCCTCTTCCGCCAATTCCATCTCACCACTTTCAACTTTCAACTTTTCACTTTCAACTTCCTTGATCTGGGCCTTCACCTTGCCGTTCTCTTTCGCCACCGTATCCACAAAGTCCTTGATACCGTACATATTGCCATGGTCTGTCAGTGCCATGGCATACATACCGTTCTTCTTCGCCTTCTTAATCAAGTCGGGTATCTTCGACATTCCGTCGAGCATCGAATAGTGCGAATGCACGTGCAAATGTGTAAAGTTCATATCTGTAAGGGAAGGTTTGGATATTTCAACGATTTTGCAAATATACGAATTAATTCCGATACCACCACCAAAAAGAAATCATTTTTTATCCACCTATCAATCTTCCCTTCACATACACCTCTTCGAATGAGTGAAAATATGTATCTTTGCACAATATTCTTATACCAACACAATGACTGTAAAATATTCGAAATCATTCATCTTAGGCGCAATCATACTGGGTTCCATCTGCTCCTACAGCACGCTTTCGTGCAAAAGTTCCAATAATATCCACCCCATGACGGCAGTGCCTGCCGCTCCCAATTATGCCGACACGACACAATGGTACACCGTCGACCGCAAGGCTCCGGTCGACATCTTCTACATCATCTCTACTGAGACAGGCAACTATACCATCAGCGACACCGCCTACCACTATGCCGACACCTACAACGACAGCATTCGCCCCCTCCTCCTTGGCGAGATGGTGGGAGTAGAGCAAATATTGTGTGGCAACTTCAATTTCTACTCGCCTTACTACCGCCAATGCACCCTGCAGGCCTTCACCTCCGACACTCTGATGCAGAGCCGCCTGCCCCTTGCAATGGGCGATGTACGCAACTCCTTTGCCCACTACCTTGCACATTACAACCAGGGCCGTCCTTTCATCCTGGCAGGTTTCAGCCAAGGGGCTATCGCCGTGATAGAGTTGCTGAAAGGGATGGACTCCGCCACCTACAGCCGCTTGGTGGCGGCATACGTGATTGGTTGGAAGGTGACAGACGACGACCTTGCCCAGACCCGCAATATCCGACCTGCACAAGACAGCACCGACATAGGTGTCACCATCTGCTACAACTCGGTGCGCGACAACTCATGTGCCATCCCCATGCTCAGCGACGGCAACCGCATGACCATCAACCCCGTCAACTGGCGCACCGATACCAAACCCGCCAAGCTGGTGAGCCCCATCTCGCCCGACACCGTCACCGTCGCCCTCGACACCCACACCCTGCTGCTCAACGTCAGCGGCTACAGCCACAAAGACTACATCATCCCCCTCATCGGTCGCGACGGCAACTACCACAGCCTCGAACTCGCCCTCTACCGCCACCCCCTCCGCCGCAACGTCGCCCTACGGGCAGAGAGGTTCTTCAACAAACACATTCGGAGATAGACTGCCATTCCCCTCTCTGCTCACTTCAGAAAGCCGTACTCATACACCTTCGGCGCGATTCGTGCCACCAGTGTCTTCATGGTCATACGCAGAGTGGAAAGCAAGTCGATGTATTCCATATCATCACTATCGGCGTTCATCTGTTCCTTGCCTTGTGCCGTAGTCTTAGTGCCTTGGAAGTGCAAGCGTATGTCATAGTAGCCTGCATTGGCATTGGCACCCAGCTGCTGGTGATAGTAGCGCCACAACTCCCGTCCAGCATCCAGCACTGCCTTTGCCTCGGTCGAAAGGTGCTCCACCGGCGTATACGATAGGTCTGCACAAGTTGTATCTTCGCCGAACATCTCGGTCTGATTCTTTTGGACATTGGGGACTCCCGTCACTACTGGGTGGTGCAGGAAGTCGTGCATAAAATGGCTGTCGAATCTCTCCTGAGCCCCCACTTCTGCCTCGCAGAACGGAATCCAATGGTTCACACCGTGTGCCGAGCTAATTCTGTTCTGACCATGAAAGAGGGTGTACACTAGACAGTTAGTCTGAAACTCATAGTCCTCCTTCCAACCATCGTTGGGATATAAGAACTGGTCGCGGTCGTTCAACCATGTCGCCTCAATGCAGTGCCGTACAGAAAAATAAACACACATTGGTATTACATTATAGTATGTCAACCAGTTACCCTTTACTTGTCGCAAGTCGTTCTCAGAAGGTTTGAGTGTAAGGAATACTCCATTATTATTCTGGAAGTCTGTACCAAGGAATCGAAGGTATGCAATATGCTTGTTCCTTTTATCATAATATTGTCGTAACCACTCAACTATGTATTTTTCATTTTTGTAGGCTACGACTTGTTTTGTTCCTAACGATTCTCCTTTTGCATCATACACATCAGCTGTTATCTTTTCAAACTCTTCTTTGTTTGAGGTACGCCATATTTGGAACCCAACAGGAAACTTCCCACTTACATTGTCAAAAGTGGCAGCTGGTACTAAAAAAATCCGACTAAGCTGTGCTTGGAATGCCTTACGGAAGCCTATAAAGTTGGGTCCTTGCAGTATTTTCAACTTTGAAAATACTGCAAGGACTGCACTAGGAATCTCTTTCACCACCCTCGCAAAGAATTGTGCGAATATCTCATTGGATGCTCTACCTAATTCGTTGGTATATTTATCTCTTATTGCACTGCCTGCCACACCTGCCCTATTTTCGCCTGTACTAGCGGGGGTACGGGCATTGCTTGCTTCCGCATAAGGCGGGTTGATATATATCACCAGCTGCTTACGCTTTTCGGGGTCTGTGAGGATGTCCTGTAGGCTGTCTGGCAGTTTGCTACGTTTGATGATGTGGCCCTTGCGGTCGCGCTCGTGCAGCAGTGGGTCGTTGAGGAAATCGAACTGGAATACATGCCCCTCCAATAAGTTGCTACCGTTGCTGTCGCGGCTCTCAGCATTCATGTGCTGTATGCGTTCATGCATCACGTCCACATCCTGCTGATCGAGCGTTGATGCGTAGATGTTGTACTTGTTGGTCAACCCCGCCAGCAGATTGCCCGTTCCAGCACAACAGTCCCACACATAGTAACGGTCCTGCCAGTCCTCGCCCAGTTCGTCAGCCAAGTAACGTTGTGATAGCTCTACCCACCGCTGGGGGGTAAAGAAGCTTCCCTTTCGTTCGCGCACATCTTGCGGCACCAGCAGATCGCGCCGCTCTACAATATAGTCCCAATACTCGCGACGGGGTGGCCTGTCGTATCGGTTCCAAAAGCGGCGGTGAGCCTCCTGATCGTCGCGAAACTCAGCCGTAAGTTGATAGTTAAACAGCGTGGCATCATCCGTCCGTCGAGCAAACTCATAGTGGTCTGACCGTAACAACACGTAGAGCCTATGCAGCAGGGTGCTGTTGTGCTCACTCAGTATGTCGGCCAAATAGAAGTCGGCTGCTATCACTCCTTGCTTCTTCGCCTCCTCCCAGTTGACTGCGATGCTGGGCATCACCTCATTGCGCCACTTCTGGTAAATAGTGGTGAAGTTGTTCTTATTGATTCGCACCTTGCTGATGTCGCTACGCCCCACGACGAAGTTGTCGCGTATAAACTGGCGCAGTTCTCGGTCGTCAACAGCATAACGATAGACGAGCGTTTCCGCCTCCAATATGTCCGACACCTTACGCAGTACGTAGTCGAACTCCTTGGTCTTGTGGTCTGATGGTGCTACATTCCAGTTAAAGTCGTTGGTGGTAAAGATGTCCGCCACCTTGTAGTAGGGTACGAAGGCTATCTTCTCCTCGTCAAAAGCCCCAAGGAAGGCTGGGGGTAGGTGGTCTAGGTAGGTACGCGCCTTGCCTATGGTGATGATAAGTTGCACAAGCGAATGCTCAATGCGGTGCTGCACACCACGCTTCGCCTCAGCCCATAGTAGGTACTCCGCCTCAAACAGCGACGGCTGCCCCTCCGGCTCTGGTATTGCTACGCTAAAGTCCACGTTGCCCAAGATGTGCGTAGTGTCATATGCCGCGAAATATCGCTTGGCTATCTCCAACTTGGTCTGTTCTTCTCTCTTTGTGGGTGTTGTATCCATAGTGTGCTACTATTTGTCGAACATATTGTGCGCATGATTATCACAAAAGGGCTGTCATATAGAATGGAATACACTGTGTCTGACCGTCCTGCTGAAAGTCTTTGGTGTAAAGCAGTATGCGGTCGCCAATTCGCGAGGAATATTTCTCGCAAAACGCGTCCAACGATTTGTGAGTGCGGTAACCTGATGACTTCACCTCAATGGGCACTATCTTGTTGCCTCGCGATAAGAGGAAATCAATCTCGTAGTTGTGTTTCTCGTCTTTGGGGAAGGTATAGTAGAAGAGCTTGTTGCCGCCTGATGCAAGCATTTGCGCCACCAAGTTCTCGTATACATAGCCCAGATTCGCCTCCAACTTGTCGCTCAACAACTTGTTGTATATAATATTCTCTGTATATTCTTTATCCCAAAAGCATAATGTGACAAATAGACCTGTGTCGGCAAGGAAAATCTTGTATCGCGACAGGTCTTTATAAAGGGACAGCCCTACCATGGGGTCGGTACAATGATGACAGAAGAGTGTGGTCTTGCTTTCTGTCAAGGCTTGGAGCAATTCCGCCATTCTCTCCTCTGATTTGTCGCCAATAATCGGATATGGCTGATACCGGGTGTTGTTGCTGCTGAGTTGCGCAGGTATATTCAGAAACAACCGTTCCACGTTACCCGTAGGGTCTATTTTCTGAAAGTCGTCGAAGTACAGCCGCAGAATATCGCGTTTCACTTGGTCAACAAGACTCAGATTGTTGGTTTCAAGATAAGACAATATGGCCTGAGGCATACCTCCGACAAGCATATACAACCGTAGGTCGCGCAATGCCTTCCTATGTGATGCACCTAACGATTTCTTGCTTCCATAGAACTGGCGAAGCAGATTAACTGTGGCATCATCGCCAAGAGCCCACCGAAACTCTTCATAATCCATGGGATACATGTCCACCCGTTCCTCTTCACTCGGAATCGTGATATCTTTTGTGTTCTTTTTTATACTGATGAGTGAGCCTGTCTCTATGTAGTCGTATCTGCCGTCAGCGACGAGATATTTGATGGCCTGCCTTGCCATCGGACATTTCTGTACTTCATCAAATATGATAAGCGACTTACGGGGTTTCAAAATAGTCTGATAATGCTGTTGCAAACGCAAGAAAATATCCTCTAGATTGGATAAATCATCAAACAACTCGCGTATCTCCTGCGATGCCCTATTGAAATCAATAAGTATGTATGACTCATACTCATTTTTTGCAAAATGTTCCACTAAAGTAGACTTCCCAACGCGGCGTGCACCTTCCACCAAGATGGCAGTACGCCCATTGCGTTGGTTCTTCCATTCTAATAACCTACTGTATAGCTTACGTTTAAAAACAATATCCCCCATTTTTTTCTATTCTAATTCAAATGCAAAGATACAACTATTTTCGTTTCCCCCGAAATTTTTTCTGTTAAAAAACACTCTGACCCCGAAATTTTTTCTGCTAAAAAACACTCTGACCCCGAAATCTGAGGCTAAATTACTCACTACAGATAGAACCTTGTGCATTCTCCCATGCCATCAGGAGATGCACTTCCTCTAGTTTCGCAGGCCAGAGGTCGAGGGCTTGGGTCAGGGTGTCGTTGCCTTTGATGAATAGGGTATTGCCGTTGTGGTCTTTGTTTACTACGACTCGGTGGGCTGTGGCTTTGAACAGGTCGACCGAATCGTACTTGTCAATCATCCCGATAGGCATGACTGCCACGCCATCACGGATGCAGAGAGCCCAATCACCACGGCTGAAATAGTAGAACGAGTCGACACTGGCGGTGTCAACCTTGATGCATAGCAGGGTGGAATTGTTGTATACTGACGCTGACAGCACTTCGCCTTCGAAAGAGACGTTTCTGAATAGCCTGTCAAACTCTTTCTCTTTGCCTTTCTCGGGTTTCAGCATCAAATAGAACAGAATACATACCACCGTCAATACCGCTACAAGCAAAACCACCGACCATACTTTACTCTTCAAGTAGAACCTCCTTCCCGTTCAGGCGGATGCTGACCAGCTGCCATGCGCCGTCGGACTGACGGATGTAGCGGTACTTGTACACCGTCTGTGTGGGCTTGCTGTCCTCGTCGTAGGTGGTCTGGGTGCAGCGGATGCGGTTGCCGTGGCGGTCGTAACGGTTATCTTCGGTGTATAGCAGGTACTCATCGGCTGTGTAGACCTCTTTGCGCACGGGATGTTCCTGCTTGTCGTAGCTCTGCAAGGTGCGGGTTTCCACTACGCCCACGCTGTCGTAGGTGTAGGTAATAAGCACCGCCAAACGGTCGTTGACATCCATCACCCCATGAGAGGAGCTGACCACACGACCGTTCTCGTCATACTCCACCCCTATCTCCTGCGCCCAAAGAGAATTGAGAATTGAGAATTGAAAATTGAAAATTAAGAGTATCAGTATTATCTTTTTCATGGGCTTGAGAGGATTGTTTGATTGTCTGAATGCTTGATTGTTTGAGTGTTTTGACGCGCCAGCTACTCACACATTTACACATTCAGACAATCAAGCAATCAAGTATTATTTCATCAGTTTCTTGTAGCGCAGACGGTGCGGGGTGTCGTCACCGAGGCGTTTCTTGCGGTTCTCCTCGTACTCGCTGTAGCTGCCCTCAAAGAAATAGACTTGCGAGTCGCCCTCAAAGGCAAGGATGTGTGTGCAGATACGGTCGAGGAACCAGCGGTCGTGGCTGATGACCACGGCACAGCCCGCGAAGTTCTCCAAGCCTTCCTCCAATGCCCGCATGGTGTTCACGTCGATGTCGTTGGTGGGCTCGTCGAGGAGCAGCACGTTCGCCTCGCTCTTCAACGTCAACGCCAGATGCAGACGGTTGCGCTCACCACCGCTCAGCACACCCGCCTTCTTGCTCTGGTCGGTGCCAGTGAAGTTGAAGCGCGACAGATAGGCACGGGCATTCACCAGCCTTCCACCCATGGGTATAAGCTCGTTGCCCTCCGACACCACGTCGTAGACGCTCTTTTCGGGGTCAATCTGCACATGTTGCTGGTCCACATAGCCTATTTTCACCGTCTCGCCCACGGTGAAAGTACCCGTATCGGGCTTCTCCAATCCCATAATCAGGCGGAACAGGGTAGTCTTACCGCAGCCGTTGGGACCGATGATGCCCACGATGCCCGCAGGCGGCAGACTGAAGGTGAGATTCTCGTATAGCAACTTGTCGCCGTAGGCCTTACTCACGCCATCCACCTCCAGCACCTTGTTGCCCAGTCGCGGACCGTTGGGAATGAATATCTCTAGGTTCTGTTCCTTCTCCTTCACATCCTCGTTCATCATGCGGTCGTAGGCTGCCAGACGGGCCTTGCCCTTGGCGTGACGCGCCTTGGGCGCCATACGCACCCACTCCAACTCGCGCTGGAGGGTCTTGCGACGTTTGCTCTCCTGCTTCTCCTCCATCGCCAGCCGCTGGGTCTTCTGGTCAAGCCAGCTGCTATAGTTGCCCTGCCAGGGGATACCGTCGCCACGGTCAAGCTCCAATATCCATCCCGCCACATTATCAAGGAAATAGCGGTCGTGCGTCACAGCAATGACCGTGCCTTTATACTGCCGCAGATGCTGCTCCAGCCAGTCGATACTCTCGGCATCGAGGTGGTTGGTAGGCTCGTCAAGCAACAGGATGTCTGGCTCCTGCAACAACAGGCGGCACAATGCCACACGACGACGTTCGCCACCGCTGAGGTTCTTCACTGGCTCGTCCTCGTCGGGACAGCGCAGCGCATCCATGGCACGTTCCAGACGGCTGTCGAGATTCCATGCGTCGTATTGGTCCAACAGCTCCGTCAGCTCGCCTTGCCGCTCACACAGTTTGTCGAAGTCTGCGTCAGGTTCGCCAAAGGCATTGTTCACCTCGTCATACTCCTTCAGCGCATCCACGATAGGCTGCACCGCCTCCTGCACCACCTCTTTCACCGTCTTGCTGTCGTCCAGTTTGGGCTCCTGTTCCAGATAGCCTACGCTGTAGCCGGGTGCGAAGACCACTTCGCCTTGGTAGTCCTTGTCCACCCCGGCGATAATCTTCAGCAGGCTCGATTTGCCCGAGCCATTCAAACCGATAATGCCTATCTTAGCCCCATAGAAGAAGCTCAAATAAATGTCTTTCAATATCTGGCGGCTAGGGGGTATGAGCTTCCCCACGCCTACCATCGAGAAAATAATCTTCTTGTCGTCAGCCATTATTAATTGCTTGATTGTTTAATTGTCTGAGTAGTTATTGATTGCTTGATTGAGTATTTTGACCGCGTCAGCCACTCAAGCATATACACAATCAAGCATTCATGCATTCCTAAAAATCATCATCGAACTGCATATCCTTCACATTGAGCTGTATCTCAGTGCGACCGTTCCAATAGTTTTCTTCCAACGTGTAGCAGATCGTAAAGGGGTCGCCCCTCTTCACTCTCGGATAGTGCGAACCCAGTTGGAAGCCGATAGCGGGATAGAATCCCGACCGTGAGGTGATAGAGGTGGCACTGAACTTCAGGTGGTTGGTACCCACGATGCGGGGGTAGCCCGTATCCACCAGGTCGTGCGACACAAACACCGGCACATTGTTCTCCGGGCCGAAGGGACTGAACTGCTTCAGTATGCGTAGGAACTTGGGGGTGATATGCTTGCCAAAATCCAGTTCCGCGTCAATTTCTATCTCGGGCATCATGCTCTCCGTCGACAGGGTCTGCTCCACTACCTGCTCGAAACGCACCTTGAACTTCTCGAAGTTCTCAGGCTTCACACTCACACCCGCAGCGCACTTGTGACCGCCAAAATGCTCCAGCAGGTCGGCACACTGCTCGAGGGCGGTATGCACGTCAAACTCCTTGATGCTGCGTGCCGAGCCAGTGATGAGATTGTCCGCCGACTGTGTGAAGATGATGGTCGGCTTGTAGTACGCCTCCACCAGCCGCGACGCCACGATGCCCACCACGCCCTTGTGCCAGTCGGGGTCGAAGAGCACGATGCTCTTCTTGCCTTTCAGCTCCGGGCTGCTCTCTATGCGCCGCTTCGCCTCCTCGGTGGCGGCACTGTCGAGGTCTTTGCGCTCGGTGTTGTATCGGTTGATCTCCTCCGCCAACATACCCGCCTGCGCGGGATTGTCGCTCAGCAGTAGACGCACCGAGTCGAACGCACTGCGGATGCGTCCCGCCGCATTGATTCGCGGCCCCACCAAGAACACCAAGTCCGACACATTCAGCTCCTTGCGGAAGTACGACTTATCCTCGGGGTTGTTGCGCATCTCCTCTTCGGTGCGCCGCTCAATATGGCCGTAGGTCAGTATCGCCTCGATGCCGGGGCGCGGGTGGGTGTTGATGACCTTCAGCCCGTAGGCTGCCAGCACACGGTTCTCGCCCATGATGGGCACGATGTCCGACGCGATGCTCACCGCCACCAAGTCGAGATACTTCAGCAGCGTCAGCTTCAGCCGTTCGCGCTTCTCGCGACGCACCTCGTCCAGCTGGTCGGCAGCATCGCACAGCCGCACACCCAGCCGTTGCTCCTGATGCGCCTCCACAATCTTGAAGCCGATGCCGCAGCCCGACAGCTCCTTGTAGGGATAGGGGCAGTCGACCCGTTTGGGGTCGAGCACCGCCACCGCCTCGGGGATGTTGTCACCGTCGGGCAGATGGTGGTCGCCGATGATGAAGTCGATACCCAGACTCTTGGCATACGCCACCTGCTCCATCGCCTTGATGCCGCAGTCGAGGGCAATAATCAGCTTTACGCCCGTCTCCTTGGCATAGTCTATGCCCTTGGTCGAGATGCCGTAGCCCTCGCTGTCGCGGTCGGGGATGTAGAAGTCCAGATTGCGATGGAAAGTCTGCAAATAAGAATACACTAACGCCACGGCCGAGGTGCCGTCGACGTCATAGTCACCATAAATGAGGATACGTTCGCGCCGACGCACCGCCTCGTTGATGCGGGCAATGGCGCGATCCATGTCCTTCATAGTGAAAGGATCGTGCAGCTGGTCCAGACTGGGTCGGAAGAAACAACGTGCCTCCTCAAAGGTAGTAATGCCACGTTCAACCAGCAACGTAGCAATAATTTCGTCAACTCCTATTTCCTCCGAAAGTTTCCTAACTAGCTCTTTGTCATATCCTTCTTTTAATATCCAACGTTTACTTTTCATTTTTTTCTGGCTGTAAAGATACGACTTTTTTTTTACATAACAACTTTTTTGGCAAAAACATTTTTGCCACCCCGTTGTTAAAAACACCCCAACAGCCGATTTCTCAGCTGGTTTTAGCAATAAAAATTGACATTTTTTAAGGTCTCAAACCTCACTCCACCACCAGCCTCTTGGTGGCGATGCCAACAGGCGTGGGTATCGCAACCACATATACCCCCGTCGCCAGTGTACTCACATCTATGGTCGTCGCCCATCTATCCCCTATCGAGAGACTCTGGTGTGAATCCTCACCCGACTCTAGCACCGCATGACCCTGTAGGTCGTACACCACCACACTGACCGGCCTGTAGCTCGACAGCACCGTCACCCGCCTCCGCGCAGGATTGGGCAACAGCCACACCATACCGTCAAGACTGTCAACCCCCTCAATTCCCTCCTGACTCACAAACATGGCTGTGAAGACCGTATCTTGCGTCACCACAAAACGGCGAGGATTCATCGTATCTCCATCGTTCCATTGAAGGAAACGGTACAGCCTCCACGCATGGGCGTTCAACGTCACCTCGGCACCATCATCATATTCCCCGCCACCATACACGCTCCCACGCTCGTCGATATTGGCAAGAGCCTCCACGCGCCACCGTGTCGTCCGGTAAAACTCCACACCCTCCGACCACTCGCCGTAGTACACTGTGCTGTCGTGCTCACACACCGCACGGACGTATGCCACATATTGCACACTGTCTGCAATACTATCAATCAATACACTTGGAGCCCCGCACGACATCATGTCGCACGAGTCGGGCGGCGTCCCCGCCCGTCCCCATGCCACCTCCCAGCCGACGGACAGCGTGTCGTCCCTCCATGCCAGCCGGGCACCTTCCCTGTCCACGCCCACCACGCTCAGATTCTGCACGTCAGGGCAGGGCGGTTTCGTCTGAATTATAGGTAACATTATTGTATACGCATCACGTATACTATAAGACACTGTCCCGCCATCATCACTCCTATACTTCTGTAGGGGAATATGCAAGCAGGGGGGCGTCACGCAATCATACGTCCAATGGCTGGTAAAACCTGTTACGAAAAACTGAAATGGCGATTGCGAGCCGTTAACGTTTCGCCAATTTCCTGTGCAGCCCACGTAGAACGAATCGTACACCGTGACAGGTTTGTCGAAATAGTAGGTATACAAAGGCATGGCATCAAATAATCTTGGTACAGAATATCTACAGCACCCATCCCCATAGTAGATAAAGACATGAACCATTTGGTGCGAGTCGGTTGGGTGGAACGGCACCGACGCCACCGTCACAAACGAGTCGGGCGTGGCATCGCACAACAGTATGCTCTCCGGCACAGACATAGTGTCCACTACTACACCTGTCGGTAACTCCACCATTTCTACCATGGCAGCAATACCCACCACCGTCAGCGGCTCCTCAGTATAGTTGTACCGCATAAGGTTGCATCCTGGACCGCTCGCAAAACCAAACACGCCGCTGGTGGTGTCCAACCATCGGTCGGCCCACCAGTCGTTGTAGTAGTAGTTCGGCCGTCGGGGCAGGATGTCTATCGTGTCGCCATATACCTGTGCGGCGGCATACCTCCCCACCATAGCGGTGAAAACCAGTAATACTATAATCTTTCTCATAGCCATTCCTTCCTTTTTATTATTCCTATTCGCTATTCCTCACAGTCAATATCTATCGTTTCGTATCTTAATATCGAAGGCAGAATAAGGTTTACATTAGTCAGAGTAGTAATGTCTTCGGGCCATTCTGTTGTCACGGCCGCATCCAGACTACACGCGATGGATGGGCGATACATCTGTCGGCATGCCCCTGTGGCGGCATAGACCTCTCTTGCAATCGCCAGGCCTCCACTCTCCGTCCCTATCGTATAATATCCTCCGCTGGCACTGGCATCTATCCCGTCCAACGTCACACCCGCAGTATACGACACTTCCACCTGTCCGTAATTAGTCATATCGTATCTAAACACAGAACTTTCAACACTAGTAACCGTTGTATTGGACACATCATGTAGCAGCAGCAGGTGCTGCGTGGCAGCATCGTAGCCCATTTCCTTCATCATCCACGAAGAAGGACTAAAAAAATACGAACTCCCATGAATATAATTCAATGTGGTATACACCACAACCGTATTCGTCGGAGGGTCGACCCTAAACAGCTGTACCTCCGTCCCAACCAAAGATGCTCCCATATAATGGTATGCCAATGCGAATTCTATTGGCGAAATATCCGCCAGCCGCATTCCTGCCGATGGGGTGTTGCCCGTCAACCTATACATATAACCCATATTCAGCGGGGCAGAAAGCATGTCTATTACCGATGTATGGAACACCTGGACATAATAGTTCGGCGAGGAATTCTTCTTTATCGCCACAGCCACATAGTCGCTGCTGGCGGCTACGTCGTGATAAGCCATAGCACCCGTTGTATTACTATAATAATAAATACGCCACGCCGCTCCGTCAAAATGAGCGGAGCCCACCGTGGAACCCGACAGCATCTCACCAACAAAGGCAATACAGGTTACACCCGCACAGGTGTACACATCCATCCGCTTGGGAGAGGCAACATACGTCGATGGCACAGACGGGTTGTACAGCTCACAATAATTGATACTGTTCGGCATATTGAAAAGGGAGTTAATGTCGGCAAAACCCACTATTCCATGAGACAAACTCAAATCCTCACCACAAAAGAACACCGTGTCGTGCAAAATACGGAAGTCGTTGACTCTAACATTATTAGGGAGTATTGCCTTTTTTAATACAGATAAGGATGAATCTAACAAAAAAAAGCAACTCCCACCTGAAGTCTCTTTTGCATAACCCACTGCCAACCCAGACCTCCATTCTCGAATTGTCGAATAGTCAGAATACAACGATGAAACATTCCACCTGACGTACGACTGCGCTGGCACTCTCCACCCTGCCAATAGAAGAATTACAAAAATAGTAATCAATCTTACATCTTTCATCTTTCTCATATATAATTTATTTTTAACTATATAACTAAATTATTACCCAATATTATCCCACACTTTCGACAATACAAATATACTCTTATTTTTCAAAATTGCGTGAGTTCAGGATAACTTTATTCGAAAAAAGATGGTAATCACTAGAAATTTCGTATCTTTGTAATCTTATGTCAAACGCCTCTTCGTAGGCGGGTCGTCCTATTGCACCTGATTTTGGAAAGGCCGTACATTTCTGCAATTCTCATATCCCGAACTCACGCATTTTTTCAACCCAAATCGGCTGCAAAAATACACACAATTTTTCTTGCCCTTACCGATTCTTACCGCATTCTACCTAAACTTACCGATTCCTACCGCATTCTACCGCATCTTACCGCATCTTACCGCATTCTACCGCATTTTACCGCATTTTACCTAAACTTACCGCATTCTACCGATTGGGGGGTCGTTTGCCGTCGCTAGAACGGCAAACGAACGGTTAACGAACGGCAAACGAACGGTTAAATGCTGGTGAAAACGACCGCGCCAGATGGCTCTGACGGTGGCGGAGGGAGAGACAATAGGAGTGTCGGACGACTAAAGCCAAATCGGTCATTAGGCCGATTTGGGTCAGTCGACGTCGAACAAGCGACCGTTGAGCGACAGAGCCACTTGAGCCTGAATGCTGAGGCCTGTCGGGCTGCCTTGGAGGTCGGGGAACGAGGAGTAGGAGAGCAACAGGCGACCTTGGAGGGAGACACGGCTTAACTCGGAAACCCTTCCACCACCTGCCAAGAAGCCGTATTCGGGGAAGGCGCGTTGTTGCCAAAAGTGGTGACGGAACTGGAGGCCGACGACCGGCTCGGGACGGGCATAGGCGAAGCTGCTGTTCTGGTCCTGGCCGCTGTAGCTGAACTCGCGGATGCCGAGGGCGACGAAGGGCGACAGCTGCCAGCGCAGGTTGTCGACAAGGGTGTAGCCATAGCCTAGGTTGATGGTGAGGAAGCCGCCGAGTTTGCCTTCGGGGAAGGTATTCACAGTGCCGTCTGGGTCAGCAAGTGAGAAGGTTTGGCGTGCTTTGCAGAGGCCGAGGGTGCCGTCGAGGATAAGGAGGTGACGATTGTATGAGAAGTCGAAGCCGAAATTGAGGCCTGCACCCGGCGCGAAGGCCTTGCCCATCGAGCCTGTGGAGCCGGTGGCCCCGATGCCGATATACAATCCATAGCCAAAGGGACGAGCCGTGTAGCGAGGGTGATAGTCGGCGGGGTATTGGGCGAGCTCGGCGGCCACCTGCCGCTCGAAGGCGGAGAGGACGGCGGTGTCGGCACCGTCCTGCGACAGAAGGCTGAAACTTTCGATGCGGGAACTCAAGCTGGAGCTGGCAGCGCGAAGTATCTCACCATAGGCTATTTCATTGGTGTTAGCATTGATGGATTGTTGCAGTTGACGACGTTCCACCTCGAGCATGTCGAAGATGATTTGGTTGAAGCGCAGCGTATTGCTGTCGCGATGGTTTGCTGTCACCCACGAGCTGCTGGGCTGCATCCACGACTCGGCACGGTAATAGCAGCAGTGGACACCACCGAGGGTGTCGCGCACGGGGTTGTAGCCAATGCCGTACTGCAGGTAGGAGCGTTGGCCGGAGGAGGCGGGCATGATGGTGAAGTCGTTCCAAGTGAGAGGACCTTGCGACCATAAGCGGCGGTCGGTCTGTGCCTGCAACAGGGCAAATGCCATAAGGCAGATACTAAAAGTCAGAAGTCGTTTCATAGGTATGATTGGGTGATTGTCTGATTGCTTGATTGTTTGATTGTTTGAGTAGTTATTGATTGGGTGATTGTCTGATTGCTTGATTGTTTGATTGTTTGAGTAGTTATTGATTGGTTGATTGTTTGATTGCTTGATTGTTTGATTGTTTGAGTAGTTGTTGATTGGTTGATTGTTTGATTGCTTGATTGTTTGAGTAATTTGACCGCGTCAGCCACTCAAACAATAACACAATCAAGCATTCAAGCATTCTCCAATATGTGGAAAACGTCGCGCCAGGTGGCTTTCTGTCCGTAGCGGAGGATGGCACCGCGGTAGATTTTG
>CAMZFW010000006.1 GCA_947306225.1 uncultured Bacteroidales bacterium
GACAGGCGTGTCAGCCGCTCTAAAGGGAGGATGAAACCAAGGTCGCCGAAACGGAAACAATAGCCCATCGCGTTGCGCTTATCATATTGGATGGTAGTCCAATAATATCCTAAACCTTCATTCCATTCATACGGTTGCCTATATGCAAACTTTTTAGCCCATTCTCTTTTTTGTCTAATTCCGCCTGGCGTTTCCCCATCTATGTGTGAAGTTCCATAATTACCATAGCGGACGCCTTCGGCTGGATTAGTATGGTCTACCCCGCCATTAGCTTGTTCCGCCATCTGGCTCACTGGCGCAGCCGTTTCAGCACGGTCTGCAAATCCTGTGTTAATTCCCACCACCTCCATTTCTGCAGTCTGTGGTACCCCATAGTAGTAATTGTTCAGTTTGGCATACCCTGCACAAGGCAGGAACACAGCGCCCTCCCGCTCTATCTCAGTCCATTTGGCCGACGAGAACACGGGTATCATCCCCTTTTGCAACGTGTCGCCACCCCTCTCCAGCCAATCGTCGGGTAGCAACAAGATGCCTTGATGGTCATTTATCAAGGCGGGCGACATCAGCAGCTGCGCATTGGGTCGACGCATCAGCAGATACGCCCACTCGTTCACCGACAGCGTCCGCCACTGTCCTGCACGTTTGCCTCCGTTACTGATGGCATTGTACACGCCCCAATCGTAACTCGTCCTATCAATATTTCGCTTGCCATTCCCATAATTCATATTTTGTAGGGAGAAGTAGTATGGTGGCCTGTTGCGGTAGCCGCTGGTGCCAAAGGCAAACAAGTCTATCCAACCCGCGTAATGCTCGCCGTAATAGAAATTGTCGTATCCGATAACATCGTACTGATTCTCGGCAAAGCGCCACTGGTCCGCCACCGCGTTGTACTGCAGGTTGCCCTTCGAGAAGCGTACCCGCTGTGTAGCCGACACGCTGAACAACCCCTCCAGAGCACCGTTGGCCAGCCGCATCATGCCTTCCGTGGTCATCGACGCATAGGCGTGTCCTTCCACCAACGAGTCCATCACATACTGGTTGGGCATCCAGCCCGATGCTGCCACGCTGTCGGCTGGCAGCACCAGCCTAAACCCCAGCACGCTCAGCCGTGTGTCTGGCTGCCAATAGTTTCGGTACGACACCCTCACATCTTCCGCTACGTCAGCCCACGAACCCCCGCGACCCACTTTTAGCTCTCCAGTGGCGGGTCCCTGTGGATTGCGTGTCTCATCAATGTCCTCAACCACGGTCTTCCAACTGCCGATGGCGGCAAAATAGTTAAACAGACCTTGACGGCTATTCACCGTGTCGGGTATCTCATAATGCGATGCTACGTCCCAAGCGTATGTGTCGTCGGCATACCAGTCGCTGCACCATTCCCACACATTGCCCGTCATGTCGTACAGCCCCAACTCGTTAGGTACCAAGCCGCCCACCACATGTGTCGAGTCTCCGCTATTCAGTTGTGTCCACGACACATGCATCAAATCGTCCGAACCCGCAAATGTCTTGCCTTTCGACAGCCTACCGCCACGTGCGGCATACTCCCACTCCGCCTCTGTAGGCAGGCGGAATGGCAGCCTTGTTAGCTCGCGCAATCGTTCTATGAAAGTTTTTACTTCATTGTAACTTACTTGTTCAACAGGCCTTTCGTCGCCCACAAAGTTCGACGGATTATAGCCCATCACCGCCTTCCACAACGCCTGCGTCACCTCATAGCGACCCATATAGAAACTGCCCACCCACACTCCATGCCGTGGGACCTCGTCGTTTTTACCCGTCTTGTTCCAAAACTCGGGGTCGCACCCCATCATATAAGAGCCGCCCCGCACCAGCACCATCTCAAACTTCTCGCCCTTCACCTGCACGGGCATCGTCTCCAACCGGACTTTGGCAGTGCGCTCGTTGCGGGCCCTGTTGCGCTTTCTGCCGCCGAACAGCCCCTGACCTTCTGCCTCAAATCCCGCCAGCAGCAGGCCTAGCAGACAAACAACCGTTGTGATTTTCTTCATGACATATCGTGTTTTGAATTGCTCTGCAAAATTACAACTTTTTTTCGACATATTGCATTTTCTTCCAACTTTTCCCCAAAATCCCTCCTCCACGCCCCTCCGTCCTATTCCCTCTGCCCTCCCCAACCCCCTCTCATTCCCTCATTTCAACGATATATCAACGATACTTCAACGATAGTATTACGATTATATATCGTTAAACTATCGTTGAAGTATCGTTGAAGTGACGTCGAAATGAGGGAGCGAGAAGAAAGAAAAGGAGAGAAATGGACGGGAGGTATTTGTCTATTCTTATTCTTCTTCTGAGGGAATATTATTCTTCTTCAGCGGGATTGTCGTGCGAGGAGTGGGTGCGGGAGCCGAGGCTGACGGTGTCGTCGCCGAAGCGACGATTGAGGGCGTCGGCTACTTGCATCAGTTTGCGTCGGCGTTCGTCTTCGGGCTCGGTGAAAAGGTCGAGCTGCATACCTTCCTCTTCGCTGATGTCGGTGAGGATGACCCCCGACTGTTTGTACATAAACCCTTCGCGATACAGTTCTTTCAGCGCTGCCAGTGCCGCCTTGATGAGGGTGGGGGTGTCGGCGGTGGGGGAGGGGAGTTTGACGCTGCCGCTGTTGCGGTATTGTGCTAGGTCGTCGCGGTGTCGGTTGGTGGCGAGAAACACTGTCACCGAGCGGCACACGCCATGCTGCTGCCGCAGATGGGCGGCGCAGGTGGTGGCAAAGGTGCGGACGTACTGCTCCAAGTCGTCGTAGCGGTCGGTCATATAGACGAACGTGCGGCTCTGCATGATGCTGCGTTGTTGTTCGGGACGGTGGAGGTCGATACAGGGTATGCCCTTGAGTTCGCGCCATGTGCGCACCCCTGTTATTGAGAAGAGCGACTCGACCAGTTTCTCGTCGCAGTTGGCAAACTGTTGGGCGGTGAGTATGCCGCGTTCCTGTAGCTTCTTGCGGTGCTTCCGTCCGATGCCCCACACATCGGCGATGTCGAGCATCGACAGGGCCTTCTGGCGGCTTTCGGGTGTGAGGACACAGATGCCGTCGTACCCCTTGTATCGTTTGGCGTAATGGGTGGCGACCTTGGCCAAGGTGTAGCTCTGCGAGCATCCGCAGCTGACCGGGATGCCTGTGGTGTTGGTAATCATCTCCTTCACCATGCGCGCATAGTGCCGCACCTCGTCGGGTTCCTCCACGGGCAGCGAGCCGAAAAATTCGTCGACGGAGTATTGTACAAAGTCCAGCACGATGGCCTGCTGTTGCACCGCCTCCATAATCTGTCGCGAGATGCGGCGGTACTTCTTGTGGTCCACGGGACAGATGACCACGTGGTTCAGCCTGATGAGGTTGCGCACCTTAAAGAGGGGTATGCCGCGTTTCAGCCCCAACGCCTTAGCCTCCGGCGTGAGGGCTAGGATGACACCACCACCCGCCTTGTTGTCGTTGGCAACCACAACAGGTTTGCCCTCCAGCCCTGGCCGGGTGGCGACTTCGCACGAGGCGAAATAGCTGTTGCAGTCGATGTGTAGAAACATAAGGCAGGCGTAAAGATGGAAATAGCGCGTCGACAGTTGACTGTGGGGAATCGTCCGAGGTCAGCAGCTGGCTTTCGGGTCTCAATCCTAAGCTCTTAGCCACTTCGCTATTCAGCGAGACTGAAATCCTCCTTGCCCACGCCGCAGAGGGGGCACATCCAGTCGTCGGGCAGGTCTTCGAATGCGGTGCCGGGGGCTATGCCGTTGTCGGGGTCGCCCTTGGCGGGGTCGTACTCATAATGGCAGATGTCGCAAATGTACTTTTTCATTTCAGGAAGGGTTTTATATGGTTACACTTTGTGCATGAGCCCCTTCTGCCGTATTTGGGTGTGAGGGATGCTCGTGCGTTCACGCTGCAAAGTTACACATTTTTTCTCACAATTGGGCATCAGAAATGAAATCTCGATGCCCTGTCGCCATTTTTTTTCGTCCTTTTCGTCTCGCACTTATCTGATCGTTTGCCGTTCGTTATCCGATCGTTTGCCGTTCTAGCGACGGCAAACGACCCCTCAATCGGTAGGAATCGGTAGAATGCGGTAGAATGCGGTAAGATGCGGTAAAATGCGGTAAGTTTCGGTAAGATGCGGTAAAATGCGGTAAAGAGTGAAAGGATTCTTTGTACTTTTGCAGCAAAAAAATCAGGAGCGACGGGCAATAATATTGCACGGGGTACGTTATTTTAAGAGAAATTAAAAAATTTCAGTGGCATGAATAGTTTTGTTAGATTCGTAAGTGTGGCATTGTTGGTTGCCATCGCCAGCGTCGCGGGGGCGCAGACCAATGTCACCATCCATGGCGAGGTGGTGAACGGTGCGGGCAAGGAGGTGACGCTGTATCGCTATAGCGACATGCTGACGCGCACAGAGGTGACGGTGGACCATGCCGTCATTGGCGCGAACCGTACGTTTGAGTTGAAGGCGTATGCCAACTACCCGACGATGATGATGCTGCAGATAGAGAACTACAGCCAGTCGTTCTTTGTGGAGCCGGGCAGGGACTACGAGGTGTATGTGCCACGTTTCGACTGGGATGTGGACGAGAAGAAGAATGTGTTTCTCAGCCCCGAGGTGCTGCCGTTGGAGTTTGTGAACATGCCCGCCGACGAGCTGAACGGCATGATTTCGAACTTCGAGGCGGTGGTGGCGGACTATATCGACGCGCACCGCGTCTATTTCGATGCGCGCTTCCGTCCGCAGAAACGCTACTTCGACAGCCTGGAGGCGGTGGTGGCGAAGAAGGCACCCGACACGCGTAACGAGTTCTTCAACCGCTACAAACGCTACCAGCTGGCAAGCATGAAGTACAGCCTGCATTTCGACACGCGCCGGCACATGGTGGGCCGCTATATCAAGGGGCAGCCTATCATGTATTACGACGACAACTATATGGCGTTCTTTATGACGCTGTTTGCCAACAGCGTGTCGAAGGGCACCAACAAGATACCAGCCTGGCAGCTAGGACACTGGGTGAATACGTTGAATGTGAAGGTGTATCTCGACTCGCTGGGCACCGACACGCTGCTGCGCAACGAGCAGGTGCGCGAACTGGTGGCGCTGCAGGCGTTGCAGGAGGCGTACTACCTGAACCGCTACTATGAGAGCGGCAAGGTGGTGAAGATGATAGAGATGGTGGGTGCGCAGAGCAAGTTCCCAGAGCATAAGGAACTGGCGAAACGGCTAGCCGCCAGCCTACGGCAGAACGAGGAAGGCTCGGAGGTGCCCACGTTTGTGCTGCCAGATGTGGACAAGCGGATGGTGTCGTTCGACAGCATGAAGGGCAAATGGGTCTATCTGGCGTTTGTGCGGGTGGGCGACCCCAACTGTGTGGCAGAGATTGAGACCATGGCACACTTCAAGGATAGTGTGTATGCCAAGAATAAGAATGTGGAGTTTGTGTGCGTCAGCTGCGACCGCGAGTTCCAGAAGATGTACCACTTCCTGAAGAACACCAAGAAAGGACAGAAGTACAATTGGACGTGGCTGCACTTCAACGGCAACTACAAGTTGCTGGAGAACTACGGGGTGGTGTCGTACCCCCACTTCATCCTCATCAACCCCGAGGGCCAGCTGCAATACACCGTCACGCCGTCACCAGCCAGCGGCATACTGCTGCACGGCCCGTGGCAGCCCAAACCACAGTATAACGACGACGACCAGCCGTTCTTCTTGAGATATTGAGGGACGGAGGAGTCGGAGGGGTCTGAGGAGTCGGAGGGGTCGGAGAGGTCTGATTTGTCGGAGGGGTCGGGTTGGAGTTTTTGATTTCTAACATTTAGCTGTTTATAAAAGATGGCGGGAGGGTGCCGCCATTATATTTATTATTAGTATTTTTACGCTTTGAATTAAGTGATTATTGATTATGCAACGAATTAAGTTTGTTATAGTTATTACGGTATTGGCGATGCTGGCATCGCCAGTTTTCGCGCAGAAGTCGTCATCGGACGAGGCGTTGAGGCAGGTCTACCGTCAGGCGACGGACCTCTATCAGAAAGAAAAATTTGCGTCGGCACAGAATCTGTTTGACCGATTGGCCACCGAGGCTGCCGTCACCGACGCGGCGATGGCGTGCGAGGCGTGCTACTATGGAGCGGTGTGTGCCGAGCGGCTGAGCAACAACGATGCCGACTTCAGGCTATCGGAGTTCCTGCGTCTGTATCCCCAGAGCAAGCACTGCAACATGGCCTATTTCTATCTGGGCAACTATCACTATGCGGCAGGCGACTACGAGAAGGCGTTGAAATACTACAAGAAGGTGCAGTCGCGCGAGGTAGAGTACGGCCATCGGAGCGAGTATAACTTCAAGGTGGGGTACTGCTATTTCAACGATGAGGACTATGCCGAGGCGAAGAAGTTCTTTCAGCAAGAAATAAACGGTAAGTCGAAGTATACCAGCGCGGCATTGTACTATTACGCCCACCTACAGTATATGGACGGCAAGTACGACTTGGCGTTGCGCAACTTCGAGAAACTGCAGTCGGACCATCGCTTTGCGAAGATTGTGCCCTCGTACATTGCCCGCATCTACTATTACCTGGGCAAGAACGACGAGCTGCTGCAACTGGCCCCGACGCTGTTGTTGGAGGAGGACGTGTTTAAAAAGAACGAGATACGCCAGATGGTGGCGGAGGTTTATTTCAACCGTGGCGAATACAAGAATGCGCTAGACTATTATTCCGCCGCTATGCGCAACAAGGACGACGACGCGACCGACCCCACGCAGACGGTGGCGACAGGCACTGTGCGCAAGGGCAAGAAGAGCAATAGCGCGGCTTTGGTGGCATCGTGCACGCCACAGGACAGCTACTATCAGATAGGCTACTGCCACTATATGCTGCACCAGTACGACTCGGCGCAGTACTACCTGTCGAAGAAGACGGTGTGTGAGGACAGCGTGGCACAGCACGCGCTGTATGTGCTGGGCGACGTGGATATCAAGCTGGGCCGTAAGAACGAGGCGCGGAGCATGTTCCTTCAGGCTTCAAAGATGGACTTCGACCCCAAGATTAAGGAGGATGCGCTGTTCAACTACGCCAAGCTGTCGTATGAACTGAACGCCAACCCTTACAACGAGTCGATACGCTCGTTTGAAGACTATCTGCAGAAATACCCCCGTACCTCGCACAAGGCAGAGGTGCAGGAGATACTGACCTCGCTCTATTTCAGCACCCGCAACTATAAGGATGCGCTGACGCTGATAGAAAAGATGCAGGACCGCAGCCCGGTGATGAATCAGGCATACCAGCGCATCGTCATCAACCGTGGCATAGAGGTGTTCAACACGGGCAATATGAAGTCGGCAGCCACCTATTTCCAGAAGGCCTCGCAGATTAACGCCCTGCCGAAATATACCACCGATGCCTACTATCTGTATGCCGAGGCGCGTTACAGATTGGGCGACGTGGATGCGGCAGCCAAGATATTGGACCGCTTTATGCTGAGCAGCAATGCCACCACCTCGCCCTACTACCGTCAGGCTCTCTATACCCACGGATATATATCGCTGAAGCGCAACAATGTGTCGGATGCTGCCGACGACTTCAAGATGTTCCAGCGGCTGGCAGACAAGACCATCGACAAGCACCAAATCAACGATGTGAATAACCGTTTGGGCGACTGCTACTATTTGGACAGCAAGTATGCCGACGCCATCAAGTATTACGACAAGGTGATTGACGCCAACGATGCCGACGCGGACTATGCCACCTACCAGAAGGCGTTGTCGTATGGCGCGATGGGCAAGTACCATGAGAAGTTGAACTATCTGAACCAGATATTCGAGAAATACAGCGAGTCGGCATTGGCACCCAAAGCCCTCTTCGAGGTGGGCAATACCTATCTGGTGTGCGACAACAACGATATGGCGCTGCTATACTTCAACAACTTCCGCAACAAATACCCGCAGAATACGCTGGTGAAGACAGCGTTGCTCAATATGGGCCTTATCTACTATAACACCGACCGCAACAACGAGGCACTTGAGATGTTCGACCAACTGCTGACCTACTACGCAGGCACCGACGAGGCACGCGACGCACTCAGCACGGTGAAGAACATCTATGTGAGCCAGAACCGAGTGGACGAGTATTTCAGCTATGTGAAGCGCACCACCAAGACCAATGTTTCGACCGTGGAGCAGGACAGCACGCTGTATATGTCGGCTGAAAACCTATATATGAATGGCGACTGCGAGAGTGCGGTACGCAGCTTTGAGAACTATTTGGAGAAGTTCCCCGAAGGACTGTTCCATCTGCAGGCGCACTATTATGCAGCCGACTGTCTGTTCCGTAGCGGACAGAACGAGCAGGCCCTGCCGCACTATGAGGCGGTGGCCGAGGCAGGCAGAAATAGCTACACCGAGCGGTCGTTGCACAATGCTGCCAACATAGCCTACAACCTCAACAACTTCACCAAGGCACTGGACCTCTACAGCCAGCTGGTGACGGTGGCGGAGGGCGACAACAGCCGTATGGCAGGACGTGTGGGCTATCTGCGCAGCTGGGTACGTCTGGGACAGGCGGACAGCATACGTGCCGCTGCCAATGCCTTGCTGAGCGAATACAAGATAACCGACGAACTGCGCGACGAGGCGCGCATCTGTATAGCCCGCACCTATTATGAGACGGGACACAACTACCGTCAGGCGGACAGCGTGTACAGCCTGCTGAAACACTCCACCAATGGCGACTACAGCGGCGAGGCCTCCTACCGCATTGCCGAAAGCCTATTCCTGCAACAGCAGTACGACGAGGCGGAGCGTGCCATCGAAGCCATCACCGCCGACCCTGTCAACGACTACTACTTGGCTAAGTCGTTCATCCTATGGGCTGACATCTTCTATGCCCGTGGTAACAACCTGCAGGCCAAGCAGACCTTGCAGAGCATCATCGACAACTATGAAGGCGAAGACCTGGTGCAGCTTGCCCTGCAAAAACGCAATGCCATCCTAGAGGCGGAGAAACCGCTGCAACAGCCTGAGGAGGAAGAAATCGTCATCGAGCTTGAATCCGAAACCAGTGAGCAGTAATACAATAACCCATCATTCAGCATACCATGAATAATATAGCCAAAATATCCATTGCCATCGTCGCCACATTGGCCTTTATTCCTGTGACCAAGGCGCAGTCGGACAGCAACGTGTACAATGAGCGTGTGGTTGTCACCAGCCGTTACAAACCTGTGGTCGAGGAGACGCAGAAGATAAACGTCGCACCCACCATCACCGACACGGTGTCGACCCTGTCGAAGTCGTTAACATACGATATCTCCACCCGTCGACTCACGTCGCTCTACGAGCCGTCGCGCATCAAGGCGGCACGTATCATCGGCGAACCTGCCACCAAGCTCTACAATAACTACCTCAAGCTGGGTTTCGGAAACTATCTGTCGCCATTGGCGGAGGTGTATTTCAACTCGTTGCGCAATCCTGACAAGACCTACGGCATTCGCGCTACCCATCACTCCTCGTGGGGCACGATAGGCAGGCCCGACAAGGAAAAGCCCTCGCCCGACTACTATGGGCAGGCACCTTTCTCGCTCACCGACATTACCGCCTTCGGCAAACTAATCACCAAGAGCCACCACCAGTTGAGTGCCGACATTGGCTATCAGAACGATTTCAACCGTTACTACGGCTTCAGCGACAGCACTCTGTATAGTGTCATGGGACTGATTCGCGATTCGGTGAAGAAGCCATCCTATCGCGCTGTTTATAATACAGTATCGGCCAATGTCGGTCTTAAGACGTTGAACACGGATGTTCGCGCCCTTGGCTACGAGGCGAATGTGAACGTCACCGATTTGTTTGCCTCCTATAATCAGAATGAGTTCAACATCAACTTCGACGGCAATATGCACTATGGCTTCACCATTGCTCAGAAGCACAAGGCGATAGCCTATCTGCACCTTACCTACAACGGCTATATCAACAACTACGACCCCACCGAGCTGCCCTTTGGAGCAGATTCTAGCCTATTGGCAGTACTGCCCGACCCAGACCAGCCGACCATTGTTTCCCCACTCCGCAGCCACTCCTATCTGGGACTCTACAAGGCGAATCCCTATATCGACTTCATCTTCTCAGGCTTCCAAATCCATGCTGGCGCGGTGGTCATGCTCGACGGCTATAACCATCCCGGTAGCGGCAAGGTGCATGTCTATCCCGATGCCACGGTCAGCAAATCATTCTTTAACGAACTCCTCAACGCGACTCTTGAGGCCAGGGGCAACATGGATGCCAACAGTTGGAACTATATCCGCACCGTCAACCCCTACATTGCTCCTAACAGCCTTGTGCGGGCCACCAGCCATTTGGACCTCGCTGCCAAGGTACGCCTCAATCTCAGCAAGAAGATTGATATCAACCTCTACGGCATATATAGCAATCTGAACGACGACCTCTCCTTCCGTCTTGACAACAGGTATCACCTCAACAATGTGTTTACTCCCATCTACGACAGCCTGACCCGCATCAAGTTGGGTGGCAACTTTGTGTTCCTCAATGATGAGATGCTACGCCTCGAAGCCAAAGGTAACTACTACATCTATCGCAACAAGAGAACGCAGCTTGTCGGCTGCGTATGGAGGGAACTTCCGCTCTACTATCGTCCCGATTTTGATGCAGGCGTCTGTGCCACGGTCAACTATCACGACAAGATTATTGGGCGGCTAGAGTTTCAGCTTCTCGGTCGCACCTATGCCACAGCCCCAGCCTTCGACGGCTCTGCATCAACGTATCACCTCCCCATGCGCTATGGGCTGAATATGGAAGTCGAATACCGCCACAACAAGGCACTCAGCTTCTTCCTCAAGGCTGATAATCTGCTCTTCCAGCGTTACTACTATTGGCAGAACTATCCCAGCTATCGCGGCCTGTTCCTGCTGGGGCTGACCTACA
Source organism: uncultured Bacteroidales bacterium (assembly GCA_947306225.1). GTDB lineage: Bacteria > Bacteroidota > Bacteroidia > Bacteroidales > P3 > Colimorpha. The sequence continues at coordinate 10,939 of CAMZFW010000006.1, forward strand.
CAATACCGAATTGATAATTTGTCGGACGGGTCGGACTAGTCGGATGTGTCTGATTGGTCTGATAAGCCTGATTGGTCTGATTAATCCGACATGATGCCCCTTTCACTATGACCTACCAAGAGACCCTAGATTACCTGTTTAACAGCCTACCCATGTACCACCGCATAGGGCAGGCAGCCTATAAGGCAGACATTACCAACACCATCGAGCTGATGCGGCACCTTGGCAACCCCGAACGCAAGTTTCGCAGCATCCATGTGGCGGGTACCAATGGCAAAGGCTCAGTCTCCCACATGCTTGCTTCTGTCCTTATGCAGGCGGGCTACAAAGTGGGGCTTTATACCTCACCTCATTTGGTGGACTTCCGTGAACGCATCCGCATCAATGGGCAGATGATACCCCAACCATGTGTTACCGACTTTGTCGAGCAGCACCGTGACTTTATGCAGACGCTGCATCTCAGCTTCTTTGAAATGACCGTTGGGCTGGCATTCGACTATTTTGCAACTGAAAAGGTCGACGTGGCGGTTGTAGAGGTGGGAATGGGAGGACGGCTCGACAGTACTAATGTCATCAACCCCGACCTTTGCGTCATCACCAACATCGGCTTCGACCACACTCAGTTCCTTGGCGACACACTGCCTAAGATAGCCGCCGAAAAGGCGGGCATTATTAAGCCTCACGTACCTGTGGTGATAGGGGAAACCCATCCCGAAACAAGACACGTTTTCGAGCAGCGAGCTGCAGAGCTACAGGCTCCCATCTCCTTTGCCGACGACAATTACCGAATCATACCCATTGATAAACAAGCGTCTCAGGCAGATGGCCTCACTTTTCCATTGTTAGACTTTAAAGTGGAGGCATCCAATTTTCAATTTTCAACTTTCAATTCTCAATTAACCTGTCCCCTCTCGGGCAGTTACCAACTTAAGAACCTTGCCACCCTGTTTCAGGCTCTTTGGCTATTGCCCTCTGTAGGCTATCATATTACTGAAGATAACGTCCGTGACGGCATTGCCCGTGTGGTACAGGACACTGGTCTGCACGGACGTTGGGAGAAGATGGACGAGCACCCACTCACCATCTGCGAGACGGCTCACAATGCCGACGGCGTGGCGGCAATGCTGCACAAACTATCAGAAATACCCTACCGCCATCTGCACCTCATATATGGCTGTGTCAACGACAAGGACTTCCGCAGCATCCTCCGTATGCTTCCGCACGAGCGCACCACCTACTATTACTCGCAGCCCAGTGTCCCACGCGCCCTGCCAGTCAGACAACTCGCCGCCGCTGCTGCCGACCTAGGCATGGTGGGTGAGACTTTCCCACAAGTGGCAGGTGCTATTAGCGCTGCCCGTCATGCGGCTGACGTACAACGCGATTTGGTGTTGGTGACAGGTAGTATTTTCCTTGTTGCTGACGCTGTAGCGTTATACCACAGTGCCGACAAGGACTAGGCTGGCAGTTTCGTCTTTCCTCCCTCCTGTTGCCGATGTTTTCCCAATGCTTATCCGATGGTGTAGTATCGGAAAACCACCTGCTATTCGGTAGAAAGCGGTAGAATGAAGTAGAATGCAGTAGGAATCGGTAAGATGCCGTAACAGATAGAATAAAAATGTGTACTTTTGCACACGGATTTAGAAAAAGTGTGTATATTTGGAAAAAAAATATAGGGTAATGGATATAGTAAATTTGTCATAAACCCTATTGGCCGATTTGGGTTAAATAAAACAAGAGGGTGTCTCAATTATGCTTGGGACACCCTCTTGATATGGGGTGGAAAAACCACTTTGTTGGCTCTATTGTTGTGCCGAGCCGAGGGCTTGCAGCAGTTGGATGATGGCGGTGGCGGTGCCGACGCTGTTGGTGATGGTGGCAGCGTTGACGTTGAGACCCGTCAAGTTGTTCATAGTGTTGATAATGCCGTTGACATTAGCGGCGGTGATGAGGCCTGCTCCAGCAGCGACCATGCCCGAAGCAAAGGCTTTCTTGTAATTGGCATCGGCCTGATTGTTGCGGAAGTTGGTGTAGGCAGTGGCAAGGCTGAGGGCAGCGGTGAGGTCGGCGGGGTTGCCCAGATTGACAGTGCCGGTGCTACGATACGAGTTGTAGAGCGAAATAATGGATGCACCTGCCGCACGACCGTTATCCTTGGCTGCCGAAGAGACGGAACCGCTGGCACCGCCAAAGGTCGAGCCACAGGAACTGAATGCCAATGTGGCAAGACACATCATAATGATACTTAATCTCTTCATAATGGTTAATATTGTTGGATTTGTTATTTTTTGTGCTGCAAAGATACATTTTTTTTTTCAATTCGGAAAAAAATTGTACATTTGCAAATTGTTTTTTGGAATCAATTATAATTAAATACTAAAGTACTACATTCTTATGAACAACACCCTTTTTTCATTTCCGAAGCCTGAGAACGAACCTGTTCTTGGCTACAAACCCGGCAGTCCCGAACGTAAGGAAATCCGCAAAGCCCTTGATGAGCTGTATAACATGGTGACCGACATCCCCGCCATAATTGGTGGCAAGGAGGTGCGTACCGCTGAGACGGGCACCATTGTGATGCCTACTGAGAGCCACCATGTGCTGGCCAAATATTACAAGGTCGGTGAAAAGGAGGTGCAGATGGCTATCGACGCAGCCATGAAGGCTCATGAGGAATGGGCTAACACGCCTTGGCTGGACCGTGCCAGCGTGATGCTGAAGATTGCCACGCTGATTAGCGGCAAGTACCGTTGGCTTATCAATGCCGCCACGATGCTGGGTCAGGGCAAGACCACCATGCAGGCTGAGATTGACTCGGCATGCGAACTGGTGGACTTCCTGCGCTATAATGCCTATTATGCTTCGCAGATATACAGCGACCAGCCCTGCAGCGACAAGGGTACGCTGAACTATGTGACCTACCGCCCGATGGAAGGCTTTGTGTTTGCCATCACCCCGTTCAACTTCACCTCTATCGCCAGCAACCTGTGCCTGTCGCCAGTGCTGATGGGTAATGTGTGTATCTGGAAGCCCAGCACCACCGCCATGCTCTCCAACTTCCTGCTGATGAAGATTTACAAGGAAGCGGGTCTGCCCGACGGCGTGGTGAACTTCCTGCCCGGCAGCGGCTCGCTGATTGGCAAAGTGGCATTCGCCGACAAGAACCTCTGTGGCGTCCACTTCACTGGGTCTACCGGTACGTTCAACAGCTTCTGGAAGTCGATTGGCGACAACATTGCCAACTATCGTACCTATCCTAAGATTGTTGGTGAGACGGGCGGTAAGGACTTTATCTTTGCCCATACCTCTGCCAATGCCGACCAAGTGGCTACTGCCATTGTGCGTGGTGCCTTCGAGTTCCAGGGTCAGAAGTGCTCGGCAGCTAGCCGCGCGTATGTGCCTGCCAGCCTGTGGCCCGAAGTGAAGCGCATTGTGGGCGAGATGCTGAAGGAGATAAAGGTGGGCGATGTGCGCGACTTCAGCGCATTCGTCAATGCCGTTATCGACGAGGCTTCGTTCGACAACTGCATGCGCTATATCGAACATGCCAAACAGAGCCCCGACGCGGAAATCGTGTTCGGCGGCACGGGCGACAAGAGCCAAGGATGGTTCATCCAGCCCACGGTAATCCTTGCCAAAGACCCGAAGTACAAATCAATGTGCGAAGAGATTTTCGGACCTATCATCACTATCTATGTGTATGATGATGACAAGTACGAGGAGACGCTGCATCTCTGCGACGAGACTTCGCCTTACGCCCTCACGGGTGCCATCTTCGCCAACTGCCGCAAGGCGTTGCGCAAAGGCGCGGAGATTCTGAAGTATGCCGCGGGCAATATCTATTATAACGATAAGCCCACAGGAGCCGTAGTGGGTCAGCAGCCCTTCGGCGGTGCACGTGCTAGCGGCACCAACGACAAGGCGGGTTCGTACTTGAACCTTATCCGCTGGACCAGTCCGCAGGCCATCAAGGAGACCTTCGACCCGGCTCATGACTACAAGTATCCTTTCATCAGCGACGCTGAATAATCATTCAACATACGGGGCGCGAAGAGTTGCTTTGCGCCCCATTTTATTTTATTGCATGAATAAAAGACTCTTTCTATTACTTTTGCTTGTGGCTGCATTTGTGCCAATGATGGCACAGGAAGTCGAAGTACCCACGCAGCTAGAGGAGCCTGCGGTCGAGCAGAATTGGCATTGGAGCGTGGGTGTGACGGGCGGCTTGGACCGCAACTATCATATCATTGACATGTCGTATATGAGCGACTTTCGCTACACGAAATTTGCCGAGGGGAGCAGCTATGGCTTGCAACTCGGTTTCACGCCCGTGAACTGGCTTACCCTGCGTGTGGACGGGGTGATGCTGCAAAAGAACTACATTCGCAGTCATGTCGTCAGTGGCACCGCTACCTCGTTGCCAGACACGACATATAACAAATATCTGAATGTGCCTGTAGTGTTGATGCTCAATGTGGGCAAGACTGTGCGGCTACATGCCTTCGGAGGCGGATATTGGGGCCGATGGCTCGAAAGCAGGCGTACCGGTATCACGTACGGCATGAATGGGTTGGAGTCTTACTCGGAAGAGGTGGATTTCAATTCGCCCGAATCGCAGGTACGCGACAATCGTACCGATATCGGGTTTGTATGGGGAGGTGGACTGAGTGGCGTGATAAAGAAACGAATAGAAGTGGGTGTGGAGGCTCGGTGGTACTATGGTGTGAAGGATATCCAGAACGACTATATGGCACATCTCAACCCCCGTTACAATACCACCTTTGTCGTACAGGGAGGATTAAGCTTCTGGTTCTAAGTTCACACTTATCAACAGCAAAACATTTGACAATATGAAGTATCCGTTATACAGAACAGCAATTCTTTCTTTAGTGGTGATGATATGTCTGACATCTTGTCGCAAAGAGTCGGAGGTGTCGGATCTGACGAACCCGAACAGCCGTATATGCAAGACGTACACCCAGCAGTTTGAAGCGGTGTGGAACGGCATGAGTCAAGGCTATGTGTTTTGGGGACGTGACACGGTGGACTGGGATGCCCGTTATGAGCAGTTCAAGCCTGTCTTCGAGGAGTTTGACTCACGCCCTGCCAACCGCCCTGTGTCGGCTGCTGAGTACAATTCCGCCTATCAGGGGCTGTTTGAAGGTCTTCTGGATCATCACCTGTATGGTATGTTCACTGTGCCGAGGGCTCAGTATGAAGCATTTGTCAGCCCGGGTAGGAATGACTATTATCATGACATGGATTCATACACCCAAAGACGTGAAGAATTGAAGGTTTTGAGACAACGTCTAGACCTAGTGCCAAACTCATACTATGCCTATGACCCAGAGGACTATGGGTCGTTCTCCATTCCGGGCATGTATTGCGCCTTGATAAAACTGGTGACAAATAAAAATGTGGCGTATTTTCGGTTCACTAATTTCTATTTGTCGAATGTTCACGAATATTACCCGGCTTTGGATCACGGCGAGTCGGTGCAGGAGCCGTTGCGTAAGTTCTATGGCCCCCGTTATTGGGAAGGCATCAGCAGCGAAGGCAGCTATGCCAATGACCCGACAGTGGTCGGCATCATTATTGACTTACGTGGCAACGGTGGCGGAAGCACTGCTGATTTAGTGCCCTTTATGGGTTCGTTGACGCAGCGGTCGACATTAGTGGGCTACACCCGTGTGAAGGATGGCTATGGACGTTTGGACTACAGCCCTTGGTCGAAATTTGAGATAGGTTGCCCCCGTCTGCATTTGGGCACAGAGAAGCCCATCGTGGTGCTTGCCGACATCAACTCTGTCAGTTGTGCCGAACTGGCGACGATGCTGATTAAGAATCTGCCCAATGGCACATTCATAGGTGAACGCACCTACGGTGCCGTGGGAGCCCTGCTGCCTGATTCAGAACACCAACACGACCTTTTCTATAGTGGATGCTTTGGCGATTACGATTACTACCAGTACGGAAGCAGTATATATAGGTATAAGGAAACATATCCCTACTATGTGTATACCAGCACCTACCACATGGTAGACTGTAACTATGACGATATTGAGGGGGTCGGCGTGCAGCCCGACATAGAGGTGAAATTCAACGGAAGTGCTCTTAGGGCTATTAACGGAAAGGATGTGCAACTCAATCGCGCGGTAGATTACCTGCGAAAGGTGTGCATCTGGGATCAGAACAAGTAGCGTCGTTACCGCTAGTGCAAGCGGTCAAAGAGGAATTGTATTGCCTCGGTGTTACGTGGCACCTGAAGGTCGATTAGGCTGCTCTCAATGGCTATTACCCGTCCGCTTTTCACGGCTTGAAGTTGGTTGTATGGTGCCATGCGGCAAAAAGCGGCACTGTCTTCCTTGCGGATGACGATATATTCGGGATTCTGCTGCATGAGTTTTTCCAAACTATAACTCCATCCGGAGATGTCTTCGGCAATATTTCGTCCACCAGCCAGACGGATGATGTCGTTTATGAACGAGTCGCCTCCGGCAGTGAAGTTGCCCGATGCCCCAAAGCCGACCACATAATAGACACTTTTGGGCTGTGCTGTGGTCTGCACGTCCAGTTGCTTTAGGCGGTCGCGAAGCAAAGCGTTGAGGCTGTCGGCAGCCTCTGTGCGACCGATGAGGCGGCCTATCTTGCTGATGTTCTCGTATAGGCCTTCGTAGCGTTGCTGCTCAATGACGCAGACTGTCGGCACGCCCATCTTCTCCATTTGGACGGTACTTTTCTTGGGTATCATAGAGCCGCTGATGACTAGGTCGGGGTCGAGCGACACTATGCGCTCGATGTTCAAGTTACTGATTCCGCCTATACTGGTTATCTGCTTTGCTTCTGGGGGATAGACACAGAAGTCGGTGCGTCCCACCAGTAGGTCGGCTCCGCCAAGGGCAAAGATAATCTCGGTTACGGCCGGGGATGTGCTGACGATGCGCTGTGGGTGTAAAGGTATCTCGACAGCGCTTCCATAATCGTCGGTGTATGTGACAGTCTGCTGATTATTGCTTTCGGTGTCACTGGGTTGGTTGCAACCGACAAATAGTATAATTGCCAGTAGGAGGACTGGCAGGTATGCGGTATGTGCTTTCATGACGGAAGGGTTATGCATCTTCCATGCCACCACATATTGGCAGGACAACGCTAGTGATGTATGGGCACATGTCGCTGGCAAGGAACAGGCACGCCTGCGCCACCTCGTCGGTAGTGCCGGGACGCTTCATGGGTATGCGGCTGCACCATGTGTCCATCAGTTCTTTGGGAACTTCGGCGGTCATCTCAGTCTCAATAAATCCGGGACAGACGATATTGACACGTATATTGCGGGCGGCAAATTCTTTTGCACAGCTTTTGCTAAAGCCAATGATACCGGCCTTTGAGGCAGCATAGTTCGCCTGATTGTAATTCCCCGCGATACCGACAACGGAACCAATATTGACTATAGAGCCTTTCCCTTGTTTCCACATGAGGGGCTGCACGGCCTTTGTCATGCAGAATACGCTCTTGAGATTCACGCCGACAACATGGTCGAATTGTTCTTCAGTCATGCGCTTAAGGGCTGAGTCGTCGGTGATGCCGGCATTATTGACCAATATGTCGATGTGTCCAAAGTCCTGCATCACTTCGGCAACGAAAGTCTGGGCTTGGTTGTAGTCTGCCACGTCGACAGCGTAGCCCTTTGCCTGCACGCCTGCGTCGATAAGCTCTTGCTCCACTTGAATCATCTTCTCGTTCCGACTGCGGGCGCAGAATGCTATGTTGCAGCCTTCTTTAGCAAAGCGGCGGGCGATGGCAAGGCCGATGCCGCGTGTGGCACCAGTAATAATAGCAACTTTGTTTTCTAAAAGCATAGCTGTTTTGTATAGAGTATTATTATTAAAAAGGGAGTTGTCTCAAAATGAGGCAACTCCCTTGGGTGATTTAATTACTTGACAATGTTGATTAGAGCAGAGTTGCCAGTTTGGCAGCCAGATCGCCAACGCGGGTGCTGTAGCCCTTCTCGTTGTCGTACCAGCTGACAACCTTCACGAAGTTGCCATCCATCACCTGGGTCAGCAGGCTGTCGAAGATGGAGCTGTGGGTGTTGTCGATGATGTCGACGCTGACGATAGGCTCGTCAACATACTGCAGCACACCCTTCATCGAGCCTTCGGCGGCTTCTTTGATGGCGGCATTGATTTCCTCCTTGGTGACATTGCAGCACATCTCGGCGGTCAGGTCGACGACAGAGCCGTCAGGAGTGGGAACGCGCATGGCGAAACCGTCCAGTTTGCCCATCAGTTCGGGGATTACCAGACCCACGGCCTTGGCAGCACCGCTGGAGGTGGGGATGATAGAGATGGCGGCAGCACGGGCACGACGCAGGTCGCTGTGGGGCTGGTCGAGAATCTTCTGGTCGTTGGTATAGCTGTGGATGGTGTTCATCAGACCACGCTTGATACCGAACTTGTCGTTCAGCACCTTGGCAACGGGAGCCAGGCAGTTGGTGGTGCAGCTGGCGTTGCTGACGAGTTGCATATCCGGGGTCAGCACGTTGTCGTTCACGCCCATGACGACGGTGGCATCCACATCGTCAGCCTTGCCGGCGGGAACAGTGAGGATAACCTTCTTGGCTCCGGCATTGATGTGCTTCATCATCTGGTCTCTCTTCTTGAAGAGGCCGGTGGATTCGATTACGATGTCAACACCCAGTTCGCCCCAGGGGAGGTTCTGCGGGTCGCGCTCGGCATAGATTTTCACTTTCTTACCATTGACCACAATGCAGTCGCCTTCGGCATGCACTTCACCCTCGAAATTGTCGTGGATGGAGTCGTATTTGAACAGATAAGCGAGCGTGTCAGCGCTGGTGAGGTCATTGATAGCTACGATGTCCAACTCGGGGTGGTCAAGCATAGCGCGGAAGGACATACGTCCAATTCGGCCGAAACCATTGATTGCAACTTTTGCCATAGTATTGTTTTTTAAATGATTATAGATAAAATTACTTAATTTTTGATTTTACAAATATACATTTTTTTTTCGTATTGATAAAAAAATTGTACTTTTGCAGCAAGAAATATTTTCTAAATTGTGTTTAGAATACTAAGTGACAGTGATAAAGAAATATAAAAATGCCGATCCCATCCGTCAAAGAAAGCTGCTCATCGCCAGACGTTGGTGCTTTTTTGCGTTGATGGTTATCGCCATTTTTATGTATGTCTTTTGGAGCAATACACACTGTGGTTCCTTCGGACGCATTCTGTCATGGATTATCTTCGGGTTGTGGCTGGTTCCTCTTGTCCAAGTCCTTTATTGCAAGTTCTTTCCACCCATTGTCACCCCATTGATGGTGCATCGTTATTTTCAGCAGCGCAAGGCAGGTAAGTCAGATGTCCGTATCCGATGGCAGTATGTCCCAATCGAAGAGATTTCTCCATATTTGATTAACGCAGTGGATGTGGCTGAAAACATGGGACTATTCATGTATAGTCGTGGTTTTCTTTTCTATGCACTTCGTTGGGCACATACACTCAACCAGATGAGTCCTAGGTTGCGCGGTGGAAGTATTATTACACAGCAGACTGCTAAGAATTGTTTCCTGCCCCACAGTCGCACATTGCTTAGAAAGCTAGTAGAGGTATATTATGTTGTGCTTATGGAACTCTTTTGGAACAAAAAGCGTATTATGGAGTGTTATTTGAACATTGTTGAATTCGGTGAAGGACTATATGGCTGCGAAGTTGCCAGCCAGCACTATTTCCAACATTCCGCTGCCGCCATCACAGAACGTGAGTCCATTCTGTTGGCAGCGACCCTTCCTTGGCCTTTGTCGGCAAATCCTGACAAACATACGTCATACTACGATGAGCGTATAAGCAGAATCTCAGCACGTCTCCTAGAGCATGAGCCAATTGATTGGAATGCCCGTTATGAGGATTTGGATTCTGAAAAGATTAAAGAGGGCAACCGTGGACTGCTATTCTTTGTCAAATGGCTGTGTCTTCAACAAATTAAAAGCATTCAATCACGGAAAAGGATGTTTTTTTTATCATAATTGAATTTTATGTTGCCAAAAGTCACTAATAGCAAACATAATAAAAGAAGTAGCAGTCGGTGGAAACAACCTAAGGTTGGACATAAGGTGTGGCGCATCCTATGGGTGATGTGTGTGTTGTTGATCCTGTTTGTTGCCTTGCAGGTAGTATGCAGGCATTTTATGATTACTATCACACCCCACATGATAGCCAGATGTCTAGGGGTGATTTGTGTGTCTTTGTTGCTATTTACGGTCTTACAGGTGGTAGTATACAAGTTCGTGATTCCTCCTATCACCCCCCACATGATAACTAGATACTTTCAACAGCGTAAGGATTCTGGTCGTCAAGTGCGTTTTGAGCGAAAATACGTCCCTATTGATGATATCTCATCGAATCTGATTGATGCAACCCTTATTGCCGAGGATTGGCTGTTTGTGTACCATCATGGATTCTTGTTTAATGAGTTATGTCGTGCCTATTCAAGGAATAAGCAGGATTCGGGTTTGCGAGGCGGCAGCACAATCAGCCAGCAGACTGCAAAGAATTGTTTTCTGCCGTTCAGTAGAACCCTCTTGCGCAAAGCTGTTGAAGCTTACTACACCTTCCTGATTGAAAAGATATGGGGCAAGAAACGCATCATGGAGTGTTATCTCAATGTGATTGAATTTGGCGATGGTATTTATGGTTGTGAGGCAGCCTGCCGTCACTTTTTTCATCATTCATCCAAGTCCGTTTCTGTAGAGGAAGCCGTGTTGTTAGCAGCCTTGTTGTCGTCTCCGTTAACTGCTGACCCATATCACCATACCGACTTGTATGATGCGCGTATCGCGCATATAAAGAAACATATCTATAACCAGCCCCCAACAGTCTGGAACCAAAAGCGCGAAGATATGGATCCAGAAAGACTGGCAAGAAGTGAGCACGGACTGATTTTCTTTATTAAATGGTGGTGTCTGCAAAAACTCAAAAGATAAAATTAAAAGGTCGTTTCCCACAATTTACCAAACACGTTCCACAATTCACTAATCACAATTAACTATGTCACGAAAGGTAAAAAAAACAAAGCATAGTAAGAAGCGCAAGCTCAAACGCTGGAAACAGCTCAGTTTTGGCGGTAAGTTATGGCGTTTTATTTGGGTCACAGTCCTTGCCGTGTGGGGTTTTACCATCTTTCAGGTGCTGTTTTGTGCCATTTTCAATCCCCCGCTCACGCCGCTGATGGTCAAGCGTTTCTTCCAGCAGGTGAAAGACCCCGATCGCGTAGTGCGCTTTGAGCGCGACTATGTGCCGCTTAGCCATATTTCCGACAATCTGGTCAACGCCGTCGTTGTCTCCGAGGACGGCCTCTATATGTATCACCATGGCTTCGATGTCCACCAGATGAAGATGGCGTATGTCGAAAGCAAGAAAGGCCGTCGCGAGCGTGGTGGCAGCACCATCAGCCAGCAGACTGCCAAGAACTGTTTCCTGCCCCACAAGCACAGCATGGTACGCAAGGCTGCCGAAGCCTACTATACCTCCCTTATCGAACTCGTTTGGGGCAAGAAGCGCATCATGGAATGCTACCTCAACATTATCGAGTTTGGCGATGGCATCTATGGTTGCGAGGCTGCCAGCCAGCACTATTTCGGCCATTCCGCCAGTTCCCTCTCCAAGCGCGAGGCGGCACTGCTCGCCGTCTGTCTCCCCACCCCTTTGAAGAGCAACCCGGGACGTCCTTCGCGCTATCTCAGCCGTCAGGCCTCCACCGTGCAGGGTCGTATGCGCAGCTATGGGCGTGTCAATCTCGATGCCAAACGCGAAGACCTCAACCCACGCTATGTCAAGATGATGGAGGAAGAGAACCTTTGGGATTTCGCCTGGTGGGTGCTTACCGATGGCGAGAATCTTAAGAAAGTAAAAACCAAGAAGTAACAACTACAGCTTGTTGGACACATACCCCCGTTAGTTTATAGGCATCATGGACTGGCATAGATACATTCGAGATTTCGAGGCACACCTCCGGCTGGAGCGCAACCTCGCCGACAACTCGGTGCAGGCGTACCTACGCGATGTGGAGCATCTGCGCCGCTTTGTCGAGCCCGCAGGCATCGAGCCACAGGATGTGGATGTCGAGCACATCCAAGGCCTCCTCAAAGAACTCGCCGAGTCGGGCATTGCCATCACCACCCAGTGCCGTATCATTTCGGGCTTGCGCACCTTTTATCGTATGCTTGTCATTGAGGATGTTGTCTCAGAGAATCCTGCCGAATTGGTCGACATGCCCACCCGTCCACAGCATCTGCCCGACGTGCTTACCGACGAGGATGTGGCCGCCATACAGGACACCTTCAACCGTAGCCTTCCATGGCAGGACCGCAACTATGTCATCGTCGAAGTGCTCTACGGTTGTGGCCTTCGGGTCTCCGAGCTGGTCAATCTCCGTCTCTCCAACATCTACCCCGAAGAGGAAATGCTGCAAGTCATCGGCAAAGGCAATAAAGAGCGCTGGGTGCCCATCAACACCCATGCGCTCAACCTTTTGCAGGACTATATCCACACCACCCGCAGCCAGCTCACTCCCCAGCCCGGCGAGGAAAAGTACGTCTTCCTCAACCTCCGTGGCCATCACCTCACCCGCGTGGCGGTCTTCCAGTTCATCAAGGAGGCTGTCGACAAGGCCGGCCTGCACAAGAATGTGTCGCCACACAGCCTCCGCCACAGCTTCGCCACCGAATTGGTGCAGAACGGTGCCGACCTCCGTGCCGTGCAGGAAATGCTGGGCCACGAAAGCCTCTCCACCACCCAAATCTACACCCATCTGTCACACCAATACCTCCGCGACACCATCTCTACCTATCATCCTCATTATAAGAAATAAGACCCATATCCCTCAGCCCCATGTTCTATCTAACATTGATATTAGGCCCGATTGTAGGCGCAGTGATCGGCGGTTTCACCAACCGTGTCGCCATACGTATGCTCTTCCGTCCCTACACCGCCAAATACATCGGCAAGGTCCACATCCCCCTCACGCCGGGCATCATCCCTAAGGAGAAGGAGAACATAGCCAAGGCCATCGGCTCCATCATCAGCGACAATCTGCTCAGCTCCCAGGTGCTTTCAGCCACCCTGCTTTCCGACGAGATGGTTGAAAAGCTCTCCGCCTCCATCGACACCCTTCAGGCGCGGCTGCTCTCCAATCAGGAGTGCCTGCGCGACAGCCTTCTGCGCTACATGTCCCCCGACGAGCTCGACCGCCTTTCCTCCCAACTACAAGGCGATATCACCCAAGCCGTCTATGCCAAGCTCGCCGACAAGGCCTTGGGTGAGAAAGTGGCAGCCCTCGCCATCGACCAGGTGATGCAGCACCTCTCCGAGGGCTTCCTCGGCAGCATCAAGGCGGGCATCTTCGACCTCCTCCGCAATTCCATCCAGTCCCGTCTTGCCGACATCATCAACGAGATGATGCACAACAATGCCGAACAGATGGTTGCCGACCTGCTTCGCACCGAGACCGACCGCCTCCTCGCCATGCCCGTCCGCGACCTCTGCCAAGGCAAGGAAGAGCTGTTCGACCAGTTGCGCACCGTCCTTTTAAAGGCCTACCGAATGCTGGTCGAGAACAGTCTCCCGCGTATGCTCGGCACACTCGACATACAGCGCATCGTTGAGGAGCGCATCAACGACATGGATATGGCCGAAACCGAACAAATCATCACCACCATTATGGACAAGGAACTGAAGGCCCTGATATGGTTTGGCGCGCTGTTGGGTTTCCTGTTAGGGTTTGTCACCAACATCTTATTCGGTGCCATGATGGGTTTCCAACTAGGCGTGTTTTAAACAATTATGCTTTATGAGAGAGATTGACGACATCATCATCCACTGCACCGCCACCCGCAAGAACCGACATCATACCGTCGAAGAGATTCGCAAGTGGCACTTAGAAAGAGGCTTCGACGACATTGGCTATCACTATGTCATCTACCTCGACGGCACCGTCCACATCGGGCGGCCTGTCGAAATAGTGGGTGCCCATGCCTATGGTCACAACCAGCACAGCATCGGCATCTGCTATGTGGGTGGGCTCGACCGTCGTGGCCGTCCCGCCAACACACTCAACAAGGCGCAGGAGAGGTCGCTGGTGACGCTTATCCGAGTCCTGCAAAGCATCTTCCCACAGGCCGGTCTGCATGGCCACAACGAATACTCTGATAAGGAATGCCCCTGTTTCAATGTGGGCGAATGGTGGAACAAATACAACAACTGATATATGGAAAAAGAACTATACCTAGCCGCCGGCTGCTTTTGGGGCGCCGAGCATTTTCTCAAACAAATCGATGGCGTCACCTTCACCGAAGTGGGCTTCGCCAACGGACACACCGACAATCCCACCTACAAAGAGGTCTACACCGACACCACGGGCTATGCCGAGACCGTGCATCTGCGCTACGACCCGCTGCGCGTCAGCCTGCGTTTCCTCTTGGAAATGTATTTCAAGGCCATAGACCCCACTAGCCTCAATCAACAAGGTGAAGACCGTGGCACCCGTTACCGCACGGGCATCTACTACACCGACCCCGCCGACGAACCCCTTGTCCGCTACATGATGTCCGAGGAGGCAAAACACTACGGCCGGCCCTTGCAGGTCGAGGTGCTGCCACTCACCAATTTCTACCGCGCCGAGGACTACCACCAGGACTATCTTGTCAACAACCCCGACGGCTACTGCCACCTGCCTGTCGAGCTCTTTGCCTATGCCCGCAACAATCGCGACACCGGCACTGTTCAGAAGTCTGACACCTACCGCCTGCTTCTGCGTCAGGCCGAAGCCCTTGCCGATGGCGAGACAGACCGCATAGCCCTCATGTCCAATTTCGCTGCCCTGCTGCACGACGCGCTCCACTTCTGGTGGACAGGTTTCTATCGCGTGGTGGGTGACGAGTTGCTGCTGGGTCCCTTCCAAGGCCCCGTCGCCTGTATGCACATCGGCTACGGCCGTGGTGTCTGTGGCACGGCATGGCAGCAGCGTACCACCCTCATCGTCCCCGACGTGGAGGCATTTCCCGGCCACATCGCCTGCAGCGCCGCATCGCGTAGCGAAATAGTGGTCCCTGTCTATGACGGTGACACTGTCGTGGCAGTGCTCGACATCGATAGCCAGCACTTCGCCACCTTCGACGACTGCGACCGCCACTACCTCGAGCAGCTCGTCGCGCTGCTCTGCCGCCCATAGGCATACTGATTATGCCCCGTATTTCATCCCAGTCGCTCTGCCCAATAGTCGTCTTTTGGTCGGCTTCTGACGCTCCTGTACCCCATTTTTCGCCCGTTTTTCTCTTGTACTTAACCGTTCGTTTGCCGTTCGTTATCCGATCGTTTGCCGTTCTAGCGACGGCAAACGACCCCCCAATCGGTAGAATGCGGTAAGATGCGGTAGAATGCGGTAAGATGCGGTAAGTTTCGGTAAAATGCGGTAAGATGCGGTAAGATGCGGTAAAGAACTGCGTAGTTTTTTTTGGAATGGTGTGACTGATTGCACGTAAACACACACAATACCCCCTCTCTACGGCCGGATGAGGGCAGCAAAGGGGAAGGATGGTTGAAAGGGAGAGAGTGTGGCTATTTCTTGCCCATCATGCCGCCGGCGAAGTTCTTCAACTGTTTGGTCAACTCAGCTTTCTCGGCATCGGTCAGTTTTTTGTCCTTCAAGGCATCAACGGCTGTAGAGATGAGGTGCTGCACCTCGTTTTCGTTCTTGGCACTGGCCAGTTTGGTCATAAACTCCTTGTTGCCGGTCAGCGACTTCAGGATTTCCATGATGTTGGCATTGCCCAGTAGAGCTTCGGCCTGCTGGATAATGTTCTTGTTACCAAGTAATTTGTCAAAAAGTCCCATAGTAATTTGTTTTAAAAATCCGTCTGCAAATATACGAATAAAAAATAATTGAAACAGAATAATTACATGGTGAATAGTGCTTCGGGAGGTTTTTAACAAAAAAAAATTGCATATCCCGCAAAAAAGGTGTATATTTGCAAAATGAAAATCTAACACTTTATATTATGAAAGCACATTTATTTTTATTTTTTTTCAGCACTTTGTATGATTGTATGCATACAAGCACAAGGGCAGACCTACTATAACTTTGCGCATAGAGGGGTTTACATTACATATTAAATACATATAGAACAATGAAAGTAAAGTATTTGGTTTTATTATTGGCTGTGCTGGTGTCGGGAGAGGTACTCGCACAGCAGGACAAGGACACTCTCAGCTATCCCGACGGGAGGTACCTTTATCCTCCATTGGACACATCAGCTAATCTGGTTATTCATGCTCCTAACGGACAAACACCTGGCCCTTTATTAGGGTCGATGACAATATGTGCGTCGCCCGGATATTGTGGCAATGTGGAATATAGCACCATACAGCCCCTTACAATCTATGGAGTTGCATTCACGACAGCCGGGGAGCATCCTGTGTTTCTGAGAACGTTTTCGGGTCAGAGTCGATATACTCCCGATCCGCCAGATGTGGATTCAAGCGTCCTCGACCTTTATGCAGTGCTTATCCAGAAGGTAAATGGTAGTGGTTGTGAGATGATTCACGTGGATTCGGTTAAGTGGCATAGCCGTAGACCTGACCATTACTTCCGATATAGGGGAAACATGGCTAGTCCGCGTGAATATGTGGCACCCGTATTTGAGTTCTTTTTTGATACGCCAATAGTCGTGATGGACACGTTCTACGTAGGATTCAGGTCTGGCTATGCAAGTTCGGATTATTGGGATAGTGTTCGTTCTCTGACGACATCATTGCCAAGTGATTATGCATACCATTATCCGCAGCAATGGGTGTGGGAATTGGTAAACTTGGGGTCGAATCCACCAAATCGAAATAAGTGGTATAATGAAGGTTGGGCATCCGCACGGTTGCCTGTGGCGAGTGGTACCTGTACAAATACCTTCATGATGGACTGGGGTGGCATTTTCCCAATCGTGGTACCGCCAGATACGGACGTGGTTGAGGGAATTCCAGTGTTGGGATTTCGTAAGACAGATAACTACGACGGATTTCCCTCGTTTGCGTGGTACGGAAGTAGTGGACAAGAATTGTACGAAGTGGGATATGGACAAACAGACCAGAATCCCGATAACTATACTGTTGTTTCTACCACTTCTATTTCTTTGGTGCTACAGGATAGCACATTAGACTCGACGGTGATGTATGCGGCTCGATGCCGAGCCAGGAGTCACCATACGTGTGCTATTCACGATACGTTGGTCTGGAGCGAATGGACCGACACTGTGGAATTCTATACAGGCAAGTATCGACCAGGCAGTTTGCCAGACGACACCGTGGAGGTAGCGTCGCCGGAGGAGAATGGCTTGTCACGCTATGTACAGTTGATGCCCAACCCAGCGAGCGGGAGCGTGACGGTGATGTCGTCGTACGGCATTGATGGCGTAGAGGTGTATGACGTGAGGGGCGAGCGGGTGCTGGAACTCTCAGGTATAGGCCGTGTGACGACGACAGGATTCGACGTGTCGAAGTGGGAGAAGGGTGCCTACGTGGTGCTTGTGCGCACCCCCGCCGGTACAGCCAGCAAGCGGCTGGTGGTGAATTGAAAAAAAGATAAAGAAATAATCTGTCATCCTTAATGTATCAAGATATGAAGAAGGTCGTTCTTATCCTTATCCTCGTTGTCTGCGGCAATGCTTTGCTGGCGCAGGCTCCCAAAACGATGGATACAATCATAGGTCGCGAGCCTACCTATCTCTACCAACGCTGGTTTGACTCAGTGGATTTTTTACATGCCCAAACTTGTAGAAAGAAGATTGTTGGTTATGGTGGTGTAGAACTGGCAAAATATAATTATACAGATTCTGCACTCAAAGTAGTCGGTATTGCAGCATACGTCTGGGCCAGGTACGACGGTCCCGGGTTGCCGTGGGAACCGCGATGTGCAGATACCACATTCGACAATTGGTATGAGAATTTTATTCTATACAAACCAACTGATACGGGAATGGTGATGTTGGCAACACAAAGATACAGTGTCCTTGACACAACCCGATGGATGAGATTGTACTATAACGTTGACTATTATATGCCTAATAGTGACTCTGTGTATGTAGGGTACTTTCCAATATACGAGGCCTATTTTGATGAACCTGTCACGGTAACAGATTCATTTTATGTTGCCACAACTGGCTACCACGAGGTAGTCGATTCGCAATCATGGACATATCCTGGGCCTCGTCCGGGAACAGGATGTTATAGTAACACAAATACGAACAAGCCATGTTATTGGCAGCATTATATGTGGAAAGATCAGACTACTGGCTTTCAATGGAGATATGCTTTTTCTGATCAAGTGTTAATTGTTTTCCCCATTATCGACACGACGCAGCCGAGGTGCTGGAGGCCTGTGGGGCTAAACGTACAGTCGCAGGACTCTAGTGGGGTGTATCTGGCTTGGGAAGGAGGCGAGAACAATCAGACTTGGGAGGTGGCATACGGACGTGCCGATGAGGAACCCAACGGATATGCGACACGGACAACCTCCTCGCCCGCGTACACATTGACAGGCCTCACTGCGGGAGTGGAGTATGCAGTGCGGTTGCGGGCCATCTGTTTCGACAACACTATGTATAGCAGTTGGACGGACACGATATGTTTCAACCGCGAGGGCGAGCCGCTCGATATCGTTGTCCCTGACAATAACATCGGCAACATACAGCTGATGCCCAACCCGGCAAGCGGGAACGTGATGGTACTGTCGCCTCTTGAAATAGAGCTGATAGAGGTGTACGACGAGAAGGGCACCCGTGTGCTAGAACAGAAGGAACGGAACCACACGACATCGGTGGGCTTCGATGTGTCGAAATGGGCGAAGGGAACCTATGTGGTGTTGGTGCAAACCCCTACAGGAACCACTGCCAAGCGGCTTGTTGTGAACTAAGAGTGTGTTGATTGCTTGATTGTTTGATTGCTTGATTGTTTGAGTATTTTTCACTCAAGCATTTACACATTCAAGCATTAACCCATTCAAGTATTAACACATTCAAGCATTAACACATTCAAGCATTATTTGATATATCAATTATTGATTTATTTTTTGTATATTTGCAACATGAAAGAGTGGGTGCTTGTTTTATGACGATTGTTGTAACATGTTGAAAATAAGTATATGATGTAAATTGATAAATGAATAAGGAGTATTGAAATGAGGTTAAAAAATGTTATATGGCCGATGATACTGCTTGCGGCGGTGCTTTTGTCCTCGTGCAATAAGGAGGAGAAAGAGAGCGCGTGGCAGCAAAGAATCAGGCAGGTGTCCGAGCTGGGCACGGTGCAGTATACGGTGCAGAAAGTGGTGAGCAATAGCGACGAGACGTGGCAGATATTCGGAAACAGGAAGATACTGTTTTCGTTCAAGGCTGTTATCAAAGCCGGTATCGATATGGATAAGTTCGATACCGAGTCGGTACGTATCAGCGTCGACAAGAAACACAAGACCAAGAGCATCTCGTTGGTGCTGCCACAGCCGGAGGTGTTGAGCTATAACATTAGTCCAGACGATGTGAAAGTGGTTTACCATCAGGTGTCGTTTCTGCGAACAGAGTATAGTGTCGAGGAGCTCAACGCCATAGAGGCAAAAGGCGAGCTGGAGTTGAAGGAGGACAAGGAGTTGACGGACATGATATTGAAGGATGCACGGCAGAATGCTGCCATATTTATGGAGATGCTGTTGCGCGAAAACGGATTTACGAATGTGACGATTACTTTTAAGCAGGGAAGTCAGCGAAGAGAAGTAAGAACTAAGAACTAAAATTGAATGTGTGAATGTGTAAATCTTTGACTAACGAATTAACACATTAGGTGGTTTCTAAAAATAGGATTAAACGAAATTCCCTACGGGAAATAAATATTGTTAATCAATGCGTTTCTATTGAACGAAAAGCCCTGACAGGCTATTTTTAGAGGTTGCCATTAACGAATTAACGAATTCTTTCAATTTTCAATTTTCAACTTTCAATTTTCTGAAGTATGATGGAAGAGATTCAGAATATAGACCAGCCAGAGGGTATGCCAGAGGTAGAGGTAAAGGAGTTAATGCCCGAGACAGATGCCCCAGAGGAACAGCAGGAACAGGAGCAGACGGATGCTCCCGAGGATGCTTCTGAGGAGAAAAAACGTTTGAGTTTCGGCGATGTATGGAAGGTTTTGTGGGAGTTTCTGATAAAGAAGAAACGCACGGTGTTGTTTATCGCGCTAGCATTGGTGGCTGTGCTGGTGGTAGTGTTTGTCATTTATAGGAACCAGGTGGGGAAGAACCGCTACGAGACATTGGTGCAGACCATCACCGAGATGAAGCGTATATCGGAGTTTTGCACGGCCAGCTATATTGGAGAGGTGATGATTCAGGACGAGGAGAAGCAGTTTTTGAACCGTAAGAATATTGTCTTGATAGTGCGGGGAAAGGTGCGAATGGGCTACGACCTCTCTAAGATGGAGACCGAGGTGGTGAACGACTCTACCATCAACCTGACACTGCCTCAGGCGCAGGTGCTCGACATTATCACCAACCCGTCGGACGTTCGCATTTTTAACGAGAAGGGCAATTGGTCGCACGAGCGGGTCACTATAACCAAGAATGCGGCACGAGCTAAGTTGCTGGAACTGGTGATGGAGGATAATATGCTGGCCACGGCCGAGGATAACGGGAAACGACAGCTGGAGGCTATCTTTTCATCGTTTGGTTTCAAGCATGTGAACATAGCCGTTGTGGTGGATTCGACGGGATGCCTGAACACAGAGATGGTGGGCGATTCGGTGTCTGAAAACGCCACGACACTCTTCTCTCATTGAGAACTTTTTTGAATGTGTTAATTCGTTAATGTGTTAATTCGTTAGTCAATGACTCACACATTAACGCATTCACACGCTAACACATTCAGGAGAGTTCTATAAATCACCTCGAAGAGGTGAGATTATTAATAACACGGTACAAGCCGAAGGCGCAGTGCCGTGACATTCAAACATAAGGAAACTGCGTCCCGAAGGGACGCGACATATATACAGTATTTACAGAACCCACCTTAGCGAATTAACACATTCAAATAATTCTCAATTATCAATTTATTTTGAGTATCTTTGCAGTTTGATTTAATTGAACAGACTTTATTATGGCCGAAGATAACAATAGTATAATTCAAGAGGTTACAAACGAAGAGTATAAATGGGGTTTTGTGACCGATATTGACACGGACACCATTGGCAAGGGGCTGAACGAGGATGTGGTGCGCCTGATCTCGAAGAAAAAGAACGAACCGGAATGGCTGTTGGAGTTCCGACTGAAGGCCTTCCGCAAATGGCAGACGATGAAGGAGCCCGACTGGGCACACCTGCAGTACGACAAGGTGGACTATCAGGACATTATCTACTATGCCGCCCCGAAGCAGCGCGAGCTGAAGAAGAGCCTCGACGAGGTGGATCCCGAGCTGTTGGCGACGTTCGACAAGCTGGGTATCCCCCTGCGTGAGCAGAAGCAGCTGGCAGGCGTGGCGTATGATGCCATTATGGACTCTGTGTCGGTGAAGACCACTTCGCAGAAGATGCTGGAGGAGAAAGGTATTCTGTTCTGCCCCATCAGTGAGGCGGTGCAGAAGTACCCCGATTTGGTGCGACAGTATCTGGGCTCAGTGGTGCCAATTGGCGACAACTTCTTTGCAGCGTTGAACTCGGCAGTGTTTAGCGACGGGTCGTTCTGCTATATCCCCAAGGGGGTGCGCTGCCCAATAGAGTTGTCGAGCTATTTCCGCATCAATGCCCGTGGCACAGGCCAGTTTGAGCGCACGCTGATTGTGGCGGATGAGGAGGCGTATGTAAGCTATATGGAAGGCTGCACCGCTCCGCAGCGCGATGAGAACCAGCTGCACGCCGCCATAGTTGAGATTGTGGCGCTGAAGGATGCCGAGGTGAAGTACAGCACGGTGCAGAACTGGTACCCCGGCGATAAGGAGGGCAAGGGCGGTATCTATAACTTTGTGACCAAGCGCGGCATCTGCAAGGGGTCGCACAGCAAGATTTCGTGGACGCAGGTGG
>CAMZFW010000007.1 GCA_947306225.1 uncultured Bacteroidales bacterium
AACAACCTGCAGATGATAGTCAAGGAGCGCGAGGAGTATATTGCCCAGGTGAACAAGGAGACCGTGATGCCGTGGCGCATTGCCATGGTGGCGAAGAACAGCGCAGAGCTGGCTATGAACAACCTCAGCTATCTGCTGGGTGAGCCCTGCAAGGTGGCCGACCTCAGCTGGATTAAGCCGGGCAAGGTGGCGTGGGACTGGTGGAACAACTGGAACATCGGCGGCGTGGACTTTAAGGCCGGCATCAATAACGACACCTACATGCACTATATCGACTTCGCTTCGAAGTACGGCATCGAGTACGTCATTCTCGACGAGGGCTGGGCGGTGAACAAGCAGGCCGACCTTTTCCAAGTGGTGCCGGAGATAGACCTGCCCATGCTGGTGCAGTATGCCAAGGAGCGGAACGTGGGGCTGATACTGTGGGCGGGCTACTACGCCTTCGACCGCGATATGGAGCATGTGTGCAAGCACTATAGCGAGATGGGCATCAAGGGCTTCAAGGTGGACTTTATGGACCGTGACGACCAGATAGTCACGGATTTCTACAAACGGACCGCAGCCATGTGTGCCAAGTACCACCTGCTGGTGGACTTCCACGGAGCCTTCAAGCCTGCGGGACTGAACCGTACCTATCCCAATGTGCTCAATTTCGAAGGGGTGGCAGGCTTGGAGCAGCTGAAGTGGGCACCCGCCACATGGGACCAGGTGCAGTACGACACCGAGTTGCCCTTTATCCGCCAGACGGCAGGACCGATGGACTACACCCAAGGGGCGATGCACAACGGTGCCAAGGGTTGCTACTATCCCTGCTGGAGCGAGCCGATGAGCCAGGGCACACGCTGCCACCAGCTGGCACTGTATATCGTGCTGGAGTCGCCGTTGAATATGCTGTGCGACTCGCCGACCAACTATGAGAAAGAGCCCGACTACACCCGCTTTGTGGCAGAGATACCCACGGTGTGGGACGAGACACGCGTGCTGCAGGGCGAGGTGGGCGAATATATCGTCACCGCCCGGCGCAAGGGCGACGTGTGGTATATCGGCGGTATCACCAATTGGACGGAACGGGACATTGCGATTGACCTGTCGGAGATAGGGCTGAGAAATGCGGTCGGCACGATGTATGTCGATGGTACCAACGCCCATCGCAAGGGCAGCGACTACGATGTGCTGGGAGTGAAAGGCTTTTCGCAACTGAAGGTGCACCTTGCGCCTGGCGGAGGCTTTGTGGCAAGAGTGGATAGAAATTAGTATGTAAACTATTAGTCAACTATTTTATTAATCAAATTATCAAATTATTACAAGATGAAAAAAGTATTTTCAATTCTGATGGCCGCAATGTTTGCGACGGCCATGTTCTCCTGCAGCAAAGATGCCGAAGATTTGATTATTGGCACTTGGGAAGAAACGGAAGCAACCTATAATCAAACCATCAATGGCGAGGCACAAGATCCCATCTCGATGCTCGAGCCTGGCGAGACCGTCACAATCACCTTCAAGGATGATCACACCTTCACAAGTGTCTACCACTCCAACGAAGGTGATGGCGAAGAAGATGGTGGCAGCTGGTCTGTCGATGGCGACAAACTGACCATGACCGATGGTTTTGGCACGATGACCTATCACATCGACAACATCGACAAGAAGAGCATGTCCCTCACCTACAGCGAGTCGGGTGAGGAGGATGGCCAAACCTATACCACCACTATCGTGATGAAGATGAAGAGAGTCTGAGCGGCACTCCACTTTGCGGGCCGGGGAGAGATGCCCTTAGTATGTAAACTATTAGTCAACTATTTTATTAATCAAATTATTACAAAGATGAAAAAAGTATTTTCAATCCTTATGGTTGCATTGTTTGTGACGGCAGCGGTGTCCTGTAGCAAGGATACTGAAGATCTGATTATTGGCACCTGGGAAGTAACGGAATCGACCTACACTTTAATCGTCAATGGTGAGGTGCAAGAGACTATCTCGACACTTGACCCTGGCGATGTCTACACATGCACTTACAATAAAGACCATACCTACAATTATGTGCTTCATTCTCCCTTTGGTGATGCTGAAGATAGCGGGACATGGTCCCACGATGACAGCAAGCTGACTATTACCAGTAATGGTAATTCTTATGTCTATGTCATCGACCATATTGACAAAAAAAATATGTCCCTCATCACCAACTACTACGAGGCTGGTGAGGGTGGCGACGTCACCGTTTCGATAAAGATGAAGAGAATTTGAATGCGTAAATGCGTGAATGTGTGAATGCGTAAGTCGGACTAACACATCAAAAAGACTCCCACATTAACACATTCACGCATTAACACATTCAAATTTGACTTTTGTCCTCCTTGGGCGTATAATAGGGCAAAAACACACAGATACCCCATGATAACGACCGAGAAGGACATAATAGCACGATGCCAGCAGGGCGACACAGCGGCTTTCCGATATGTGGTGGAGCAGTACCAGACGATGCTTCTCACCCTCGGGCTGAAGATGCTGGGCGACGAGGAGGAGGCTAAGGACATTGTGCAAGACACCTTCCTTAAGGCATGGGAGCATATCGGGCAGTACGACTCGCGCTATGCTCTCTCTACATGGCTTCACACGATTGCGTCGCGGCTGTGCGTGACCCGCATGAAACGGATGCGGCGGATAGCACCGCTGCCCGAGGATGAACAGGTGTTGCGACGCTACATGAATGAGATGGACGGCCAACGGCAGCTGGAGAACAGCGAGCTGGCGGCCGTAGTGCGTGTGCTTGCCGAGGGCTTGGGAGCCAAGCAACGGGTGGTGTTCACCCTTTGTCACTTGGAAGGGTTGGACAACCAAGAGATAGAAGAACGGACTGGGCTGAATGCGCGACAGGTGAAAAGCAACCTGTATGCTGCCCGTCAGATTGTAAAACAACGACTAAAACAATTGGGATATGAATAAAATGGAGACATTGCTGGAAAGCCTGCAGAGGCAGCAGGCGCAGATTGAGGACAAAGAGGCATTCACCGACATGGTGATGGAGAGGTTGTATGCGCAGAAGCAAGAGAGGGAAGGGAATACATACCCCGCCACTATCGTGGCACCCCTTTCAAAAGGGGATGCTGGCGCGGCAAATAATTCTCAATTTTCAATTTTCAATTTTCAATTTATTGTTCGTGTTGCTGCTAGCATTGCCTTGGTGGTGCTGGTGGGGCTTTTCGTCATGCTACATACCCAGTCTGCTGGCTCCACAGAGTTGCTGGCGAGCAATCGACACAGCATAGACAAATATAGAATCGACCTTTCCCAAATACCCACCGACGGCACCTCCCGGGACATGTATAGGCGCTATCAGGAGGCAAAGCGGGAACAAACATTTTATCATAACGAATTAATCAAGTACAGCCATGAAAACAGTTAAAGTGATATTGGCCGCCTTGTTGGCAGCACAGCTGCTGGCGGCCTGCTCCGACGGAGAGATACAGATGACCACCATCATTAACCGCAATGGGTCGTGCCAACGCATGGTGACCTTTGCTGCCGACTCGGCGACGTTGGTGGGCAGCTACGATGCTTCCGCGCCAATGGTGCACCTGCTGTCCGACAGCGCATGGAGCAAGAGTTGGTGCATCGAAGGCGACACCGCCCGACATACCTACCCCATGACACTGGAACAGTACGGCGAAGTTCGCGCCTCGTTGCCAAAAGACTGCCCGAGCGACACGCTGCGGGTTTGCGCCGAGCGTCGGTTTGCCTCGGTAGAGGAGATGGGTGGCACACCCCTGTTGATGCTTGGCGACAAGCCGTTGATGGCGCAGGTGTCGCTTAAGAAACGATTCCGCTGGTTCTATACCGACTACGTCTATGAAGAGACCTATCCCATCCAAGGGCAGCTGTTCTCCTATCCGCTCAGCAAATTCATAGAGGACGATGTGGCATCCTATTGGTTCACGGGAGAGCCCGACCTGATGCAAGGCCACTCGCCTGCCGAGAAGAAGGAGACCGACGACATGATTGAGGAACAGTGCGACCGGTGGCTGGTGGCGAACTATGTGGCGGAGGCTTTCGACGCGGTGGCAGACGGCTACGACAGCCTTCCCGATATGCCTATGGACAAGTCGGCCTACCTCACCCATCGCGACTCGCTGATTGATTATGCCCTTGATTGTCAATTTACATTCGGAGATAATATTGACACCCTTTTCAGCGGCTATTTCCATAACCGAGCCTACGAAGAAGCCTTTGCATCGTCGAAGATTGAGCAGCAGTTGGATGCTAAGCTGGATGACTTTGTCGAACTGATGGGGCTTAAGGTCGACTGCCGATTGGTGCTGCCGGGGACAATACGGGATGCCGGCAACGGAGTGATGGAGCAAGGCGCGGTGCGTTATCGCCTGACGGGCAACCGCCTCATACCGCACGACTATACGCTCACCGCCACTTCGCGTGCCACCAACGTCTGGGCATTCATCCTTACAGCACTTATTCTGCTTGCCACCATTGTGGGGCTGAGAGTGAAGGCAAAAAAATGACAAGTTGTGTAATTCTATTAGCTTATCAGCTCGGTAGTTAGTGATAATTCTTCATCTATTATAATGCGACTTTTTTCCCAAACGGAAAAAAAGTCGTATTTTTGCAGCACGAAATAGTATAAATAGACACTATGGAATTGAATGAATCATTGAAGACGTTGGTCTTTGACAAGAGCGACCTCAAGCAGCAGGTATATCAAGCCACTAAGGAAACATTTGAAATGTTCCGCAACACTACGCACGAACTCATGTCGCTGTTCGAAGAGCAGGCACACAAGGAGGAACGCAACGTGCATTTCAGTTTCACCGACCATGGCGACTTTGAGTTTGAGGTGAAGTTCGCGGGCGACGTGTTGGTGTTTGTTATGCATAGCAACGTGTTCGAGTTTTCGCGTGACCACCAGGTGATGAAGTCGCCCTATATCCGTGAGGACAAGCGGCGCTCCTACTGCGGGGTGATACGTATCTACAATTTCTTGGCCGACTCGTTCATCTATAACCGTGACCAAGACTTGGGATATATGATTGGACGTGTGTTTGTTAATAACGAAAAACACTACTTCATCGAGGGCAAACGCGAGCTGGGTATGCTATACAATAATTTCAATACTTCGCTGATTACCAACGAGTCTGTGCAAAGTATAGTGGAGTCGGCTATCGAGTATACCACAAATTTTGATTTATTAACACCTCCGTACGATGAAGTTAAGCTGGTTTCGGTAGGGGAGATGAGGTCGAATTTGGATAAAAAATCACTGGTCACAGGCAAACGCTTAGGCTTTAGATTCCAAGCAGATACGGACTGATTAAGATTTTTTATCAACAATTGCGGTGAAAAAATATTTTGCCATGTCGGAAAATGTTAGTAATTTTGCAGCCGCTTTTGAGAGATTTTAAAGGCAAAAAATGGTCCGTTCGTCTAGTTGGCCTAGGACGTAAGATTTTCATTCTTAAAATCGCGGGTTCGAATCCCGCACGGACTACAAACTAAAAAGAATAGTATCAATAGAAATTATGGCACATCACAAGTCTGCAAAAAAAAGAATTCGTTCCAACGAAAAGAAAAGAGTCGAGAACCGTTACTACGCCAAGACCATGCGCAATGCCCTGCGTGACTTCCGCGCCCTTGAGGACAAAGCCGTCGCTACCGAGCGCCTGCCCAAGATGGTTTCCATCATTGATAAACTTGCCAAGCGTTCCGTCATCCACAAGAACAAGGCTGCTAACCTCAAATCCAAGCTCCAGAAGAAGGTCAACGCGATGTAATCATTCGACCTACAAAGAATACAAAGCCGACGCGCACAGCGTCGGCTTTTTTCGTGCCATTTGAGATGAAGTGCCGCTCTATATTACTACGAAAAAGGCGAGCAAAACAAGGGGCAAATTTCGTGAAATGACACTTCAAAAAGGCTGTTTTGAACAAAGGTATAGGACTGTTGTGTGGAAAAAGTTTTGCATGTAACGTTTTGATATATATGTATATGGCAGATAAGTTCGATGCAAAGTTGATTTTTTTCTTTGCTGATTCAAAAAAAAGTCGTACTTTTGCACCCGCATTTGAGAAAAAAAGAGGTCTTTAAAATCACGATGCAAACGGTCTGGTAGTTCAGTTTGGTTAGAATACATGCCTGTCACGCATGGGGTCGCGAGTTCGAGTCTCGTCCAGACCGCCAAACAAAGGAAGCCCTCACACATGAGGGCTTTTTTTATCCCCTCTTTAGAGGGATGGCCGTAAGGCCGGGGTATGTTAGAACAATCCTCAAGTTGCAAACTGAAAAGAGAAGTGAGGTGACCAAATTTCAAATTTCAATTTTCAACTTTCAATAAATCCGGGGCTGACCGGTTTTGACAGCAAGGAGGGGGATTTGTAAGCATGCAGGCTCACGCATCAGCAGCCTTGACAACCGATGCAGAAAGATAATAGGCGAAAATAACTACGCTCTTGCTGCCTAACCGAAGCACAGTAGGTTACTGGCTTAATCCCCGCAACAGTTGTGGGGACAAGACATCTCCCACCGACCACGCCCGTCGGTCGGTGACCCGGAGGTGCTCGTGAGAACGGGATAGTCGGCGGTTCGCTCCGCGCTGCCGATGAAGTTTTAGGAGCTACGGCCTGCCTTGGGTGTCCGTGTCCGGAGCAGTCTCGACAATCAACCGCGGAATAAGCATGTAGAAAGCACATCTGTCACTTGTTTGGACGAGGGTTCGACTCCCTCCAGCTCCACTTGGAAAAAGGACCGCCGGATGACGGTCTTTTTTTTGTCTGTGGATGGAGAATGTCGAATCGGTGTGTAGTCATAATCAGCAAAGCAACAAAAAAACTTTGTTAGGATGAGAATTATTATGTATCTTTGCACTAATCTTAACTTGTCTTTGTGATGAAATATCCTATTGGAATACAGAGTTTTAGTACTATTATTGAGGATGGGTATGTTTATATTGATAAAACTGACGCGGTATATAATTTAGCCTCGACGGGGTGTTATTATTTCTTGAGCAGGCCTCGTCGGTTTGGTAAGTCACTCTTGCTTTCTACGTTTGAAGCCTATTTTAAAGGAGTACGAGAACTGTTTGATGGATTGGCTATAAGCCATCTAGAAAAAAACTGGATTACATATCCGGTATTGCGGCTAGACTTGAATGCCCGTGACTACAAAGACGAATCTTCTCTAATAGCGGAGCTAAACCGTCATCTTGAGACATGGGAGAAACTATATGGCGACGAATTCCGCGACCGCAGTGTTGAAGAACGATTCCTGCATGTCATCCGTGGGGCATACGAAAAAACAGGACAAAAAGTGGTTGTTCTGATAGATGAATACGAAAAGCCGCTCTTGCAAACTATCAATAACCCAAACTTGCGTGAAACATACCGTTCAACCCTTAAATCGTTCTACGGATGCCTTAAGACTTGTGATGAATATATTCGGTTTGCATTTCTTACAGGCGTAACGAGATTCGGCAAGATAAGTGTGTTCAGCGATCTCAATAATTTGAATGATATTTCGCTAGATGATAGGTATTCTGACATATGTGGTATTACAGACGAGGAATTGCATCGTTACTTAGACAGCAGTATTGCGGCTCTTGCTACTAAGAACGGAATGAGTAAAGAGGATTGTTATGCTCGTATGCGACGTGACTATGATGGATACCGTTTTAGTATTAATGGCAAAGGAATGTACAATCCCTTCAGTGTTCTCCGAACTCTTGATAGACTCCAATTCGGCGAATATTGGTTTGAAACAGGTACTCCGGAATTCCTTGTCCGTCGTTTGCAAAAGACCAACTATCCACTCTCCGACCTGACTAAGCAGGCTGTATCAACAGACAATTTGTCTAACCTCGATGTCGACGATGACAACCCACTGCCACTTCTTTTTCAAAGCGGATACCTAACCATTAACGACTACAATGCGAGGTTTGGTACCTACACCCTTCGATTCCCTAATCGTGAGGTGAACGAAGGATTTACTAAGTATCTATACCCGTTCTATATTCCAAAGACTCGCAGTAGGAGTAACTTTTCAATAATGAATTTTACAGAAGATGTCGAGTCGGGCAATGCAGAATCCTTTGTCAAGCGACTGGTTGCAATGTTCGATGACGGTGACTACCAGATTGTGGGCAATCAAGAGGTATATTTCCAGAACACACTTTACGTGTTTTTCAAATTGCTGGGTTTTTACGTCGAAGTGGAACGCCACACCAGCGACGGTCGCATGGATGCCCTCATACAGACTCCCGACTACATCTACATTATCGAAATAAAAGTCGGCCAGTCGGCTGCCATCGCACTACAGCAGATAGATGACAAGCAGTATGCTGCCCCCTTTGCCACTGACCATCGCCGTCTCTTCAAAATAGGTCTCAATTTCAACCCCACTACCCGAACCATTGATGACTGGGGAATAAAATAAGGTTCATCCGCTAAATGGATAGGTGGAATCGTGTAAGGACAGGAGTTTGAGTTTGAAGAAAGATTCTTCCGGCAAACGAGTAGGTGAGATACCTGTCTGAATAGCACCTTAGTGTATAGTCGGAAGATTAGATAATAGTAGGCTGCATTTGCCTGTATGTTTAGAGATATGAAATAGAATTTGTATTTCGGATTTTTGAGACAGAAACGGTTATAGAATTCTACAAAAAGTGTTCACTGTTCACTGTACATTGCATATGTTTTTTTTGTAATATTGGTTATTTATTATATAAATTATTAATTATTAATCAATTATATTAATAATACCATATTATACACCTCTCAAAAAAACCAAAATTCATTGCATTTAACAGTGAACAGTGAACACTTGAACGTATATAGCTGTCGGTCATTGTGTTTGCCCTACAATTTGTGAAATGGGGTGTGAACAGTGGCTCACACTTATTGTAATTGTAATTGTCATCATGTGCCACTTTATTTTCTCAAAAGTGGCACCTGTTTTTGAGCTTTTGGGGTATAATAATAGAAGGTCGGCACACACGATGCCTTCGCTCTGCCTCCACTCTGCCTCCACTCTGCCTTCGCTCCTGAAGTGGAGATAAAGTGCATCCAAAAAGGAATGAAACACCCCTCAACCTCACTTACCCGTTAGTCGGATGAACTATAAAACTCATCAATCAAATTCAAACAGTTTATTTGGGTGTTTTTCTAGTTATTGTATAAAAAGTTGTATTTTTGTCGATGAATGTGGCTGAGGTGAGGAGTAGAAGACGTGCTGACTGGTAGTGAATTAAGGTTCGACTAAGTAATATATTATATATAAATATTGATTAAAAATGAGAAAAAAAGTATGTTTTTTTGCACTAGCGGTGTGCCTGAGTGTGCTGCCGTTGGTGTCGATGGCACAGGACAAGCCCTGTGACCCTATCGCCTTTATGCCGTGGTGGGAGGACTTTCAGGCGTATCCCCATAACACTACGCCTCCTACGGAGCCTTTCTGTTGGCATTTCCAAGGTACAAACGAGCCTTCGATTGGCTCATATAACATTAACGGGGGCTACCTGACGTGTGTGCTCGACCTCTACAGCACGGGCGAGACGTGGGCAGTGTTGCAGAACCCGTTCGACACCTCGCTGACGGTGAACCACCTGCAGGTGACGTTCAGTGCGGGTAAGAGCCGCAATGATGCCGCACTCAATTCTGACCTGATTATCGGCGTATGCAAGAACCCGACGAACCCCGTGGGCAATTTCACACCGCTCGACACGGTGCTGGCTATCCCGTATTGCTCGCCCGACACGATGGCGCGTTTCACGGTGGACTTTGCCGCCTACAATGACACAGGACGCTACTTCTGCTTTCTGACCAAACCGTTATTGTCGAGCGGTATCAACTTCTTGGCTATCGACAGCATCGTGTTCAGTTTCAACGACCATTGTATGGTGCCACAGAGGTTGATAGTGGGGAATGTGACAGATATGTCTGCCGTGTTCCAGTGGGGACAGTATAGCAGCAACCACATTGATTTCGAGTATAAGCGCGTTGCTGATACGACTTGGGCATCGGTAGGCGTGACAGGCCAGCAGTACTCCCTGAACAATGTGCTGGTACCCAACACCCAGTATATGGCCCGTATACGCCAGGATTGTTCGCTATCCTCAAACGGCTATTCCGACTGGTCGGACACCGTCTATTTCACTACCGACACGGTGCGCTGCCGTATGCCTAATAACCTTGTCCTTAGTGATGTGGGCAACACTTTTGCCACGTTTGCGTGGACTCCCGCAGGCACCGCCTCGCAGTGGGAGCTGCATGTGTTCAACAGCTCGTACAACCGTGTGTTCACGGCTACGGACAACAGCTACACAGTGACGGGACTATCTCATGGCACCAATTACCGCGTGGCAGTGCGCTCGATGTGTGATGCCAGCAATGCGTCGGATTGGACCGACACGATTATGATTACCACTAGCAACTGTTTAAATGTTAGGAATGTGACGGCGGAGCCCTCGTATACCGAGGCGGCCATTGATTGGTCGATGGGTGATGATTTGAACGAGCATTGGGAGGTAGTTTGGGGCCATCCGGGATTTCACGATGGTAATGAGCTTGGCAGATTGTCGGTTGACGGTACGCCGCATGTGGTCGTCACCGGCCTTGACTCTGCCACAAGCTATGTTGCCAAAGTACGTTCGATGTGTGAGGATGGTCGCTACAGTGAGTATAGTTCAGTGACGTTCACCACCCTTTCGGGGAACCATCAGGACATTAATGCTGCTGACGGTATGGATGTCGCTATCTACCCCAACCCCGCTACCACCACTACCACCATAGCGGTGAAAGGTATTGAAGGGCGTGTGAATGTCGACATCATCAGCGTTGAAGGCCGCAAGGTGCGGAGCTATGTAAAGGACTGCCCGGCTGATTGCGAAATGGTGCTTGACGTAGAGGGTCTGGCCAAGGGCAGCTATTTGGTACGTTTGTACAACGAGCAAATCGACACCACCCGCAAATTCTTTGTTAAATGATTATGGAGGGTTGCGATATGAAGAAATATTTTTCACTTTTTATTCTATACGTTTTAGTTTGTCTGGCGGCTGGAGCGCAGAGCTATCAGTCGGTTCCCTATTTCACAGGGTTTGAAGGATTGAGCACGGGCGACCAGCCTGCGGGTTGGATAGCAGTGGAAGGCACCACGACGAGCCTTGCCACCTTTCCTTGTGCATACAACTGGTCGGGCAATGCCCGCAACGGCAGTGTGTATTATGAGTTTGAGTTCTCGTCGGGTTCCAGCGTGCGCACGCTGACGGCTGCCACCTGCGAGTTTGCCGACCCCAGCAGTCTGATGGTTGACTTCTATGCTTCGACTATCGCCTCGTATGCGCCCACGCTGTTTGAAGTGGGTGTGATGGAAGACTCCGTCTTTGTGCCCGTGGACACAGTGACGCTGACCAACGCAGGTTCGTTCAGTTCGTCGTCCTACTACCACTACCGCGTCTATCTGGTGGATTATGCGGGTGACGGCCATCGCATCGCCTTCCGTGCCTATAAGAGTGGCACGGGCCAAATGACACTCTTCTTGGACGACATGACCATCACCACGGCACCCAGCTGCTCCTATATGCCGGGTACGCCGTCGGCAACGGTCGACTCGAATAGCGCCACGCTGACGTGGGCCAACGCCACGGTGTCGGCGGGCTATATGCTCTATCTGAACAACGACAGCAGTTGGCATTACTCCTATACGAACAGCTATACCTTCACGGGTCTCAACGCCAACACACCGTATAGCGGCTACCTCTACAACAACTGCACTGGCAGCGACACCAGCGAAGCGGTGCCTTTCAGCTTCCGCACCGATTGCGGAACCACTGTATTGCCGCTAGTTGAGAATTTCGACTCCTATGGCGGCTCCTTCCCCAGTTGTTGGCGTATCACTGAGTTGAGCGGAAGCTATCCCTACCTTTCCACTTCAGCGGGACGTAGCGGCTACGGAGTATATATGTATTCTTACAGCGACAACCTGTCCTTTGCCTCTCCCCGTATTGAGCAGCCTATCAATACCGTCGAGACCAAGGTGTGGGGTAGGGGGTCCAGCACGTACTACACCTTCAACTTGGCAGTGGGTTATGTGACCAACCTCGACTCGGTGGCCAATGGTGCCGTGTGGGTGGATACGATTACCCTTACCACCAACTGGGAGGAATACACCGTTTCGTTTGCGGGGACAGGCGCAACCTCTACAGGCTATTTGGTATACCGCAAACTGGGAGGTGGCTACGGCACTATGTATATCGACGACATCACCATCCGCGAGGTAAGCAGCTGCGCAATGCCCCAAGCGTTCCACACCACAGGCACCGCTTCAGGACAGATGAGCCTTGCCTGGACCGATACGTTGGGTTCGTCGTGGGAAGTGGTCTATGGTCCCACGGGTATGGATCCCGACACAGTTACGACCAATACCGTCATCTTCAATACCGATACTGCCACAGTGACCGGATTGGACAACGGCACAACCTATGACTTCTATGTGCGTTCGCTTTGTGGTGGGGTGAGCAGCTACTGGCAGGGTCCCGTCAACGCACGCCCCAACCTGTATGTGATGAGTGCCAATCAGACCGACACGGTCTATATGTGCGGCGGCACTATCTGCGACGACGGTGGCCTGTCGGGCAACTATTCCTATTCGCAAACATCGACTCTGATTGTATACCCCACCGACAACACTCAGACCATTACCATTTCGGGCAGCTATAATACTTACTCCTCCTCGTCTACAACCTATGGCGAGTTGAGAATCTACGAGGGTGTGGGTACCAGTGGCCGTCTGCTGGGTTCGTTTTATGGCACCGACACGCTCCGTGTCTCCTCGCTTGAAGGTGCAGTCACCATCCGCTTTGCCTCCTCAGGCTACAGCGATTACTATTCAGCTTCGGGCTATTTGCTGACTGTCAGCTGCTCGCCCTTGGCATCCTGCAACGCTCCCTACGATGTGGTGGTGAGTGACATTGCCGGCTCGTCGGCCACTGTCAGCTGGGATTATGGCACCAGCAGTACTCCTCAGAGCTTCACGGTCAACGTGTACGATACGCTTGCAGGCACTCTCACTAGCTATACTGTGGCCGACACGGTGCGCTCGATGTTGGTGGGTGGTCTCAGCCAAACTACCACCTACTATGTGTCAGTGATAGCCAACTGCGGCCTCAACGACATGAGCGATGCGGCGGGTGCCTATTTCACTACCATGTGCTATGTGGGTGGCGAGATACAGGTGGGCAATGGCACTGCCAGCATCGGTTCCTACCCAATTAATTCTTATTACAACTATACCATTTGCCAAACCCTGTTTGACAACAACGAGATGGCTTCGCTTTTGGACACCATCTATGGCATCAAGTTGTACCAGATTTCGGGTCCTAACACTACGCGCAACGTCACCATCTATCTCGATACTACCAGTGTGGCGGCTATCAATAGCACCAGCGACTATATCCCGATGGATTCGTCTAAGGTGGTGTTTAACGGCTCCGTCACTTTCCATAATGGTTGGAACGAGTTCACCTTTATCACCCCCTGGGTGCGTCCCTCCACGACTAATAATGTTGTCGTGACCTTTGACGATAATACCGGCAGTTGGTCCAGTACTACCAACTGGCAGGCCACCGACGGGATGAGCGGAAAGACGCTGTATTCCTATGGTGATGGTACCAACTATGACCCCACCACTACTCCCTCAAGCCTTTCCAGCACATCCACCCGTCCTAATATCAT
Organism: uncultured Bacteroidales bacterium; assembly: GCA_947306225.1. Taxonomy (GTDB): domain Bacteria; phylum Bacteroidota; class Bacteroidia; order Bacteroidales; family P3; genus Colimorpha. The sequence continues at coordinate 13,729 of CAMZFW010000007.1, forward strand.
CTTTGTCGCCCCCTGCGGCGATGCCAGCTGTGTACCGCCAAATGTCAGCGTGGGTGCCATTACATCCAATAGTGTTACTATCAACTGGGTGCCCGGTCTAAACGAAACATCCTGGACGGTGGAATACCGCCTTGCTAGCGACACGATATGGCATGTTGCCTTGTTCAGCACTACTGCTCAGACCTACACGGTGACGGGCCTTTATGCCAATACGTTGTACTACTTCCGTGTGGGCAGCCTATGTGCCACCAACACGGCGTATAGCCAAACATCTGCCCGCACTGCCTGTGCAGTGATGAGTCGCAGCTCGCTACCTCTTACCGAGGATTTCGAGGGCTATATAACTGGCGCAGTGCCCAATTGCTGGAGTGCTCCCATGACGGGCACCAGCGGCAGTGGTATCTTCCCCTCATGTTACAATTATAGCTACAATGCCCATGGTGGCAACGTCTATTTCGAAATGGAGAGCAGCTCCTTGCAAGACGAGATTTTCACCCTGCCTGCCATCGACACAATCGACGGTTTGGAGGTCAGCTTCTATGCCGCAGGCTATAGCTACAATGCACCCAACGCATTCGAAGTGGGCGTTTGGGAAGGTGACTCGGTGTTTGTGGTTCTTGACACTATCGACCTCGACTTTTCGGGTTATTATACCTATTATCCCTATAGCATCCGTATACACTACAATGGCATAGGCACCCAAATCGCCTTCCGTGCCACGGGTAGCAACTATACGGTGTTCCTAGACGATTTTAGTGTCTATGTTCCCAATCCCTGCGACTCAGTAACTAGCATCGTGTTCGACTCTGTCGGTATGTCGCGTATCGCTTTCCATTGGACTGACACTGCCTCACGTGGTAGCTACACCGTCAAGATTGGCACCAGCAACAATCCTGCTGCCGCCCTCAACACGTTCACCACCACTGCCACCAACTATACCTTTACAGGCCTCACGGGCTTGACCACCTACTATGTGTGGGTTTATGCCAATTGTGCCAGCGGTATGAGCGACCCCATATCCGCCAGTACTACTACCTTGGGTGCCGATCCTCACTACTTGCCCTATTACAACGATTTCGAGGACACAACCAACACGTTCTCGGTCTATCAGCGTTCGGGCTCCAACACATGGTACACGGGCACTGTCGTCAATCATGGTGGTAGCCATGCCATGTATGTCACCAATGACGGTGGCATCAGCAACGCCTATACCAACAGCAACCAGTCTATCTCCTTCGCCATGACATACCTGCAAATACCCTATGACAGCTCCTATGCCATCAGCTACGATTGGCGTTGTCAGGGTGAGGGCAGTTACGACCTCATGCGCCTTGCGTTGGTACCCGAAGACTACGATTTCGCCAATTCCTTCACCTCCATCAACCGCTACAGCAACACCCTGCCCACTGGCTGGATAGCCCTCGACGGTGGCAAGCGCAATCTACGCAACACCTGGCAGAGCGATGCCAACGCAGTGCAGCTGACGGCGGGCAATTACTACCTAACTATTGTTTGGATTAACGATGGTGCCATGGGTAGCAATCCCCCTGCCGCTATTGACAACATCCACTTTGCCTTGCTCACCTGCCCGGCTCCTGAGAATCTGGTTGCCACCGCCACCTCGTCGCATTCTATCGATGCCCATTGGGATGCAGGTGTCGCTTCTAGCTGGATTGTCGAATATGGTGTCAGTGGCTTTACCCCGGGATTGGGAACCTTTGTCGGTACTACCACTAACAGCGTTACCCTCAACAGTCTTGCCCCTGTCACCTCTTATGATATCTATGTCCGTCCTGTCTGTTCGTCCACTGATACAGGCTTTGTGGCCCACACTACCTGCCTTACCGGCTGCGACAGCGTTATCAACGATTTCCCCTGGGTGGAGGACTTTGAGAACGGTATTGCCTGCTGGCAGCAGTATCACCAGAGAGGTACCGTGGATTGGACCACAGGTCGTGGCGGCAACGCGTATGGTGGTCTCTCGGGTGCTGCCACGGGCCAGTACAACGCCCGTTTCACCTGCAACAGCTATGATGGCTATACCACCTATCTCATCACCCCCATGCTCAATATCCCCACTGAAGACGATGTGATGATGACTTTCTACCATGCACAGCCTGCTTGGGGCAGCGACCAAGACACTCTGGCCGTCCTCTATCGCACACATCCTGACTCCGCTTGGCATTATGTCGCTTCGTGGAATCAGAGCATTACCTCTTGGCAGGTCGACACCGTCATGCTGCCCAACGCCTCGGCTACCTATCAGGTCGCTTTCATGGCTCATTCTGGTTTCGGCCAGGGTGTGCTGCTCGACAGCATCGTAGTCTATGGCACTGAATCGTGCACACGACCCACCTTCGCCAATGTCAATGTGGGTGCCACTTCTATCGCTGCCACATGGGTAGGCCCTGCCAGCAACTACGAGGTGGCCATCAAGCCCGCCAGCACCAATGCATGGCCGGCTCCCACGCTGGTGAACGCCCATAGCTACACCTTCACCAACCTCGAGCCCAACACCACCTACAACTACCGTGTGCGCAGCCTCTGCAGCGACACCGCCATCTCGTTCTGGACTACCAGCAACTGTGTCACCGACACCCTCACCTGCTATGTCCCCGAAGGTGTTGTTGTCGACGATGTCGATTTTCAGTCTGTCACTCTCTCATGGCGGGCAGATGTCACTGCTCACGCTGTCGCCTACGTGGTCAATGTCTACAATAGTGCGCTTAGCAGCCACGACACGGTCTATAGCAGCCATGTCACCATCACAGGTCTCTATCCCGATGTTGCCTATAATGTCCGTGTGCAGGCTATGTGCTCTGCCACCACTTATAGCGACTGGTCTGAGCCCGTTGCATTCAACACACCTGCCTGTCAGGCTGTCACCGAAGTGCAGGTGAGCCAGATTTCCAGCAGCTCCGCCATGGTGTCATGGACTCCTGGTGGAGAAGAGTCGGCATGGGTGGTCAGCTATGGCTATTCCGGATTTGACCAAGGTACGGGCACTGATATCAGAGTCACTACGCCCACCTACACCATCACAGGTCTTATTCCGGATATGGACTATGATGTCTATGTCCGTTCTGCCTGTACCGAAGAGGTATTCAGTGACGGATACCGTGTTACTTTCACCACGCTTCCGCAGACAGGCATCGCTCCAGTCGATGGCAGCTTCTCATGCGACGTCTATCCCAATCCTACCAGTGATGCCGCCACTATTAGCGTGGACGGAGTCAGAGGTCGGCTGCTCATCACCGTCGTTGATGTCAGCGGTCGTGTGGTAGCGTCTGAAGAGTTGTGGTGCAATGATGGCAACGACTGTCGTAAACAGATGTCGGTCAAGGACCTTGCACAAGGTGCCTATTATGTCCACGTCGTGGCAGACGATGTCAACATTGTTCGCAAACTGGTGGTTAGATAACCCACTTAGATAATCAAAAGGGAGCGGTCGCCAAGCGGCCGCTCCCTTTTTTTCTAGTAATACTAGCAATACTAGCCCTACTAGTAATACTCTCAGCTTACGAGCATTTCGACCATCCGCAGTTGGGGCAGCTCTTACAGCCACCGGTGTAGATAATCTTGCCGCCGCAGTCGGGGCAGGTCTCGCCGGTCTCGGTGCCGTCCTTGATGTAGCGTTTCAGGGCGCGTGCCACACCGTTCGACCACGTGGTGATGCTGTCCACGTCGAAGTTCAGCTTACCAATAAGGTCCACCACGTTGGGGATGGGCATACCGTGGCGCAGGATGCCGCTGATGAGTTTGGCATAGTTCCAATACTCCTTCTTGAACATGCGGCTCAGGCCTTCCATGGTCACATGGTAGCCGTCCTGGTCCAAGAACTGGAAGTCGTAACGGGCGTGTTCGTCGCCTTTTTCCTTGACGCGGATTACCCAGCCTTTCTCCACCCATTTGGGCAGTATGAAGCTTTCCGCCCGTCCGGTGAATATCTCGTAGGGGCGGTTGTTATACATACCCACCACGGCAATCCAGTCCTCCTTGTCGTTCTTGAAGCGCACCACTTCAGCCTCCAGTTTCTTGGGGCGTTTGGGAGCCTTGCTCTCGCCAAATTCGCTGCATTTGTCGGTGGTTGATTTCGACACCAGCACGCCGTGGCGCGAGCCGTCGCGGTAAATGGTGCAGCCCTTGCAGCCGCTTTCCCAGGCTGTCATGTAGATTGTGCTTACTACTTCTTCGCTGGTTTCTTTCGGTATATTGACGGTGACGCTTATCGAGTGATCCACCCATTTCTGTATGGCTCCCTGCATCTTCACTTTGCTCACCCAGTCGATGTCGGCTGAAGTGGCTTTGTAGTATGGCGACTCGGCGATGAGGCGGTCTAGCTCCTTGTCCTCCATGTTGTCTATCTGCTCTTGGTTGTAGCCTCTCAGCTTCAGCCAGTCGATAAACTTCGGGTGCAGCACGTTGTATTCTTCAAAATAGTCGCCGTTTTCGTCCTTCACTATCTTGTGTTTCGAGCTGTCCTTGTCGTTGGGGTTAATCTTTTTGCGACGTTTGTAGCTGACTAGGAACACGGGTTCGATGCCCGAGGTAGTCTGTGTGCAGATGCTCACCGTGCCGGTGGGGGCGATGGTCAGCAGGGCGATGTTGCGTCGGCCGTTCTGCAGCATCTCGGTGTACAGCTCCGGGTCGGCTTCCGCCAGACGTTGGATGAATGGGTTCAACTTCTCGCGGTTGGCATCGTAGAGGGGGAATCCGCCACGCTCCTTTGCCATGATGACACTTGAGCGGTAGGCGGAGCAGGCTAGTGTGCGGTGTACGTTCACCGAGAAATCCGTCGCCTCATCGCTACCGTAGCGCAGCCCCATGGCGGCCAGCATGTCGCCTTCGGCGGTGATGCCCAGTCCTGTGCGGCGACCTTCGAGACACTTCATCTTGATGTTCAGCCACAAGTTGCGCTCTACGCTCTTGATGTCGTCGCCTTCGGGGTCGCTCTCAATCTTGGTCAGGATTTTGTTCACCTTCTCCAGTTCCAAGTCAATGAGGTCGTCCATCAGGCGTTGCGCCTTGATGATGTGGTCGCGGAACATGTCGAAGTCAAACTCGGCCTGTGGCGTGAAGGGGTTCTTCACATAGCTGTACAGGTTCACTGCTATCAGTCGGCAGCTGTCGTAGGGGCACAGCGGTATCTCGCCACAGGGGTTGGTACTCACCGTGCGGTAGCCGAAGTCGGCATAGCAGTCTGGCACGCTTTCGCGCAGTATCGTGTCCCAGAACAGCACCCCTGGCTCAGCCGAGGCCCATGCGTTGTGGATAATCTTGTTCCACAATGCGCGGGCGTCAATCTCCTTTCGCACTATGGGGTTTGCCGAGTCCACAGGGTACTGCTGTACAAAGGGCTTGCCACTCTTCACGCACTCCATAAACTCGTCTGTAATCTTCACCGACACGTTGGCACCCGTTATCTTGCCCTGCTCCAGCTTGGCATCGATAAACTGCTCCGCGTTGGGGTGCTTGATGCTGATGCTCAGCATCAGGGCACCGCGACGGCCGCCTTGTGCCACCTCGCGGGTGGTGTTGCTGTAGCGTTCCATAAAGGGCACGATGCCCGTCGAGGTCAGCGCGCTGTTCTTCACCGGGCTGCCCGAGGGACGTATGTGCGTCAGGTCGTGGCCCACGCCGCCGCGTCGCTTCATCAGCTGCACCTGCTCCTGGTCTATCTTCATGATGCCGCCATACGAGTCGCTGCTGCCGCTGTTGCCGATAACGAAGCAGTTAGACAGCGATACCACCTGAAAGTCGTTGCCGATGCCCGACATAGGGCTGCCCTGCGGAATGACATACTTAAAGTCCTTCAGCAGTCCGTATATCGTCTCCTCCGACATCGGGTTGGGGTAGTTCTGCTCTATGCGGGCAAACTCCGATGCCAGACGATGGTGCATCATGTCGGGATTCAGCTCGTAAATCTTGTCGTCGTCACGAAGGGCGTACTTGTTCATCCATACGTTCGCTGCCAGCTCGTCGCCACCAAAGTATTCCACCGACGACTTCATAATCTCGTCGGGCTGGTACTGCGTATAGCTCTTCGGCTTAAGTTGCTGGCTATCATCACCAAAATTCAAAAACATATCAGACTGCATAGCGGTTTATTTTTAGTTTCAATTTTAATAGTCTGAGAATTTGGGAGTTGAGAAGATTGAGGGCATTCTCAATTCTCAATTCTCAATTCTCAGTTCTCAAATACAAATGATTACCCACACGGGCACATTATTTTTGAGACTGCTAAATTACACAATACTTTTCTTTCCACAGGAAACGAGTTATCAACACCCCACCTTCAAAACATTATAACTATCGGAGCGACAAATGTTTTAAAGTTAAAAGGTTTTATATTTATAGAGATGAGTCTATGCTCCTTCCTTACGGTGTGTTCTATAAACATTTGGGCTGATTCTGTTTGCTCCCGATTCTTCTCGACAAGCAGTCTTCGGTTGCTTCCGCAATCAGGCAATCCGGGGTGATTAATATTTGCCTTCATTATAATAACCCGCAGATTTTCCAAAACTATCACCGCAAAGGAATATTTAACATTATTTAATATTCTTTTTGCCTTCCACTAGTGTCCCAACCATACCGATTCCTACCGCATCTTACCGCATTTTACCGCATCTTACCGCATTCTACCGAAACTTACCGCATCTTACCGCTTTTTACCGAAACTTACCGCATTCTACCGATTGGGGGGTCGTTTGCCGTCGCCTGGACGGCAAACGATCGGATAACGAACGGCAAACGAACGGATATGTGTAAAAGGAGGCAGTACGGCCGCGGAGTGCAAGAAATCTGTGGCGCGGTACAATAAACGGCTGCCATTTGCGTTATACTCAAAAAAATAACAAAACTGATTTAGTTATGAGAGACATTTTACCTGTCAATGGGACTTTTGAGATGATGCAGCTGCCCTACGATGCCGAAGCACTGGGCGTGATTAGCAGCAATACGTTGGGCTTCCACCACGGCAAGCACCTGAAGGCGTATGTGGACAACCTGAACAAGCTATTGCCCGGCAGCGGGCTGGAGGGCAAGCCTATCAGCGAGGTGGTGCGCCACGCGGAGGGCGGCCTGTTCAACAACGCGGGGCAGGTGCTGAACCATGTGATGTATTTCGAGCAGTTTGGAACTGCCAACCACGAACCCGCAGGCAAGTTGTTGGAGTTGATTGTACGCGACTTCGGTTCGTTCGAAGCATTCAAGAAGGAGTTTGAGCAGAAGGGCGCGACGCTGTTTGGCTCAGGCTGGGTGTGGCTGTCGCTGAATGACGAAGGACACCTGGTGATTACCCAAGAGGCAAACGCTGGCAACCCCGTGAAGAGCGGTCTGGTGCCGTTGCTGACCTTCGATGTGTGGGAGCACGCCTACTACCTCGACTACCAAAACCGCCGCGCCGACTACCTCGCCGCCCTATGGCAGATAGTAGACTGGCAGGTGGTGGCGGAGAGAATGTTAAGCTGAGAGTTGACCGCCAATCTGGGTTAGGTTCAACTAATAGCGTTCAGTTTTACTGTGTTTGTTCGGCGGAGCTCGAAGTCGCGGCCGAGGTATTTCTCGCGGACATCGGGGTCGGCGGCCATCTCTTCGGGGGTGCCGTGGTGCAGTACGCGGCCTTCGTAGAGGAGGTAGGCGCGGTCGGTGATGCTGAGGGTCTCATGGACGTTGTGGTCGGTGATGAGGATGCCAATGTTGCGGTCTTTGAGGTGTGCCACGATGTCCTGAATGTCCTGCACGGCGATGGGGTCGACACCAGCGAAAGGCTCGTCGAGGAGTAGGAACTTGGGATCGTTGGCAAGGGCTCGCGCTATCTCGGTGCGGCGGCGTTCACCACCAGAGAGCTGTATGCCTTTGTTTGTGCGGATATGGTCAAGACCGAATTCGCGGATGAGCGACTCGAGTTTGTCGGTGCGTTGTTGGGGGTCTAAATCTTTTCGGAACTCGAGGATGGACATGATATTGTCCTCCACGGACATCTGGCGGAAGACGGAGGCTTCCTGTGCCAGATAACCCACGCCGAGCTGGGCACGGCGGTACATGGGGAGGGTGGTTATCTCGGTGTCGTCGAGGAAGACGCGGCCGGAGAAGGGTTTGATGATGCCCACTATCATGTAGAAGGTGGTGGTCTTGCCGGCACCGTTGGGGCCGAGGAGGCCTACGATTTCGCCTTGTCTGACTTCGACGCTGACCTCTTTGACTACGGTGCGTGAGCGGTATTTCTTTACTACGTTTTCAGTTCTGAGGAGCATGGTGTGAGTGCTTGAATGTTTGAATGCTTGAATGTTTGAATAAGACTAACGAATTGACGCGTTAACGAATTTTCAAGTTTAAATGATTCCTTCGCGAAGGATGTCGTGGAGGTGCAGCACGCCGAGGTAGCGGTCGTCGGTGTCGACAACGATGAGCTGTGTGATGCTGTGGGCGCGCATAAGGTGAAGGGCGTTGACGGCATATTCGGAGTCGGCGATGCGCTTGGGGTTAGAGCTCATAATATCGGAGGCAGTAAGATGCTCGACGGATTGGTTGGCCTTGAGCATGCGGCGCAGGTCGCCGTCGGTGACGATGCCGAGTATTTGGTCGTGGTTGTCTACCACGACGGCGCAGCCGAGGCGGCGGGAGGTCATTTCGAGGATGGTGTCGCGTATGGAAGTGTCGGGGTGGACGAGGGGACGTTCGTTCTGTCGGTAGAGGTCGCTGACGCGCATGTAGAGCTGCTTGCCGAGGGCACCGCCGGGGTGGAAGCGTGCAAAGTCGCGGGCGGTGAAATTGCGGCACTCGATGAGGGCCACGGCGAGGGCATCGCCGAGGACGAGTTGGGCGGTGGTGCTGGCAGTGGGAGCAAGGTTGTTGGGGCAGGACTCGTGTTCGACGGTGGCATCGAGTACGATGTCGGCCTGTTGCGCCAGAAACGAGTCGGTGTTGCCTACGATGGCGATGAGGGGATTGCCGAAGTTTTTGACCAACGGGATGAGAACCTTGATTTCGGGGGTGTTGCCACTCTTGGAGAGGCAGATGACCACGTCGCCGGGCTGTATCATGCCGAGGTCGCCGTGGATGGCATCGGCGGCATGCATGAAGAGTGCGGGGGTGCCGGTGCTGTTGAAGGTGGAGACGATTTTAGAGGCGATGTTCGCGCTCTTGCCAATACCGGTAATTATGACCCTTCCAGAGGCCGAAAAAATGGTTTCGACAGCCTCAGAAAAGCTATTATTGACACGTTTTTCGAGATTCTCGATAGCTTTTTTTTCATCTGCAATAACTTGTATTGCAATGTTTTGTATCTCTTGTGGAGTCTTTTGTGTCACTTTTTTTCTGATGATTAAAGAATTTTTACTAACTTTGGAGTGCAAAATTACGTGTTTTTTTTGAATTATGATGGATTTGCACGCAAAGTTGAAAGAAATATTTGGCTTTGATAGTTTCAAAGGCGACCAAGAAGCTATCATTCAGAGTCTTCTGGATGGGCAGGATACCTTTGTAATTATGCCTACGGGGGGTGGAAAGTCGCTCTGCTACCAGCTGCCGGCCATGATTTGCAAGGGTACGGCCATCGTGGTTTCGCCTTTGATAGCACTGATGAAAAATCAGGTGGACGCGGTGCGCTATACCTCGGGTCAGGATTGTGTGGCACACTTTCTGAACTCGTCGCTGTCGAAGGCGCAGACCAAGGAGGTGAAGGACGACCTGCTGGTAGGGGGCACGAAACTGCTGTATGTGGCTCCCGAGACCCTCAGCAAGGAGGATACGATAGAGTTCTTGCAGCAGCTGGATATATCGTTCTTTGCCATCGATGAAGCGCACTGCATCTCGGAGTGGGGACACGATTTCCGCCCGGAGTATCGCCGATTGCGCGATGCCATAGACCAAATCAACAGTAAGGCGCCTATTCTCACACTTACTGCCTCTGCCACACCCAAGGTGCAACAGGACATAATCAAGAATCTGCGCATGGAACACGCACAGATATTCGTGTCGTCGTTCAACCGCCCGAACCTGTACTACGAGGTGCGTCCAAAGCCTAGCGAGCCTAGGGAACTGCACAAAGAGATTATCAAGTTTATCCGCGACAACGAGGGCAAGAGCGGCATCATCTACTGCCTTACCCGCAAACGGGTGGAGGACTTGGCTGAGCTGTTGGTGCTGAACGGCATCAAGGCGTTGCCCTACCATGCGGGACTGGACCACAAGGTGAGGGCCGAGAATCAGGATAAGTTCTTGATGGAGGAGGTGGACGTGATAGTGGCGACCATTGCCTTCGGCATGGGTATCGACAAGCCCGACGTGCGTTTCGTGATACACCACGACATACCTAAGAGCCTAGAGGGCTACTATCAGGAAACGGGACGTGCAGGCCGCGATGGCGGCGAAGGCAAGTGTATTGCCTTCTATTCTGAACATGATGTTGAGCGGCTGTATAAGTTTTTTACCGACAAGAATATCACCGAGCAGGAGCTGGCAAACCAGCTGGTGCAGGAGGTGGTGAGCTATGCCGAATCGTCGATGTGCCGCCGGATGAACCTGCTGCGTTATTTTGGAGAGGATTATAAACAGGAGAATTGCGGGTGCTGCGACAACTGTCTGCATCCTAAGCCACGCGTTCCCGCCAAGGAAGAGATGCAATATGCGCTAGAGACGGTGTTGGCAACGAAGCAGGCATTCAAGGCGCAGGACATAGTGGATGTGATGCTGGGCAGGAAGAACAACCATACCAAAGTATACCATCAGGACGAATTGGAACAGTGGGGGCAAGGCACCGACCACGACGCGCTGTTTTGGAAAGCAGTGCTGCGTCAGGCGTTGTTTGAGAAGTTGTTAGTGAAGGAGATTGAGATGTTTGGTGTGCTGAAACTGACACCTGCCGGACATAAGTTTATCAAAAAGCCGTACGACATCATGGTGGCGTGCGACCACGACTATAGTGGTAGCGGCAGCGACGAAGATGACGATATCGAGGCACAAGGTGGTGGCGGTGCAGCGGCAGGCGACGAGGCATTGTACAGCCAGTTGAAGAGTCTGCTACGCTCTATAGCCCAGCGCGAGAAGCTGCCTCTGCATGTCATATTCGAAGACCGCTCAGTGAAGGATATGACCATCCAGTATCCCTGCACGGTGGAGGAATTGAGTCGATGCACAGGTGTGGGTATTGCCAAGGCGCAGAAGTATGGCGCACCCTTTGTCGACTTGATTAAGACCTATGTGGAAGAGAACGAGATAGAGCGTCCGCAGGATATTGTGGTGCATAGTGCGGCAAGGCGTTCAGAGCATAAGATATATATCATTCAGGCAATTGACAGGCGTAAGTCGCTCGAAGACATAGCGAAAGGCAAGGGTATGACCCTTGACGAACTGATGACCGAGATGGAGCGTATCATCTCATCGGGTACAAAGCTCAATATAGACTATTATATTGATGAGAACATTGAAGCAGAGCATCAGGAGGTGCTGATGGACTATTGGCGCGAGTCGGAGAGCGGCGACCTGCAAGAGGCATACGAAGAGTTTGAGGACGACGAAGACTATACAGAGGAGGAAATCCGACTGATGAGAATCAAGTTCCTGACGGACTATGGGCACTAGATGGAATGCGTTATTGTGTAATTGCGTTAGTTGCACATTCCCACATTCATACGTTAACACAACATTATATGATAACAATAGGATTGAAAGGCCATTTGGAGCAGATTGTTACCGACGAGGTGACAGCCGACCGTATTGGTAGCGGGTTGGTGAAGGTGTTTGCCACCCCGATGATGATTGCACTGATAGAACAGACTTGCAACGACAGTGTCACCCCATTACTTGAGCCCGGGCAAGGCACAGTGGGCACACATGTGGATGTGTCGCACTGCGCTGCCACGCCTGTGGGTATGCGGGTGTGGTGTGATAGCGAGTTGGTGGAAGTGGACCGCCGCCGATTGGTGTTTGCCGTGAAGGCTTTCGACGAGTGCGGCCTCATCGGCGAGGGCAGGCACGAACGGTTTATTATCGATTCTGAGAAGTTCCAAGCTAAGATTGATGCTAAAGCGAAATAATACGCATGATAGACAAAGGGACGTTTAAATCATCACTTGCCCGCTATCTGGCTATAGCGGGAGTGTATTTGGTATGCCTTGTTGCGCTGAAGGTGGTGGAGTTTTTTGCGTTGGAGGGAGGTGCGCTAGGCAGTGGGAAGATACTTGTCAATGCACTAGTAGTGAATCTAATAGTGGCATCGTGGACGGTGCTGGGCATAGGGGTGCTGTATTGGCTGATACAACTGCTGTCGCAGAAGGCTGCCCGTGTGGTGGCAGCCGTGCTGTACGCTTTGCTGCTGCTCGCCGAGGTGGGTCTGACTCTATATGTCGCACACAATGGCTATCTGCTGGGCTGTGAGCTGGTGGCGCGTCCGTTCAGTGAGACTTTTATGGCAATAAAAGGAGCCATGGGCATCGTGAAACCCGTGGTGCTGATATTGCTGTTGATAGGAGGATTTACAGCTCTCGGCCTGTGGCGTGCCAAGCATCCCACACGAGGCGCATGGGTGGTAGTTGTTGTGGCGGGGGTGATGATACTGCTCTCGCTCATCTTCAAGATGTCGCATCTGATAGAGGAAGGGTACGACCACTATATCCTGAACAAGACCCACTATCTGATAGCCGACTGCCATGAATATTACCACAGGTCGCGACTCCACCAACGGGAGGGAATGGAGTTGACCGAATACAACGAAGCCTGGGTGCACGACCTCAATGCCACCCATCCCGAATGGGGCATCCCGCCCGACCCGCACTATCCTTTGGAGCGCACCACCTCGTCCGACACCTTCCTCTCTCCTTATTTCGCTAGCGGGGAAACGGGTGCGTCGGCTCCCAATATCGTCATCATTCTGGTGGAATCGTTGGGAGCGGAAATCATGGGTACAGGAGCCATGCCCTTTGTCGACTCGTTGGCCGCCACAGGGCTGTATTGGCGCAATTGCCTCTCCACCACCATACGAAGTTATGGTGCCATTCCCGCCATCACCGGCTCCGTGGGTGGCCCCAAGTGCTTTCAATTTGGCTCGATGCCCAACCACAACAGCCTCTTCTCTCTGCTGAAAAGTGCGGGGTACAACACGCGAGCCTATTATGCTGGCGACTTCAACTTCGACTGCATATACGAATACCTAACTGCCCAGAGCATCGATTACCTTTCGCCGATGTTCGAGGAGTTTGTCGCAGCGCCAACCGAAAACGGTGCTGGCAACTGGGGCTATGCCGATGACTCGCTTTTCGCCCGTACGCTAAAGGATTTGGAGCAGTCTCAGCAACGGAAGCCTTCTGACCCCCATATCTCGCTTGTCACCACCCTGTCGATGCACGAAGAGCTGAAACTGACAGACAAGGGACGGCAAAAGGAATATGAACGACGTGCTGCTCGGCTGTCCAAAACTCAGGCAGGCGACTATCTGGCAGCTCTTTTCCCCTCATGCCTGTTCACGGACGACTGTCTACGTGACTTCATTCACAGCTATGGTCATCTGCCCGGATATGAAAACACCCTTTTCGTTATCACGGGCGACCATGCCACCGGTCGTCAAAAAGGCGACAAACTCTCCTTTCATCATGTGCCACTCATTCTATGGTCGCCACTCATCAGGCAACCAGCCACCTTCACCCATGTTGTCACCCACAACGATGTGGCTCCCGCACTCTACAGCCTCCTCGCTACGAAATACCACCTGCCCACCCATCCCACAGTGCACTGGCTTGGCGATGGTCTTGGCCCTACGCCCAAGACACTGCTTGTTGTCAACTATCATCATACGATACACGATATTGTCTTCCATAACTACTACTATCAGTCAGCAAGCCAATTAGCGCCTGAGAAGCTCTATTCCTTCGGCAACGACCTGTTGTTGCACCCTTGTTCAGATACCGCCATACTCGACACCTGTAGGCGGCAGCTGCAGTTGATGCGCCACCTTTATTCCTACACCTACCTGACAAACCACCTCACCGCACATCCCACCACTAAACGACCTGTATTCATAACCTCAGATATTTTCATTGCGCCTGATGTCGTATATGTCGGTCCCGACGCTTCATCTCCGCAGCCTTGTTATAGATACACAATACTCCCCACCAAGCGATTTAGAAGCAAACCCGAGTACCGATATGTGAGCATTACGCTCGATGCCGACGCCATCGTGCCCGAAGGACTGTTGCCCGAACAATACCCCGACCTGTTCATCTACTGCGTGGGCGACAGCAAACAACACTATGGCGAGCCCCTATACAAACTATTCAGCGATGAAACACACGTGAGTGTCACCAAGGAGTTTCCTCTAGGTGAAACGGGTATCAATGAGCTCAAGATTGATCTACAAGCACCCTATTCAAAAGACAATTGGTTGGCAGGATTCCGCATCGCCCTGTCAAACATCCAAATAACTCTGAAATATGGTAAGTAGTAGAACCCTTTACTCTTTACTCGTTATCACCATGTTGACGATAAGTGGATGCGCCCGACCCACCGACTCATATCGCCCTGTCGCTCAATATCCCAACTCCAAGATATGGGCACATAGGGTCTCAGACGTAGCTTCGGGGCGCGAGGCAGAGGCTCGGTTTGAAGGTATCGAGGTTGACCTTAACTATTCAGAACATCAAGACCTATTATTTATGGGGCATGAACTGTACGACACCATCCTTGGACTCACCTTCGATGCGTGGCTCGACTCGCTCAACCACCCCGACAGCAACTATTATTGGCTTGACATGAAAAACATCACATCTGCCAACGCCTCGCTGATAAGTCACCGAATATGTCTTGCGGCCCGTCGGCACCATATCATACGGCGGGTTATGGTAGAGAGTTGGGACCCCCTAGCCCTGCAGACCGTCAAAGATTCGGGACTAAGGGTTATCCTTTGGGTTGAAAACAACTGGTTGACTGGTCGGTCTGATAAAGATTGGGCAGAAACCATTCGTCAGCAAATCAACACACTGCACCCCGATGCCCTCAGTGGCGACTACCACATGTTTCCTCTCTTGCCCTACACCTTCCCTAACGAGAATATTCATATTTGGGACACTCCACGCGAATATAACGACACCAATGTGGCGCACAGCCGCCTCATCGCTCAGCATCCCTCTGTAAAGGTGGTGCTGGTAGATTACCCCGAACCATTCGAAATCGAGTAATATGCTTAGATTTTTATTGCCTCCTTTGCTCTTATTGCTGCTGACTAGCTGCGCCATAGACCCACCCGCACCTTACGGTCCCTGCCCCACCGATGCACAACTACGTTGGCAACAGATGGAAATGAACATGTTCTGCCATTTCGGTCCCAACACATTCTCAGGACTCGAATGGGGCGAAGGCACCGAGACGGAGGATATGTTCAATCCCACAGCCCTCAATTGCGACCAGTGGGCTTCGGTGGCTAAGGCTGCCGGTATGAAGGGCATAATCATCACAGCCACACACCACGACGGCTTCTGCCTATGGCCTAACCCTGTCAGCACTCATACCGTTCGTGAGAGCAGCTGGCGCGGGGGCAAGGGCGATGTGTTGCGCGAATTGTCGGATGCTTGCTTGAGGGCGGGACTGAAGTTTGGGGTCTATATCTCCCCATGGGATAGAAACGCCCTCACATACGGCACCCCTGAGTATAACGAGACTTTCCGTCGCACGCTGGAGAGTGCCCTCACGCAGTATGGAGAAATATTCGAGCAATGGTTCGACGGCGCCAACGGCGAAGGACCCAACGGCAAGCGGCAGGAATACGACTGGCCGCTGTTCAACGGCACAGTGGCACGACTGCAATCCCAAGCGGTCATCTTTAGCGACGTGGGCCCCGGCTGTCGATGGGTGGGCAACGAAGCGGGATGCTGTGGTGAGACTTGCTGGTCGCGCATCAATATAGAGGGTTTCGAGCCAGGCAGCAAGTCGCCTGGCACCGATTTGCTCAACCCCGGCACCCCCGATGGAAAGGCCTGGGTACCCGCAGAGACCGACGTGTCCATCCGCCCAGGGTGGTTCTACCACGCCGACGAGCAGCCCAAAAGTCTTCAGCAACTGCTTTCCATCTATTACACCAGCGTAGGACGCAACTCCCTTTTGCTGCTCAATGTGCCGCCCGACACACGGGGGTTGATACCTGATGCCGACTCATTGCGACTGATGGAATTGCGCGAAGCCCTCGACAACATCTTTTCTAACGACCTGGCACAGGATGCCCACGTCACAGCCTCTTCCCGTCGTGGCAAAGCCTACAGCCCTTCGAATGTGACTGACACACACTACCACCGCTATTGGACCGTTGCCGACACTTGCCTCACCCCGACCCTCACACTCACCTTCGACCATCCTATCACCTTCAACCGCATCATGCTGCAGGAGTATATTCCATTGGGACAGCGTGTCGCACAGTTTGAGGTAGACGTTATGCACAACGGACAGTGGCAACAGCTATGCCATGCCACCACCATTGGCTATAAGCGCATCCTCCTCACCGCGCAGACCACCACCACTGCACTGCGCATCCGTTTCGTCGAGTGCTATGCCTGCCCAATCATCAACCGCGTTGCACTATTCCAAGACAATATCTATACTGACCAATTGTAAAATATAAATGAACCGTCAATTAATAGGCCATCTTGCCAGTTTTGGCGCTTACGCCATATTTGGTCTCAACATCGTCTTCTGCAAAGACATCGCCAATCAAGGAGAGCTGTCGCCTATCTTTCTCTTCACGCTCCGAGCCTTCTGTGCCGGTCTCCTCTTCTGGATGCTTGGTCTTTTCACTCGGCGCGAAAAAGTGCCTGCTATCGACCTCCTGCGCATGGCAGGTGCCGCCTTATTGGGGTTGGTATTACCCCAAATGACGTTCCTCACAGCCATCACCATGACAGCTCCCATCGACCTGTCGGTTGTGCAGTCCATGACACCTATTATGACCATGTTTGTGGCAGCCATCTTCCTCAAGGAGCCCATCACATGGAAAAAAGCAGGCGGAGTGGCACTCAGTTTTGCCGGTGTGCTATGGCTTATATTCCAGTCCACCCATGCCGCAGGGCCTGTGCAAACAAGCCCGCTGGGCATCGTCCTCACTATCACCAATGCGCTCTGCTTTGCCCTCTATTTGGGTATATGCCGACCAGTAATCCAACGCTACAGTGTGGTGACGCTGATGAAATGGATGTTCCTTTTTGCCTTTCTGGTCTCACTTCCCTTCTCGGCGAAACAGGTGGTGGCTCTCGACTATGCCGCCGTGTCTGCAAAGGTATGGTGGGAAGTGGGCTACCTGATTATATTCGCCACATTTATTGCCTATTTCCTTATTCCAATCGGTCAGCAACGCATTCGTCCAACCTTGGTGAGCATGTATGGCTATCTTCAGCCCATCATAGCATCGGCAGTGGGAATAGCCATCGGTATGGACCGCCTCACATGGATGAAACTATTGGCGGCAGTCTGTGTCTTTGCCGGGGTGGCTATCGTCAACCGTAGCCGTGCCCGTGGCCAATAGCGTGTAAACCTCGTTAAATTGTTGTTCGGCTTACCCCCAAAAAATGAAAAAATGAGGCTGTTTCGGCCCCATTATCCGTACTCAACACCCATTATTTTGTTAATAAATAGTACTGATAATCAATTAGAACAATTTTTTTTATAAAAAAATGTTTGCCAATTCAAAAAAAGGTTGTACTTTTGCACCCGCTTTCGAGAGATAAGCAAGGGGTATTAGCTCAGGTGGCTAGAGCGTTTGACTGGCAGTCAAAAGGTCATCGGTTCGACTCCGATATACTCCACCAAAGAGAGGGTCGCTACAACGACCCTTTTTTCTTAGCAAAGGGGTATTAGCTCATTTGGTAGAGCATTTGGTTCGCAATCAAAAGGTAACGGGTT